>JAYTOM010000363.1:0-6507 GCA_043747765.1 Actinomycetota bacterium
GAACGTCACCAAAGACCGCAGCCAAGAAGTCGACGTCGACCCACGACATTCCGATCGCCCAGTAACCACCATCAATGGCCAACCCGAGTACATCGACGCTGCGCCCGAGACTCGCCCGGGAAGGGCTGTGCAACGCCTTTGCCAGGGACCACCCGGCGACCTCGGTCAAGGCCCTGCGGTATCACAACGTGTGCGGGCCGCGGATGGAGCGCCAAACTCGTACGCGGGCGTCGCCAGCATCTTCCGCAGCGCCTACGAACGCAGCGAGAGCCCGCTCGGTGCTCGACATGGCGAAACGCTCCGACTCAACGGTGCACCCGCTCCACACCCATGTCCGGCTTACGAAGGCGTCGGGGATCTCCGCGATGACGGACCGGAGGAGGTTCCTTGGTCACCCCGACCGAACAATCCACTGGCGGTTCCACCGACCGGACCGTAACGTCAGCCCGGCGAAGGTGCTGGCGTCCAATTCGAAACATTGACGCAACACGGACTGCGGCACCATGGCCCCCTGACATGATGGGGAACACACCGGCACCGAGGGGGCTCCATCGTGGAACTCGACCAAACGACGACGTCTCCAACGCGACAGCACCGCTTCGATGCAGTCGACACCCGAACGCGCTACGTCGTGGTGGCGGCGGCACGAATCGCGGCTGGGCTGCTCTGGCTGTCCAACTTGCACTGGAAGGTTGCCCCCAACTTCGGTCAGGACACCGGCGGCGGGCTGTACAAGTACACGCGCTCAGCGGTCGACACTCCGGTCTGGGGAGTCTGGAAGTGGCTCACCGAACAGTTGATCCTGCCCAACTTCCACCTGTTCGGCTGGATCGTGATCCTGACCGATGGTACGCTCGCCGCTCTTTTGCTGATCGGGTATCGAACGAGGCTCGTGGCGCTCATCGGCGCGTTCAACGCTATCCCGATCTTCCTGTCCGTGGCCTACCGAGACAACGAATGGCCCTGGAGCTACGCCCTGATCTTCTTCTTGCACCTGATGCTCTTTGCAGTGCCGTCGGGAGAGCGTGCGCCGCGTATCGACGCCGCGCTCGCTGGCCCGCGATCGGCCCGGGACAGGGCCTTCGTTGTGCTCGGCACGATCGCCGTCGTCGTTGGGGCGATCGGCTTGTTCCTCGCCCGCAACGTCGACTTCGCAACCCATCACGTCGCGTTGTTCGGAAACTCCAAGTTGGAACTGAAGTTGCTGTGGTTCAACGGGCTGGACGCGCTGCTGACCATCGCATTCGGCGTCGCCTTGATCGTTGCCTCGCGGATGCGCCTCGCTGGACTCGGCGCCGCCGTCGGCTTCGCAGTCATGGCACTCGTCGCGTTGCTCCAGAAGAACTGGAGCAACGTTTCCGCCGGCGCGCCGGCGACCATCGGTACCAGTTCGAACGCGGCGTTCTGGGCGATGTTCGCAGTCGGCGGGGGCGTGATGTGGTTCCGAGATCGACACCGCCTGACCTGAGCGAGCGCCTACCCCGACGGGTGTTCACGGTGCTGCTCTTCGCAGCGGCCGTGGCGCTCAGCCGATCAACCGTCACCTAACCCCAATGCCGATCAGTAGGCCTGGGGCTGTTGGGCGTGTGGGCGGGTTCGGGGCCGGTGTTGTCGGCGCGGGCTGTGCGGGTGTTTCGGGGGCGCGTCGGCGTAGGGGGTCGTGTGGTGGGTGGGTTGGTCGGGCTCGGTGGTGATGCGGCGCCGGGTCCGAGGGCCGTGGTTCAGGTGGCGTGTCGGAGTTGGTGGCAGCGGTCGAACGCTGTGGCGAGCTCGGTGGCGTATCCCACGGGATTCGAGCTGTACGCAGCGTTCGACCGCAATGCCATGGCCAGCTGGAACGCGCGCTGGCCGAGGTCATCGGTCCGCAGGGGCCGATCTTCGTCTGCCCTGTCGCCGCACCTTTTCTTGACTAGCGCTGCCGGTCGCCCCATGATCGGTGGATGCCCAGACGTCTTCCGCTGAAGTCCTCGTCGGTGCGTGGATGGATCCGGTGCCTCGATGGGTGACCCCACGATCAGACCTGATCTCCTCGCAACACAGTTGGCAGCATGGCAACACGTCACGTCGCCGGGAGCGTCTTGGAGCGGCGACGAACGTGCGGCGATCGCGTCCACAACACTCGCGGCGCTTGATGACACTGATCCGCTGCCGCCGTGGGTGTCGCCCACCGCCGCAGGGAGAGCAATGCCATCGGCTGGGGTGATACCGGACGCAGTGATCGACGCCGTCTACCGGATCGCAGGCCACGCGTCGTCCCTGACCGCAGGTTGGTACCAGCAACAACTCGAGCTCGGTATCGACCCCGTTGCCTACGTCGAGATGGTCGGCGTGGTCGTTGTTGTCGCGGCAGTCGACGGATTCTTCCGGGCAACTGGCCAGGAGCGACCGCCGTTGCCGGCCACCACGTCGGGCGCTCCGCATGGGCGGCATCCCGACGTGGAAGCCGCCACCCTCAATTGGGTTCCGGTCGCTGTCCCCGCCGACCGTGATGCGGCGGTCGTGCAAGGCCTCAGCGCTGTACCCGAGGAGATGATCAACGTACGTCGCCTTGCGGCGGTGCAGTACATTCCGTTCGACGAGATGCACGAGCTCGGGTGGAGTCGGGGCACGCTGAGCCGTGGTGAGATGGAACTGGTCGCTGCCCGTCTGTCGGCAGCGCGTGAGTGCTTCTATTGAACGACGGCACACAATCTGATGCTCCGTGCGAGCATCCCCGCTGAATCGAGCAACGAACGCAGTCGGCTCCTCGAGGAGTTCGTCACCGGTGTCGTCGGCGACGACACCGTTCGCGCTGAGGCTGCTCGGGCAGCCATCGTTGACATCCTCGGTACCGAGTGGCTGGTCGATGCCGCCGCGGTCATCGCCAATTTCGAGATGATGACCCGCCTCGCCGATGGTACGGGCGCTCGCCTCACGCCCGAACGTATCGATGCCGCAGCGTCGATACGCCAGACTTTGGGACTCGATGCTTTTCCCTCAGCTCGGCCCTGGTAGCCGCACGCAGGGCGACATCACCCCCACCTCTGTATCCGCCAGAACCGCAGTGTTGCGTTGTTCGCTCGGGTATCGGCGTGGAGGCTCGATCTGATGTCGATCTGGTCAAATCATCGAGGCGAGTTCATCGAATGCGGCAACATCGCGCAGACGGTCAGCTCGAGCGTCGACGCTGCGTTCGTCGTGACCGCAGTCAGGGTTCTGGATGAACTCGTCACCCTTGGATGACCATCCACGCGGTGCGGTCGGTCTTCACACCGCACATCAGCCATAGCCTCGCTTGCAACCAACAATGATCACACCCCCGATTGTCCGCACATGTGGTCGTGTTGTGCGTCGCCTGCGGCGAGAGCTCTTCAACCACATTCGCCAACGCGGTGTGGCTATGAGTATTGACACGATGTCATTGGTGTGCTCGTTCCTCGCTCGGACCGACATGGTCCGGGCAGAGGGTCATGGCACTGCTGGCGATGGCAACGTGGGAGAAAGCCTGGGGGAAGTTGCCGAGTTGTTGGCCGGCGACGGGGTCGTACTCTTCGGCCAGGAGACCGACATCGTTGCGCAGGCCCAGGAGCCGTTCGTAGAGGGCGGTGGCCTGATCGCGGCGACCCATCAAGGCGAGGCAGTCGACGAGCCAGAACGAACACAGCAGAAACGCTCCCTCTTCGCCACCGACACCGTCGTCAGCGTCGTTTACCTGATAGCGCGTCACTAGTCCATCGGTGGTCAGTTCGCGTTGGATGGCTTCGACCGTGGCCACCACCCTCGGGTCGCCGGCCGGAAGGAAACCGACGAGGGGGATCAGCAGTGTCGACGCATCGAGCGCCTGTCCCCCGAAGGACTGAGTGAACACGCCACGGTCGTCGACCGCGTACGCGCACACCTCGGCGTGCACCTCCGCTCGGAGGCCACGCCACCTCGCTGCGTCGCCTCCGAGTCCGTGTTGCTCGACCGCTTTCACCGCTCGGTCGAACGCCACCCAGGCCATCACCTTGGAATGGGTGAACTGGTCCCGACCACCACGCACCTCCCAGATACCTTCGTCGGGCACCCGCCAGTTTCCCTCGAGCCAATTCATCATCGCTTCTTGCACCCGCCACGCGTTCTCGTCTGGCGCCATGCCGTGCACCCGAGCCTGATGCATCGCGTCCATGACCTCGCCGAATACGTCGAGTTGGACCTGCTCAGCCGCCCCATTGCCGACCCTGACTGGCCTGGAGCCTTCGAAACCGTCCAACCATGGGAGCTCCAACTCGGGCAACCGACGTTCTCCGGCGAGCCCGTACATGATCTGCAACCGCGACGGCTCGCCGGCTACCGCGCGTACGAGCCAGTCACGCCATGACCGAGCATCATCGACGCATCCTCCCTTCAACAATGCCAACAACGTGAAGGTCGCGTCGCGTAACCAGCAGTACCGGTAGTCCCAGTTGCGGGAGCCACCGATCCACTCAGGAAGCGATGTCGTCGCTGCAGCGACGAACGATCCGGTCGCGGCATGGTTCAGACCTTTGAGGACCGTGAGGGACTGATGGACGTCGTCGCGATAGGCACCGTCGTAGCTCAGCCGAGACGACCACGCTCTCCACCACTCGATGGTGTCCTCGAGCGCGTCGTCGACGTCGATGGGAGGCGGAGGGGACCTGTGCGACTCGTACCACGCCAACTCGAACGACACCTGGTCTCCCGCTCGCACGGTGAACTCACCAACCGTCGCAAACCCGACGCCGAGCAACTCGATCGGCGTGCGCAGGACCAGAGCCTCGGGGCCGGCCACCGCGAACAGCGCATCCTCGGACCCGGTGACCCACGGGACGATACTGCCGTAGTCGAACCGCATCCGTACGTCGGTCCGCATCGCGACCACCCCACTGTGGCACTCGACGCTGCGCACCAGGCGATGCGCGTCACCCACGGGCACCATCGCATCGACGACGACAACGACGCCGCTCGCGGTCGAGTGTGTGGTCTCGAGGACGAGCGATCCCGCCCGGTACGTCCTCACCGTTCGGGCTTCGCCCACCGGGCCGAGCGACCAACGACCGTTGTCCGGCCCACCCAGCAACGACGCGAAGCAAGCCCCCGAATCGAACCGTGGGAAGCACAGCCAGTCAATCGATCCCGCCTTGGAGACGAGCGCAGCAGATCTCGAGTCGCTCAGCAACGCGTAATCCTCGATGCGTCTCATATGTCAGCCCCTACCGACGGCGGTATCGAGATGTCAGCGAGATAGAGCCGTCGGAGCCTCGTCATGACGACGTACGACTCGTCCGACCGTGACGCTCGGATCAACGAAGAAACCAAAATCGTTCGCCCAACGAGGGCGGTCGATGTTCGGACTGGGCGACACTGGACACTGGAACAACGCGCTGACAGCAGAGTCATCGTGAGATCGGCGGTCACCGCCACGCCGGGTACGGACCCGTTGGTGACGTCCATCCCTGATGGCGTGTCGAGCGCGACGACTCGATCGCCGAGATCACCGATGCGTTCGACGAGCTCTCCGATCCGGCCTCGGGGCGCGCCTCGCAAGCTGTATCCAATCAGCGCGTCGATGACGACGTCGGCGCGGCCGGGTTCATCGACAACGCTCACGCCCATCCGCTCGATGATGTCGTACTGGCGCGATGGCACGGGCACGAGCGCGCGCGGCGACTGTCCGAGCGTGACACTCACATCCACCCCGGCATTGGCGAGATGGCAGGCGGCGCGGACGATCGGAAACTCGGCGGTCACGGTCGTCTGCCTCGACGCCGATTGGTCTGTCTCGCTCGCATCCGAACATGATGACGCGTTCGAGCCGGCTGAACATCGGCTTTGCAGCAAATGGCGCACTCCCACGCAAAACGACATCGGAGAATGCCGCACGTGGTGACGTTGAGTTGATCCGGCGGCGATCGAAGTTCGTCGGCTTGCCACCCGTACTCGACGCCACAGATGACGTGCCGCCGTTGAGCTGATCGACTGACGCCAATCGTACAATCGTAGTGAGTGGCTCTCGCTGGGCGAGGACGAGGACGCCGGTGCAAAACTTGATCCTGGTCGGGTTGGGTCGTTCGGCGCCATTGTGCGCGCCACCATCAACGCATCGACGGTCGCGAGTATCCGGACCTGAGCGTGCGTAGCGGATCGAACTCGACCGCCCGGCCGCGATCCGCCAGAACGGACGCGGCCTACGTCGTGGTGTGTCGCAGGGTCGTGCTCCGAACATTGGAATGCGGTATCGCCGCTGGCGGGTTCCCGGTCCCGAACTCCCAAACGGGACCAGAACAGGATGGAACTCTCCAACATGCACGCCTCACACACGTCTCACAGATCACGGCTGACGATCGGCTTGGTCATCGCGGCCCTCGTCGTGCCATTCATGATCGGGGCTGCCTCGGCAACTGCGGCGCCAGCCGCCACCCAACCCACCGGACACCACAAGGTCGCGATCAACGTCATCGAACCCGCCGTCGGTCAAGTCGTCACCGACCCGACCACGCCGATGTACGTCCACACGTCAGGATTCCG
>JAYTOM010000364.1:0-4323 GCA_043747765.1 Actinomycetota bacterium
CACGTCGGGCTCAAGGCACTCCGTGGTCTCGTCGGCGATGGTGGAGGCTCACTCCGCGTCCGGTCGACACCGGGAAGCAACGCTGTAGAAGATCGAGGAACGACCATGACCGTCGAGATACCACTGCCATGATCCGTGTTCTGATCGCCGACGACCACATCGTGATTCGAAACGGACTGGAGAAGTTGTTGTCCACGGCCGACGACATCGAGGTGATCGGCTCGGTTGCCGATGGTGCGTCCGCAGTCGAGACGACTCGCACACAGCTACCGGACGTTGTGCTGATGGACCTGTCGATGCCGATCATGGACGGCATCGAGGCAACACGCCAGATCAGCGCTTCGTTCCCCTCGACGCACGTCGTTGTGCTGACCTCGTTCTCGGACAAACGGAGGATCCTCGAGGCACTGCGCGCCGGCGCGACCGGATATCTGCTCAAGCACGCAGGCGCCGATGAATTGCTCAATGGAATTCGGGCTGCAGCTCGGGGTGAGTCACCGCTCGATCCGAAAGCGGCGCGGGCACTGCTCGATGCCCAACGCGAAACTCCCCCGCAGCCAACGCTGACTGCGAGGGAGAAGCAGGTTCTGTTGTTGGTCGGAACGGGCGTCGCGAACAAGCACATCGCACGTGACCTCGGCATCACCGAACGAACCGTCAAATCACACCTGACCAACATCTTCGCAACGATCGGTGTGACCAGCAGGACCCAGGCCGCCCTGTGGGCGAACGCGCATCTCGGCGACGACTGACCACAGCACAGCACCGCGACCGTCCGACGGTCAGCCGTCGCTGCCACCTCGATTGCCCGAGCCGGGTGACGTGCTGTTGTCGGTTTCCTGCCCGCCCTGACGGTTGCGGCCGTTCTGGCCGTCGCCACCGTGGCCATCGACGGTCGACGCGGTCGGCGTGGACACGAACGACGAACTCGACGGGACTGTCGCGACGGTCGACGAGGTCGGTCCGTCGCCGCGGTCATCACCGTGGTCGTCGCTCGCAGTACCGTGCTCATTGTCGTCGACCGATGATCCGGTGACTGTCGAGCCCGTGACGGTCGATCCGGTGACGGTCGATCCAGTGGCTGACGTGGACGACGATCCGTCGGCATCACCACCGTCGTTCCCGCCGTTGCCGTGGTCGTCAACGCTGGACGAACTCGGCGAGATCAGCACAGCTGTGGACCCCTCCTCGCTGTGATCATCCCCGCCGGAAGGGGTCGTTGGATCAACACCGTGGTCGTCGGCCGTCGATGACGTCAGCGGTGTCGTGGACGACGTGACCGGAACAGACGACGACGATGACGATGACGACGAAGACGACGAAGATGACAGTGATTCTGATGCCGGGGTGGACTGCTCGACACCGGGCACGAACGCCGGAGGGGGCGCTGTGCTGACAGAGTGGGCAGCGGCCATCGCGACTCCACTGAGGGCCACGATCGCCCCAGCACCAATTGCCACACTGATCAAACGTTTCTGCATGTCGTCACTCCTCATCGATGTTCATGGATTCACTCGGCGGTGAACTGTTGTCAACATCATCGGACGGTGCGGGAAGGCAGACGACTGGAGAAAGGTACTAGTACCTTTCTCCCGCCTCGCGGCGACTCGAATTCGCTCCACCCGAGCCCTCGTCCTGTTGGATACCGAAGCGGGCGTGCCCTTCGCTGAGACCATGGCAGCAGAACAGGGCATGGTCGACTTCTGGCTGGCTGCCAGACCGGTCGACGCCTTGGCCGAACCCGCAAACTGCTTGAACGGCCGAGACGACATCACCGGCCGGCTCGGCGAGATCACGCGCCCCGCAGTCGTGGTTCACGGCATCGATTACAAATCGATCGAGATGAGCACGGCCCACCCCGAGGCTGTCAACGTGGCCATCATCGGATTCCTGTCGGATCTCCCCACCTGATTCACACAGCGTCAGCGACGGTCGGACCGAGAACGATCATGTCGCCTCCGCCCCGATGCTCGCACGGAACTTCAGCCGAACGTCTCGTCGAAGAGGTCGATCATCGCTCGCCACGATCGCGTGTCGGCTGCCTCGTTGTAGGCAATGCCGGCCATGCCGGACGAGGCAGCATCTTTGTTCGTGAAACTGTGCTGGGCACCCCCGTACAGCACCATTCTCCAATCGACGTCGCCGGCCCGCATTTCCGCTTCGAAATCGTTGCGTTGTTCCAGCGGGATAATCGGGTCCTCGGTGCCGATCAGCGCCAGAACCTTGCCAGTGATGTTCGACGCGTCCTGTGGCCTCGACGTGGTCAGGCCGGAATGGAAGCCGACCGTGGCATGGACGGCGGCGCCGCTGCGCGCCAGTTCCAGCGCCATCGTTCCACCGAAGCAGTATCCGATCGCGGCAACGCGCGATGCGTCGGCGGTCGGCTGATCGAGCAACACCTTGAGGCCGCCGTTGGCGAGTCGACGGACCTGATCGACGTCACCCATCAACTCCCCGAGACGTGCGTACATGGCGTCGCGCTGTAGCGCGCTTCCACCACCGTGATAGTCGAGCGCGAACGCCACATGACCAAGTACGGCGAGACGTTCGGCCACCTGCTTGGCGTTATCGCTGAGACCCGGGCCCTCGTGGCAGACCAGAACTGCTGGACGCCGGTGATCGGTGGTCTCGTCGACGGCCAGGTGCCCGATGAATTCGGTGCCGTCGACCTCGTAACTGATGTCCTCGATGTACATGCGGGCAGCGTAACGAGCACCGAGTCGCTGATGCGGCTCCGCTCGACCTCGACCGTCGACCGGGGCGATAGAAATACAGCTGACGCAATCGAAACGGAGAACCCATGGCCGACGACGTATTGATTCGACAGATCGAAGCATTGGTTGCCGAGGAGCACCAGTTGCGTGAGACACATCACGACGGACTCAGCGCCGACGACCGAACCCGCATCGCGCATCTCGATGTGCAACTGGATCAGTTGTGGGATCTGCTTCGTCAACGCCGAGCGCGGCGCGACGCGGGCCTCTCGCCTGAAGATGCCAAGGAGCGCAGCAATAACGTGGTCGAGAACTTCCAGCAATAGCCGTCGAGCCGAGTACTCCGAACACAAGCGAATCGCAGCACCGAGTTGAAGATCGACATCCACGGCCATCATCTTCCCGGGCGCCGGTTCCGCCACGCCGGCGTGCCCGTTCACCATGTGCATGTCGGCGTACAGGTCCGGGCAGCGCCCGAGGATCTCGCGCCGCCGATGCCGACGATGCGCATCGGCGGGCCGATGTCCGAACTGTCGCTGACGACCACGGAGACTTCGATTTCGACGGGCCCGCCGTCCACGGTCGGAGCAGCACGCGCTTCCTCGTGCTGACGTGGGTTGATCTCGGGGCAGACAACAGCTTCGCGATGTTCAGTCCAGCCAAACTGATGTTGGGCGAGATCGATGCGAAGCTGCCCGGCGATGCCATGGCAACGACCGGGTACTGGTGGCAACGATCGACCTCACAGACGAATGTGGGGGTCCGCTCTACGGGCAGTTCGGCCCCCTCGCGTTGACGTGGTCACTCGGCAATTGAAGCTGTCGCGCGTCAGCGGATCACACCTCAGCAGATCAACGGCGGGGGCGGAGTGGTTCCGACGACCACGCCGGACGCGACCATCGTGGAGCCGCTTGTGCCGAGTGTCATACCAACGTGCCCGGGTATCGCCGTGTACGGGCACTGATCGTTCGGGGTCTGATCGGGACCGGGCACCTTGGTTGTCGCTCCGTTCCCGTCCTGCTCGGCTCGGCCCGGGCGATCACCGACCGCAACGGTCGTTCCGTTCGCCGTTGCGAATCGGGGAGACGAGAGGACGAAATCTGCGTCGGTCGCGTCGAGCTTGGAGACACCGGCGAGTCCTTGACTGACAATCGAGAAACGCCTGCCGTGAACCGGATCGCTCCACCGGCCGGATCCGTTGACGCCGAAGACGTCGGCCTGGGGCCCGCCGTCCCAGACATATCCGTCGGGCACGGCGGTGAGTTCGAATGCTGTCGGCTGCACTGGATTGTCCGGATTTGCACCGGCACAATCCATGCCGGTCGAGTAGGCCAATCGGCACAGCGTCTTGCCACTGATCCTCCACGTCCCGTCCCGATAGACGGCGCTACCGGCGACCTGATTCGGGAAGTAGGTCGACGGTGTGGAACCACAAAGGACCCTGAACGCGACCAACGCGTCGGCAGCATCGGTGAACCGCACCGTGTCGACTCCGAGTCGGGCACAAAAGACGAGGCCTCGTGCTGCGTGCAACGCCGTGTCCATCTTGTCGGCGTTGAGCTCGCCGTTCTCCACCAGATGGCCGCGCAATTCCTTGTCGAGGTCGATC
>JAYTOM010000365.1:0-17822 GCA_043747765.1 Actinomycetota bacterium
ACGGACATCGCGTCGAAGACGCCTGCAGCGAGTCCGGCCAGATCGGTGTGGGTCACGGACTCGTCGGTCTCGCCGAGGCGACTGGCCACCACGACCGTCCGTTCCAGGCATCCAGCGGCAATCAGCGACGCCCCGAGGCGTTGTGGCGGGCTCGTGGGGGCGGTCAGCACGGCCACCTTGCGGGAGCGCATCGCGGATTGCACAGCAGTCTCCAGATCGCGACCGTGCGCCGACACGACGGCAGCGTCGTCCCACGTCATACCCGCTGCTGCAAAGGCGAGTGACACCGATGAGGGGGCCGGATGCACACGCACTGCCACGCTCGAAAACCTGGCGACCAGTAGCCGGGTGATACCGAAGAAACCGGGGTCGCCGGACGACAACACGCAGACGGACCGACCCTGACTGCGGTGCTCGGCGATCTGCTCGATCAACATTGGTAAGGCGCCGGTCAACTCGATCTCGATCCGCGGCGCGGTCGTGGCAGGGAACCAGTTCAGGTGGCGCGCCGAGGCGACGATCACGTCGGCGGAATCGATCGCACGACGAGCCGCACGTCCGAAGACCTCGCCGCCGACGGTGCCCACGATCTCGACGTCGGGCTCGACGTCGAGATCGAGGACGGGCTCGACGATTGGGTGTGCGCGCGTCAGGTCACTCACCGGAGGGTACCCCGACCGAATCGCGGAAACGGGTTGCGTACGTCGGGGCGTATACGTGGCTGGCCAATGGAGGGGCAGTCCCGGCCAGCGCATCACCGACGAGGAACAGCGTGGTGGCCGTCAACCCGGCGGCCCGGACGTCGGCCGCCAACGTGCTGATCGTGGATCTGATCAGACGTTCATCCGGCCATGATGCGCGATAGGCAACCACGACCGGAGTCCGTGCCGTGTACCTGGACCGACCGGAGAGGAGCCGGAGAGCCAGGTCGTCGACACAGGTCACCGACAGGAACAGCGCGAGAGTCGCACCTGTCGCCGCGAATGCCTCGATTGTCTCGGAGTCCGGCACGGACGCAGCGGTGCCGCGAGCGAGCCTGGTGATGACCACTGATTGGGACACCCCGGGAATCGTCAGTTCTGTTTCGGCCAGCGCCGCCGCCGCCGACATCGAGCTGACGCCTGGCACGATGTCGAAGTCCCGCCCGTGCGTACGGCACCAGGCGATCTGTTCGCCGATAGCGCTGTAGATGCTGGTGTCGCCAGAATGCAGGCGGACGATTTCAGCATGCGGGTTGTCGGCGAAGACGTGACAGACATCGTCGAGTGTCATCGTCTTCGAATCGTGCAACACGACACCGGCACGGCAGTGCTGCAGCATCACGTCGGACACCAGTGAGGCCGCCCAGACGACGATGTCTGCGAATGCCAGACGCTGCGCGCCGCGAAGTGTGATCAGGTCTGCTGCGCCGGGACCGGCACCGACGAAGGAGATCATTCGGCACCGGTGCGCTCGTGTTGCGGCGCCGGGAACACGACCGTGGCGAGATAGCTCATCGGACCATCGATCATCTGGCCCAGGGCCACCGTCCGCTCGCCGGGGAGGCCGGTCAGCTCGCCGACGATTGCAGCGCGGCCGTGGCGAGCAGCGACCTCGCGGACGCTGGTCGCGTCGGTCGATGCCTTGAACAGCACGACGCACGAGTCGCCGGCCAGGTGCGTGTCCAGATCGTTCACGTTGTCGACCACGATCAAGGCGCCGCAGGACGAGCCGAGCGCTGAGCCGGTCCGTCCCGCAATGACCTGATAGGTGGTGATCCCAGGGATTGCTTCGAGATGCAGACCAGGACGCCGGCTGGACAGCAGCCCGCACAGCTCGGGGAAGATCGTCCATTGCGCAGGATCACCGAGCAGTGCAACGGCGACGAGTTCACCGCCGTCGGCGCCGGCGAGGGCTGCGTCAGCGACCTCGCCGAGCGATGCGCGGCGGCCTGACTCGTCGGCACCGATCGCAAAAGGCACTCGGATGATCCGTACGCTGTGCGCGACGGATCTGACGACCATCTCCGCTCGTCCGATCGACCGTTGATCGGTGGTCACGACCACCACGCGTCCAGCTGCGAGCAGCGTGTTACGGGCCAGCGCCGTGACAAGTCCCGCAGGTCCAGGGCCCATGCCGACGCCGATCACCGCCGGGCTCGGGAACGCCGGACCGGCGAACGCCGGGCTCGACAGGGACGCCGCCGCGGCCTTGTCGCGATGTGACGTGGCCGGCACTGCGACCAGGTGCTCGATCGCAGTGCGGATCAGTTCGGCCTCCGACTTTCCGCTTCGGATGGAGAGATCTGCCAACCCCCGTTTGAGATCGTCGGTGAGGTAGATCGACGACTTGTGCACGTGCGAACCCTAGTTGCCATAGGGCAGACGTAGGGCACTCGTCATGAATCCCTCGGCGAGGTCTGGCCTGCTGGCGAGATGGGTGTGCAGGTACGAGGCGAACATGTTGCGCCTCGCGAAGCCGCCAGGCCCCCAACCATGCCGACCAACGAGGTCCAGTGCATCGCCGGTCGGCGTTGTGACGCTGTAATGGAATTCGTGGCCGCGCACCGTGGTTCCGGCCGGTCCGAGTGCGCTGTCGACCTGGCTCACAGCCGTCCGGTATCCGAGTGTCAACCGCTGTGTCATCACCGCATCGGTCTGCACGGCGCCGACCATCGGTGCTCCGTCGAGTTGTCGACACAACCAGAGCAGGCCGCCGCACTCGGCCCACACGACGAGTCCCTCGTCGATCTGTTGCCGCACGTGCGCCAGCAGACTCCTGTTCTGGCTCAGGTGTTCCGCGTACACCTCGGGGAAGCCGCCCCCGGCCACCAACGCTGCACAACCGGGCGGCAATTCCTGATCGATGCATGGGTCGAAGGGGATCAACTCGGCACCGGCCTCGACGAGTGCTTCGAGGTTGTCCGGGTACATGAAGCTGAACGCCGGGCCTGATGCGAGTGCAATCCGCGCGGCGCCGATGCGACGAGCGGGGGGCGGTGCGGCGGCCGTGACGGAGGTTGAGCCGGAGCGGGCCACGGTGTGGATCGCTGCAAGGTCGCAGCTCTGCGTGATCAGCGCGCAGAGCAGCTCCAACGACGCGCGCACGCCGTCGGGGTCCTCCGCGACCGGGATCAGCCCGAGGTGCCGGTCCCGCCAGGCGAGACGATCGTCTCGCCTGAGCACCCCGACGATGGGAAGTCCGAGCGGTTCTACGGCCTCGCGGAGCATTGTTTCGTGGCCGGGACTGCCGACCCGGTTCACGATCACGCCGGCGATTCGGATCCGGGGGTCGAACGAGGCGAAGCCATGGACGAGCGCAGCAACGGACTGACTCATCGAAGAAGCGTCGACCACGAGGATCACGGGTGCATCGAGCAGCACGGCGACATCGGCGGTCGACGACGGCGTGCCGTCGCCGGCACCATCGAACAATCCCATCACGCCCTCGACGACGAGCAGGTCACACCCGGCCCCGGCCTTGCCGGCGAGGGGCAGGATCGCATCGCTTCCACACATCCAGATGTCGAGGTTGCGCGAAGGTCGACCGACTGCCAACGAGTGGTAGCCGGGATCGATGAAGTCGGGTCCGACCTTGGCCGCGCCGACGGTGAGGCCGGTGGCGCGGAAGGCAGCCATCAGGCCGACAGCAACAGTGGTCTTGCCGACACCCGAGTGCGTGCCGGCAATGACGAGGCGCGGCGGGAGGTCGCTCACGTCAGTACTCGATGCCCTTTCGGGCCCCGATCCCTTGGTCCATTGCGTGTTTGATCTTGGTCATCTCCGTGACGGTGTCGGCGATCTCGATCAACTCGGGCGCGGCGTAGCGGCCGGTCATGATCACGTTCGTACGCTGCGGGCGGGTGGCGATCACCGGAACGATCTCATCGACTGGCACCCAACCGTATTTGACGATGTATGTGGCCTCGTCGAGGATGACCATGTCGTACTCGCCGGACGTGATGAGACCCGCAGCAGTGTCCCAGGCATGTCGTCCCTTGGCGGCGGTCTGGTCGAGGTCCGTTGATTCCCATGTGAATCCGTCGCCGAGTGTGAACCAGTCGATGCCGAGGTGTTCGGCCAACTTGCGCTCGCCGACCTTCCATTTCTCGCTCTTCACGAACTGCACGACACAGGTGTTCCAACCACGCGCCCACGACCGGCCCATCACACCCATCGACGCCGATGTCTTACCCTTCCCCGTGCCGGTGTTGATCAAGAAGCGAGACGGCTGGGCCATGACGGCGAGCGTAGCCCCGCTTGATCGGAGGTAGGGCAGCCTGCCCTACGTGGATGGTACGTTGAGCGGTGTGAGCACTCCCATCTCGATTCGCGGAGCGTGTCCGGGTGTCGTCGACGCGATGGAGCGCGCTGACGGTTGGCTGATGCGCATCCGGCTGCCAGGAGGGATCGTGTCCTCGGAGCAGCTCGCGCTGATCGCCGAGGTCGGGTCCAGCCACGGCTCAGGAATCATCGAGATCACGTCGCGAGCCAACGTGCAGATCCGTGGAGTCGTCGCCGACCATCTCGACCAAGCGGCCGCTCAAATCATCGATGCCGCACTGGCCCATGCGGATCCTGGACTCGATGCGCGGCGCGCTGTGGTCTCGTCGCCGTTGAGCGGATTCGACCCGACTGAAGCTGGCGATGTTCGGCCATTCGTCGCCGCTGTGCTGGAGGCGCTTCGACGCGCTGAATTCGTTGGCGCTCTGCCTCCGAAGTTCGGCATCGTGATCGACGGCGGAGGAGTCGCGTCCGTTCGCGATGTTCCCGGTGACATGGTCTTCACAGCGGAACGAGCGGTCGATCGGCGAGTGCGATGGCGGCTGACGGTCGGCAGTCACTCCTACCGAGTTCGCGCCGAGCTGTCGCCGCAGATGATGGCCACTGCCGTTGTCGAGTGCGCGCGTCGATTCGCCGAGGCGTCGTCCCGCTGGCACGATCTGCCGACTCCTGGCAGAGCGTTGCTCGATGCGGTAAGGAGCGAGGTGAAGGCAGCGAATCCGGGGAGTGAATCAGCGGTCGGGCAGTTCGATCATGTCGATCGATCGCTGTGCAATGTCGTCGCCGCCCCTGCACTCGGCCGAATCGGTGCCACAGAGCTGCTGGCGGTCGCGCGTAGTGCTCGTCTGGCCGATGGGGTGCGTTGCACCGCGTCGGGAGGATTTGCTTTCATCGGCGTTCGTCGTGACCGGGCCGTCGAGTTGCTCCGAGAACTCGAACTGGTCGGCGTGTCTGGCGATCCGTCGGATCCGGTGCATTCGGTCTCCGCCTGCGTGGGGGCGCCCGGCTGTACGTCATCCAGAGCGAACACGGTCGCGGCTGCAGTTCGGATGGTCGAGGCACGTCGGCAGGTGGCCGAGCCGCAGCACCGAATCCATCTGTCGGGATGCGAGAAGCTCTGCGGAGCGCCAATCTGGGCGCAAACGCTGGTTGCCGACGCCGCTGGTGAGTTCATCCACGACGAGCGCGGCAATGGGATCCACCAATGACACCCGGCACCCGGCTCGAATACGAGCGCGACGGCGCAGCCATCTACCTGCAATCGTTCGCAACCATCCGTTGCGAATCGGATCTGTCCTGCACCCCGCCAGAACTCGAGCCGGTGGTGGTGCGGATGATCCACGCCTGCGGGATGACCGATCTTGCCTCGCTCGTTGCTGCATCGCTGGACTTCGTCGACGCCGGCAGACGTGCCCTCCGTGCCGGTCGCCCGATCTACTGCGACGCGATGATGGTGGCCAACGGCATCACCCGCTCGCGGTTGCCTGCTGACAACAGTGTGCGTTGCACGCTGCACGACGAAGGTGTCGCCGCTGACGCGTTTGATGCCGGCAACACTCGTTCGGCGATTGCTGTCGATCGGTGGCTGGACGACCTCGACGGGGCGCTGGCGGTCGTCGGCAATGCACCGACGGCGCTGTTCCGGTTGCTCGAACTGATCCTCGGCGGTGGCCCGCAACCGGCCGCGATCATCGGAGTGCCGGTCGGCTTCGTCGGTGCCGCTGAATCGAAGATGGCTCTGGCGACGCTGGAACACGGCGTGCCGTTCCTCACCGTTCACGGACGTCGTGGCGGCAGTGCGATGGCGGTCGCTGCGGTCAACGCGTTGGCGAGTGAACGCGAGTGAACGAGCCACGACGAATCGCGCCCACCGCTGGCCGGCTGTACGGCGTCGGCGTCGGGCCGGGTGACCCGGAACTGATCACGATCAAAGCACAGCGCATCGTCCGCAGCTGTCCGGTGGTCGTGCATTTCGCGGCACGCGGGCGTCGCGGCAACGCATGGTCGATCGTCGAGGCGCTGGTCGCTCCCGATCAACGTGTGCTGCGAATGGACTACCCCGTCACGACGGAGGCCGTGACGAAGGCCGAATACGAACGTGTCATCGACGACTTCTACGACGTCGCCAGCGAGACGATCGCCGAACAATTGACCCACGGTCACGATGTTGCCGTGCTGTGCGAAGGGGACCCGCTTTTCTACGGAAGCTACATGTACGTCCACCACCGGTTGGCCACGAGATTCGATTCCACCGTCGTTCCGGGCGTGACGTCGTTCTCTGCTGCATCGGCGGCGGCCGGCGTGCCCCTCGTGTCGTTGAACGAAGTGCTGACCGTCCTCCCGGGCGTGATGCCCGTCGACGATCTGAAAGCGGCACTGGTCGACGTCGATGCCGCCGTGATCATCAAGGTCGGGCGCCATCTCGGTGACATCCGCAGTGCTGTCGACGCAGCTGGTCTCGGCGAGGACGCGATCTATGTCGAGCGTGCCAGCTGGCCGGATCAACGGGTGCTGCTGCTGTCCGAAGCGGCCGACGTCCGCGCGCCGTATTTCTCGCTCGTGCTGATCCCCGGCCGAGGCCTGCGCGACCGCAGCCCGACCCGCCGATGACGGGGCGGCTGACGGTTGTCGGGCTCGGTCCCGGGCGCGCCGACTGGTGTCTTCCGGAGGTCGCCGACCGGCTGCGCACCGCCACTGATCTCGTCGGCTACGGGCCCTACCTCGATCTGATTCCCGTTCCGACCGTCGGTGTGCGGCACCCATCTGACAATCGCGTCGAAGCTCACCGCAGCCGTCGGGCGCTCGACCTGGCCGCTGCCGGCGGCGAGGTCGTGGTCGTCTCGTCGGGCGACCCAGGCATCTTCGCGATGGCCAGCGCGGTCATGGAGCAGCTCGACGCCGATCGTGACCGGTGGAGCGTCGTCGAGGTCGAGATCCTGCCAGGGATCACGGCTGCCCAGTCGGTCGCCAGCCGGGTCGGTGCGCCGCTCGGCCACGACTTCTGTGTTATCTCATTGTCCGATGTGCTCAAGCCGTGGGCCGTGATCGAACAACGCCTTGCGGCGGCCGCCGGTGCCGATTTCGTGATCGCGCTCTACAACCCGATCTCGCGTCACCGTCAGTGGCAGCTCGCCAGAGCGATCGAGATCATCCGCCTCTCGCGTGCGGCTCTGACCCCCGTGATCATCGGTCGCAATGTCGGCCGATCGAGCGAGTCCGTCGTGGTCGTTCCGATCGCCGATCTCGATCCGACCACGATCGACATGAGCACCGTGTTGGTCGTCGGCTCGTCGACCACCGTCGTCATCCCCGGCCGGCCGCTGGCCAGTTCGGTCTATACGCCGCGCACCTATCCCTGACGGGGGAAGTGGACCGCACCTGGGACAAAGCCCTTCGGGATCTGGATTCCGAAGGGCAGGTCTTCGCCCCGCGCCAAATCTCCGGGGAGCAGGTGGGTGTGCGCTCCGTCGGGCGATTCCTGATCGGCAGCGGGAATCGGAGCGAAGACCTCGATGCGGCCGATCGGCGACTGCACGACGCGTGTCGGCGAGGCCTCGATCAACTGTGCGCGGGTCACGCTCGATGCATCGCGCCAGTCGAGCCCGACAATGGTGTCGATCAAGCCGAGGACCTCCGGGTCTGCCGAGCGGATCATGAACGCTCCGGCCGTGCGCCCGATGCCGAGATCGACGAGTGTGTCGTTGCGGTGACGCGGATCGATCGCGTCCAGATCCGGACCGAGGACCGTGACCCGCTTGTGGATGTCGACGCCCATGGTGACCGACGCCAAGACCACGAGAACCGGCCCCCGAACAGGGTCGACACGTCCGGCGAAGAATGCTCGAGTGTCGTCGGTGAAGCGGAGCCGCATCGCCCCTGTGGGTGTTGAGGCGACGATCTCGCCCGATCCGACCGAGACGGTCGCGCCTGTCGGATCGAACTCGGCGAGCGCACCCTGTACGCCGATACTCCAGCCACCACCGCCCGACAGGGCGACGCGGGCCCACTCGATCAGCTCGTCGTTGCGCATCGGCGCCATGTCGACCGGAACCGCTGGGGCGCTCTCGGGGTCGAAGACGTGGGACGAGAGCTCGGGTGGCAGCTCCTCGTGGCCGTTGGACGATAGCCAATCGGCAAGCGCGTCGACGTCGTGATCGGCCAGCATTTCGCCGAACCATCGCTTCGAGCCGTTGACCCGAACGACCACCACGTTCGAGTGCTCGCACGCGTCGAGGCAGTCGACCGTCCACAACGTGGCCCCGGGAACGGAGTCAACGGCACCCCGCAGGCGGGTCAGGTGTCTCGCGTGATCGACGTCAGGATGCTTGGCCATCGTGCCGCAGCAGCAACCTCTGCAGACGAGAACCGACGTACGGGAATCGGCCCGCCGAGCGGGCCGCGACGTGGTTGACGAACGCGCAGGCAGGGTTGGGGGAGTGATCATGCCCTACGAGTGAACCTGCTCATCGACCCACTCCGCAGCAGCAGCGACAGACGGCACGGTCGTGCCCTGTGGCGATCTCGGTCGCTGGACCATGACCACGGTCAGTCCCAGCGAGCGCGCAGCTTCGAGCTTGGCGATCGTCGCCTGTCCGCCTGCGTTCTTGGTGACGATCGTGTCGATCCGATGTTCGTTCAGCAAGCTCAGTTCGCGTTCGAAGGTGAACGGACCGCGATCGCAGATGGCCAGCGAATTGGGCAGCGGGTCGTCCATCGGTTCGATCGTGCGGACGAGGAACCATGGTCCGACGTGCTGGGCAAAGGGTCGCACACTGTTCCTGCCGACGGCGAGGAAGACTCGGGATGCACCCGATGCAACGGTGATCGCTGCTGCCTCGAGGTCGGGCGCCTCGATCCAACGGTCACCGGGCTGGGGGCGCCACGGATCGCGCAACAATCGGCATCGAGGAATGTCCGCACGATCAGCTGCAGCGGCGACATGGAAGGGCATCACGGCTGCGAATGGATGCGTCGCGTCGACGATCACACGTACCTGCTCGTCGCGCAGGTACGTGGTCAGACCGTCGGTGCCGCCGAAACCACCCGAGCGGACCGCACCGGCGCGCAGGGTCGGTGAGGCGGTGATGCCGGCCAGTGAACTGATCACATCGAAGCCTTTCGACGTGAGGACACCCGCCAGTTCCGTGGCCTCCGACGTCCCGGCGAGGATCAGGATCTTGGCGTTCGCGCGAGGCCCGACATCCATGCTGAGAACAGTAGGCGGTCCAGGGTCGGCTGACTGGCGACTGTGCTACGGTCGAAAGCGGTCACAGGGAACACCGGTGCGAATCCGGGGCTGTCCAGCAACTGTCACCGGGTAGCAGATCCTCAACAATGGTCAGGGCCTCTCGGGGCGCGAAGGCCGAGGACGAGTGTCGATCCGGGAGCCAGGACACCTGCGTCCGCAACCGAGTTCCGACGCTGGAGACGTCACCCATGCACCTGGCCCCCCGGGTGACCTGCTGCAGCGGGTCTGCCCTGCGCAACCCGACCCTGCGCGATCCCGCCGTGTGTCGCTCGACCGTGTCTCGCTCGACCGTGTCTCGCTCGACCGTGCGGCCGCAGGCGGTGGATGAGTCCTGTTCGAGCACGGCGGGCGGTGACCCGTGGGCCTGACCGGCGCACTGATGGTTTGTGGCACCACGTCGGATGCGGGCAAGACGACGATCGTGGCCGGGCTCTGCCGACTTCTGGCCAGACGCGGCATCTCGGTCGCACCGTTCAAGGCGCAGAACATGGCGCTCAACTCGGTCGTCACCGATTCCGGTCACGAGATCGGTCGGGCACAGGGTTTCCAGGCCTTTGCCGCAGGAGTCCCACCGGAGGTGGCGATGAATCCGGTGCTGCTCAAACCAACGGGTGAGCGGACCAGCCAGGTGGTGATCAACGGCTCACCCTGGAAGGTGCTGACGGCGGCCGAGTACCACGCCATCAAACTTGACCTGTTGCCGATGGTTCTCGACGCACTCGACGACCTGCGCTCGCGCTTCGACGTCGTCATCTGCGAGGGCGCGGGAAGTCCCGCCGAGATCAACTTGCTCGACCACGACATCGTCAATCTGCGAATCGCCGCTGACTCGGGGATCCCTGCAATCATCGTTGGTGACATCAACCTCGGGGGGGTCTTCGCTGCGCTGTACGGCACGGTCGCCCTGCTTCCCGAGCATCTGCGGCGGTGTGTACAGGGTCTGGTGATCAACAAGATGCGCGGTGATCCCGCACTGTTGCTCGACGGTTGCGATCAGTTGTTCGAACGCACGGGTGTACCGGTGGTCGGTGTGGTGCCGTGGCTCGAGTTCACGGGGCTCGACGCGGAGGACTCGATGGCTCTGCAGCGCGGCCCGTCGATGTCCGCCGACGCGATCGCGGACGAATTGGATGTGGCCGTTGTCTGCTTCCCCCGCATCTCCAACTTCACCGATCTCGATCCGCTGATCGTCGAAGCCGGTGTACGGATCCGCTATGTGCACGACCGCGCCGGTCTCGGTGACCCTGACCTCGTCGTGCTGCCGGGGTCGAAGGCAACGGTCGATGATCTCGGGTGGCTACGACGTGTCGGCTTGGCCGATGCGGTTGCTTCCAGCGGTGCAACAGTGCTCGGGATCTGTGGCGGATATCAGATGATGGGCGAGTCGATCGACGATCCCGTCGAGTGCCGGACCGGTGTCGTTGCAGGTTTGAGCATCCTCGCAGTGCAGACGACGTTCGAGACCGCAAAGGTGACGTTCCTGCGCGAGGGCACCGCTGACGGGCACGCCGTCCGCGGCTATCAGATCCACCACGGGCGGGTGCGTCTGTGCGCACATGGCGCCGTGCAACACGTCGAGTCGTTCGTCGAACTGAACGATCAGCACGGTGCCACCGTCGACGGGATTCGAATTGGTGCGCGATGCGGAACGACTCTGCACGGATTGTTCGAAGCCGATGCGTTTCGTCAGGCTTTTCTCGAGGACGTCGCAGCGCGACGAGGCAAGCGGTTCGTCAGCGCCGGCGTGTCGTTCGACGGCGTCCGTGAACAGGCTCTCGAGGCCCTCGCCGATGCACTCGAGGAGCACCTCGACATGACCGCCATCGAAACGATGATCGCATCGGCACGGCCGCGGGTTGACGTCGCACGGCCGCAGGCTGAAATCGCACAGGCGACGCCATGAAGTTCGATGAGGTGCTGGACAGCATTCGAGACCGGGTTGGCTATCTGCGCTGTGCGACCGCAGCCCCTGCGGACGACGGTTGGCTTGCCTGCGATTCGCTGGTAGCGGACCCGGTGGCACTCCGCAACGAGATCGATGCGACCGCCGTTGGTCGCAAGACGACCGACCCACAGGTGTCTGCTTCGTTGTTCACACAGTCGTACGCCTTCCGCGTACCGAGCATTGCGATTGCCGCCTGGTGTCTCGGGCTGTCGGTACCGTCGATTGCTCCGCAGGTGACCGCAATCCGGATCGTCCGCAATCGGCCAGCCGAACTGGCGATCACAGATGCCACTGTGGCCACAGCGGCCGTCGATGCGAGCATCATCGCGGAGCGCGTGTTCGACGGCCACCTGGCACCGTTCATCGCCTCGGTCAGGGCCGGTACGCGCGTCGGGGAACGATTGCTGTGGGGCAATGTCGCTGCATCGCTGGCGACCATCTTCCGTGCCGTACACGGTGATGAATTGCTCGGAGATCCGGCTGTTCGCGCTCGTGCCGACGAGTTCTTCACCGCAGCCGATCCGTGGCTGCACGGCCTCGGTCATTGGTCGACGATCCGCACCACCGATTCACTCGGCTGGTACTTCGATCGCACAACCTGTTGCCTGTTCTACAGAGCGGACGGAGCGTCGTACTGCGACGACTGCAGCCTCACCGACCCCGAGCGGGTTCGCCTCGGCAGAACACGCGCACTCACGTCGAGGCAGAACGGATTGCGTCCATGATCTGGTACATCACCAACGTCGATACGGAGATCCTCGCCCTGCGCACGGCGATCGAGGCCCTTCCGGATGGTTTTCCGAGAGTGCGCGCCGGACAGCCGTGGACCTTCGATCTCGGCGATCTGAACACCCCCATCGACGGGGTGACCGGCGGTGGATCACCGCAACCGACGTGCATGGTCGTGCGGTTGCTCCGCGGCCGTCGGGCTTGGCAGGATGGCTTCGATCAGCTCAGGTCGGAGTGTGTGCGGCGGGGCATTCCCTTCCTCGCCTTCGCCGGTGAGGCGGTGCCCGATGCCGAACTGACCAGCCTCTCGACAGTGCCGACAGCGATCCTCACCGACGCGTTCGCGTACCTGGTCAACGGCGGACCGATGAACTTCGAGCACCTGCTCCGGTTCCTCGCCGACACGGTGCTGCGCGAGGGATTCGGTTTCGACCCGCCCGCTGAGGTACCGGCTGTCGGAGTGTGGCGGGCCTCGCCTCGTCGAACCGACATGCCGCTGATCGGTGTGGTGTTCTATCGCGCCCACCTCGTTGCTGGGAACACCCAGTTCGTGACTGATCTGTGCGACGCGATCGAGGCTCGCGGTGCCGATGTGTTCGCAATCTGGACGTACTCGCTCCGCGGCGATGCCGCCCGACCGGCGATCGACCTGTTGTCCGCAGAGGGCCTCGACGTGTTGATCACGACCGTGTTGGCGACGGGCGGATCACCCGCCGGTGCCGGTACCACCGGGGGCGCCGGCGGCCTCGACGGTGACGACTGGGATGCGAGTGCTCTGACGGCGTTGGACGTCCCGATCATCCAGGCGCCGTCGTCGGGACAGTCGTCCGAGGAATGGCTCGACAACCCCGGCGGCCTCGGTCCATACGACGCAACGGCGGGCATCGTCATTCCAGAATTCGACGGTCGGATCATCGGACCGGTTTTTGCCTTCAACGAGATCGTGGACGATGGCGACGAACTCGGCAACGCCGTTCGTGCGTATCGCAGTGTGCCCGACCGAGTCCAGCGGCTGGCAGGTCTGGCCCTGCGGTATGCCCGCCTACGCCGGGTTCCGACGGCCGAGCGCAAGATCGCGATCGTCCTCAGCGCGTACCCGACGAAACGAGGACGACTCGGTAACGCGGTTGGTCTGGACACCCCGGCATCGGCGATGCGGCTGCTCGACGCGATGATTGCCGCCGGCTACTCGATCGAGAACAGGCCGGACAGCGGCGACGCGTTGATGGCCGAACTGGCCGACGGATTGACGTACGACGCCGACACCCTGACACCCGCACAGTTGCAGGTCGCTGTCGGAGGCTTGGAGACGGACATGTATTCGGAGTGGTTCGCGACGCTGCCTGACGACGCCCGTCTCGAACTGGAGAGCTCGTGGGGTCCCGCACCCGGGGCACAGCGGATCCACGATGGTCGACTGGTGTTCAGCGGTATGGACCTCGGCAATGTGCTCGTCGTCATCCAGCCTCCTCGCGGGTACGGCGACGATCCGGTGGCGGTCTATCACTCGCCGAACCTGCCCCCGGCCCATCACTATCTCGCCTTCTACCGATGGTTGGACGAGGTGTGGGGTGCCGATGCGATCGTCCATCTCGGCAAGCACGGCACCCTCGAATGGCTACCCGGCAAGCCCTTGGCGTTGTCCGCTGGTTGCTGGCCCGACGCGGCGCTCGGCGATGTACCGCTGTTCTATCCCTTCCTGGTCAACGATCCGGGCGAGGGCGCGCAAGCCAAACGACGCGCCCACGCGGTGGTCATCGACCACCTCTTGCCGCCGATGACACGTGCCGACACGTACGACGAGATGGCCAAGCTCGAGCAACTGTTCGACGAGTACAGTCAGATCCAGAGCCTCGATCCCTCGAAGCTTCCCGCGCTGCGCCAGAAGATCTGGTCGACGCTGACCGCTGCGTCGATCGATCGTGATCTCGGTCTAGCGAACGTTCCAGAGGGTGATGAATTCGACGACGTCATCGTCAACGTCGACGGATACCTGTGTGGCCTGAAGGACGCTCAGATACGCGGAGGGCTACACACACTCGGGGCCGCGCCGGAGGGCGAGGGCCTGGTCGATCTGGTACTCGCGATCACTCGACTCGGCCATGGCCGGGTTTCCTCGTTGCGGAGAACCGTCGCAGCCGAGTTGAACCTCTCGGTCGAGGATGTGCACGCACTCGACGTGATCGAGAAGCACTGTCGATCACTGGTCGAAGACGCGGCAGCACGCGGCTGGTCGGTCCGCTCCGACTCGTCGGCGACGATGCAGTGGGTCTGTTCATGGCTGGTGCCGAATCTGCGGCGGGCCACCGACGAGATCGACAACCTGCTTCACGGCATGCGCGGCGGGCACGTTCCGGCCGGGCCGAGCGGCACCCTCACCCGAGGCGGTGCGCATGTACTGCCGACAGGTCGCAACTTCTACGCGCTGGATCCAAAGGCCCTGCCGACCGAGCTCAGTTGGGATGTCGGATGTCGTCTGGCCGACGCCCTGCTGCAGCGCCACCTGGCCGAGGAGGGCACGTATCCGAAGACCGTTGGTCTGGTGCTGTGGGGAACTGCGTTGATGCGCACCCAGGGCGACGACGTGGCCGAGGCGCTGGCCCTGCTCGGAATCCGCCCGGTGTGGGAAGCCGAATCACGACGGGTCACCGGTCTGGAGCCAATTCCCTTGGCGGAGCTCGGACGTCCACGGATCGACATCACCCTGCGGATCAGTGGGTTCTTCCGCGACGCCTTCCCGAACCTTGTCGGTCTCGTCGACGACGCCGTCGTTCTGGCCGGATCACTCGACGAACCACACGACCAGAACTTCGTGCGCTCCAATGGTACGGACGACGCCCGGATCTTCGGACCGACGCCGGGTGCGTACGGCGTCGGAGTGTCAACCGCTCTGGAACAACGCTCGTGGCGATCGGACGACGATCTGGCTGCGGTCTACATCGCCTGGTCCGGCTATTCGTACGGCCGTGCCGGCTACGGAGTGGCCGACGAAGATGCGATGCGGCGGCGGTTCGCGGCGATCGATGTCGCTGTCAAGAACCAGGACAACCGTGAGCACGACATCTTCGACAGTGACGACTACCTGCAGGAACACGGCGGGATGATCGCAACCATCAGATCGTTGACCGGAGCAGACCCGAAGGCATGGTTCGGCGACACGTCCGATCCGGCCCGCCCGACGGTTCGCTCGCTGGCCGAGGAGGCAGCGCGGGTCGTGCGCACACGTGTGGTGAACCCGCGTTGGATCGAGGCGATGCAGCGTCACGGTTACAAGGGCGCCTGCGAAATGGCCGCCACCGTCGACTACCTGTTCGGCTACGACGCAACCGCCAAGGTGGTCGATGACTGGATGTACGAGAAGGTGACGGCGTCGTACGTGGCCGATCCGGTGGTCAGGAAGTTCTTCGAGCAGTCGAACCCGTGGGCGATGAAGTCGATTGCCGAAAAGTTGCTCGAGGCGGTCGAGCGCACGATGTGGAACGCGAGCGACGAGGCGGTCGCTACTCTCCGCCAGGCGCTGCTCGAAGCCGAGGGTTGGGAAGAACGTCGATGAACCCAGCTCGATCGACACGGATGACCTTCAGCGCCGTCGTCGGTCAGCAGACAGCGAAGGATGCCTTGATTCTGGCCGCTGCGCAGCCTCTGCTGGCCGGCGTGCTGTTGCGCGGCGACAAAGGTTCAGCCAAGACGACTCTCGCACGCGGCCTCGCCGCGCTTCTCCCGGGACACGCACCGTTCGTCGAATTGCCACTCGGAGCGACCGAAGAACGAGTCATCGGCTCCCTCGATCTCGCGGAACTACTGACAACGGGCCTGCCCCGGTTCCGCCCCGGCCTGCTGGCCGCCGCCCACGGGGGTGTCCTGTACGTCGATGAGATCAACCTGCTCGCCGATCATCTGATCGACGCGCTCTTGGATGTCGCTGTTTCGGGCGTCAACCGAGTCGAACGCGACGGGCTCTCGCACACCCATCCGGCCCGGTTCGTGCTCGTCGGATCGATGAATCCGGAAGAGGGTGAGCTTCGCCCTCAGCTTCTCGACCGGTTCGGATTGGCCGTCGACGTCACCGCTACGAACGTCGTTGCTTCGCGCACCATCGCGGTGCGCCGACAACTCGACGTCGAGTCGAACGATGCGATGTCGTCGGGCCGTGAGGAAAGCTCGGCGGATCATTTCAACTCCGCCGACGATGTGCTCCGCTCGGTCATCGCCAGAGCAGGGGATGCGGCGGTGACAATTTCCGACGAGGTGATCGTCGTCGCCAGTGCCCTTGCCGTCGCTGTCGGTGCGGAGGGTCTGCGCGCCGACCTGATGTTGTGCCGGGGGGCTGTTGCCCGAGCCGCGATCGACGGACGTACGACTGCGTCGATCGACGACGTGCGCAGTGTGGCCGAGATGGTCCTCGGCCATCGTCGGCGTCGCCGACCGTTCGACGAGCCGGGGATCTCGCCTCGGGAATTGGAACAGGCATGGGACGAAGCACTGCTGCCGCAAACTCCTCCCCGCGAGGGTCACGAGCCCCCTGATCAGATCGATCGGCCGGCCTCGGCGAGCAACGCAACGTTGCCTCGCGCCTCGGCCAACGGGCGATCGCGGCCTCGGACGGGTGACCGGGAGGGCGGCTTCGAGAACAACGATGCCGTCCGGGGTCGATTCGTGAGATCGTCGCCGTTCGACGCTTCGGGGCGCAGCGGCCTCGACGCCCATGCAACGGCCATTGCCGTCGCCGCGCGTCGTGCCTCGACGGGAGACCAGTTGGTTGCCGTCGACGACCTGCGCTCATCCGAGCGCGAACAACGGCGTGGCAATCTCGTCGTGTTCGTCGTCGATGCATCGGCATCGATGGGCGTCGAGCACCGGATGGCAGCGACCAAAGCGGCCATCGTCGGATTGTTGGGTGATGCATATCGTCGCCGGGGGCGTGTTGCGCTGATCACATTTCGGGGTGATGCAGCCGAGGTCGTACTCCGCCCGACGGCATCGGTGGAGATCGCTCGCGCTCGTCTCACGGACCTCGCCACCGGCGGTACGACGCCACTCGCCGCCGGCCTCGACGCCGCGCGTGGTGTCCTCGAGGTCGCTGCCGGTGGCCGGGCAATGGACTGTCATGTCGTGCTCGTCACCGATGGCCGGGCGACAGCAGGCGTCGGAGATCCGGTGATCGCAAGCCGCCTTGCGGCGTCACGATTGTCACCGCTCACAGCGCGTTTCGTTGTGATCGACACCGAGACCGGCGCGACGCGGCTCGGCCTCGCTCGACAACTGGCCGAATCGATCGAGGCCGACTATCTGCACGTTGATTCGCTCGGGACCGACGGCTTCGAACTCGCTGCTCGAAACATGATGACCCCCTGACCAGGGCACCTTTGATCTCATCGGACGAGGTCGTGTGCGGAGCCCGCTCCGCGGTGATCTCCGTCGCCCGCATCTCACGAGTGCTCCTCCGGATGACGCCTCTTTCGTCCGCTCGACGTTGGTGGCTTCGGGGGATCGTGATCGCGACCCGACGACGTGGCGGTTCAGCTCGTCGGATGACCGTCGTTGCCGGTCTCGTCGTCACCGATCTTGATGTGGCCGGCCTCGACAACAGCCGAGTCGGTGGCCTCTTCGGTCACCCCGAGCTCGGCGGCCCACGAGA
>JAYTOM010000366.1:0-3256 GCA_043747765.1 Actinomycetota bacterium
CCGATTCTGATCGGCTCCTGGAACCAGACCATGTCATCCCAACCTGTGGCGAGTACGCCGAGTTCCTCGGAGTCTTCGCGCTCGGTGCCTGCGTACCATCGGAGGTGGTGATGATCGAAGGTCACCTGGCCGAGTGCGCCGCCTGCACTGCTGAGGTCGTCGAACACCGTGCGGTCGTGGCCATGCTCGACATTGTGTTCGGCGCCGCCGACTTCATCGGGCTGCCGGCAGACTCCGACCCGGACCGCTGACACCACCCAGGGATGTTTGATCCTCGGTCTGCCGAGGTGTATCGAGCCCCCCTTTGCGCGGCCAGATGCTGACGTCGCCCAGCGGCGTTTTTGCCAGCGGCGTTTTTGCCAGCGATGGTGCCGCAACGATTGCCATCGCAGCGACCGACCACTGGAACCTCGTGCACTGCATCTCCCGCCACGCGTGCGGTAGCGACGACGCCCCGGACGTCGCCCAAGAGGTGTTCCTTCGCTACTTCTCCAACGCCGAGCAGTTCGACGGCGATCGCGGATCGATGCGTGCCTACCTGTTGAGTCCTGCCACGATCTCATTTCCTGAGATGGTGTCAGCGTGGATGGTTTGACCGACCAGCAGCACCCGTGCGTGCGCGCAGACTGCGTCAGGGACAAGGGCAGCGACATCGCCCCGGTATTTGTCGACGACTGCTGTATCGCCCAGGTGGCCGCCGTCGCCGTCGGACATGCACGGCGAGAGCGAGTTAGGACGGCCTCAACGACGCCGGGTTCCACATCGAGAACCCCAACGCCAAGCGCTCCTGCGGCTGCGGGCAGTCGTTCTCGTGACACGTGACGCGCCACGCGGGGCAGTAGATCCCCTGAGGGCTCTGTTGCGTTGTTGGATTTGTTGGCGATCAGAGCCCGATGCGGGTGGCCTCTCTCATCTGATCGCGGCGAGGAGTTCGTCGAACGCCCTCGTGAGCCGACGTTGCGCTGCGGTTTCATTGGCGATGTCGTAGCGGCTGCGGCGCAGGTTCTGGATGAATGCGTAACCTTTGATGACGAGGTTGGCGGTGCGGTTGCGTTTCAATCCGCGCGTCGGTCGCAGCCGCGCTTTCAACCCGCCGTGGTCGGCTTCGACACGATTGTTCGCGTACTGAATCGTCGTGTGCAACGACTCCGGAGTGAGTCCATCGATTGCTTTGGCCAACGCTGCCGCCCGGTCGGTGACCACCTCGCCGGGTTGACCGTGATCACGGACCGCCCCGCACGCCGGCCACCTTCGTATAGGTTTCGTCGACGTACCAGCGGTCGGTGACGGCATATCGGAATGGATCGGCTGCGTCGATCAGGATCGGGGTGAAGCGCTGCACCCAACGGAACAGCGTGACATGATCGACGTCAGCGCCGCGTTCGCCGAGCAGTTCTTCGAGATCATGATACGAAAGCCCGAAGCCCAAGTACCAGCGCACCGCAAGCATGATCACTTCCGGAGGAACCCTGCAAACCCTGCGAACGCCGACAACTCGACTACGTACGGTCGAACTCGACGACGTCTTCTCATCCCGTCATCCTCGCCGACCAACCGTCATCCAACAACGCAACAGAGCCCTCCGGATTTCTCGATCTGTTCAGGCGAGGTCGTACCGGTCGAGGTTCATGACTTTGTCCCATGCGGCGACGAAGTCGGTGACGAACTTGGTTTGGGAGTCGGAGGATCCGTAGACCTCGGTGATCGCGCGTAGTTGGGAGTTCGATGCGAAGATGAGATCGCAGCGCGTCGCTGTCCACTTCGCTGTTCGGGTTGCTCGGTCAACGCCGTCGAACACGTCCTCGGCCGCGGTTGGCTTCCACTCGGTGCTGATGTCGAGGAGGTTGACGAAGAATTCGTTGGTCAATGTTTCTGCTCGATCGGTGAACACACCGTGGGCTGATTGGTTGGCGTTCGCTCCGAGGACACGCAGCCCACCGATCAGCACCGCCATCTGCGGTGCACTCAAGGTCAGCAATTGGGCCCGATCCACGAGCAGATCCTCGGCTGACTGGACGTGTCCTTTGCCGAGGTAGTTGCGGAAGCCGTCCGCGGTCGGCTCTAGCGGTGCGAACGAATCCGCGTCGGTGTGTTCTTGGGAGGCGTCGGTGCGTCCGGGGGTGAACGGCACGATCACGTCGTGGCCGGCGTTGCGTGCGGCGGCTTCGACGGCGGCGCAGCCTCCGAGGACGATCAGGTCGGCGAGCGACACGGTCTTGGCGGACGCGTTGAACTCGGCCTGCACACGCTCGAGGGTGCCGAGGATGCGACGCAGTTCGGGCGGATTGTTGACTTCCCAATCGTTCTGTGGCGCGAGGCGAATACGTGCACCGTTGGCACCGCCGCGCTTATCGCTGTGACGGAACGTGGAGGCCGACGCCCAGGCAGTCGAGACCAGTTCAGAGATGCTCAGCCCGGACGCGAGGATCTTTGCTTTGAGTGCGGCGATCTCGTCGTCGCCGATCAGTTCGTGGTCGACGGCGGGGACCGGGTCCTGCCAGATGAGCACCTCGGCGGGGACTTCGGGGCCGAGGTAGCGGACTCGGGGGCCCATGTCGCGGTGGGTCAGCTTGAACCATGCGCGGGCGAACGCGTCGGCGAACTCGACAGGGTTGGCGTGGAAGCGGCGGGAGATCTCCTCATAGACAGGGTCGACGCGCATCGCCATGTCGGCTGTGGTCATCATTGGCGCGTGGGTCCGTGCCGGGTCGTGCGCGTCAGGGACCGTGCCAACAGCTTCCGGGTTGGACGGCGTCCATTGCTTTGCACCGGCCGGGCTCTGGGTCAGCACCCACTCATAGCCGAACAGTGTGTCGAAATACGAGTTGTCCCACGTGACCGGGGTCGCGGTCCAGGCCCCCTCGATCCCGCTGGTGGTTGTGTCGACGCCTTTGCCCGTACCGAAGCTGTTCTTCCAACCGAGCCCGAGTTGCTCGATCGGCGCGCCCTCGGGTTCGGGACCAACGAGCGCCGGATCACCGGCACCGTGGGATTTGCCGAACGTGTGCCCCCCAGCGGTCAGTGCAACGGTCTCCTCGTCGTTCATCGCCATACGTGCGAACGTCTCACGGATGTCGCGGGCGGACCCGAGCGGATCAGGGTTGCCGTTGGGGCCTTCCGGGTTGACGTAGATCAGGCCCATCTGTACGGCGCCGAGAGGATTCGCGAGTTCCCGGTCGCCGCTGTAACGCTCGTCGCCGAGCCATGTGGTCTCCGGGCCCCAGTAGATGTCCTCCTCGGGTGCCCACACGTCCAC
>JAYTOM010000367.1:0-12020 GCA_043747765.1 Actinomycetota bacterium
AGAATCGCCTGCGCCTGGATGTCGTCTAAACGCAGAATGTCTTTATCTTTCGCCCGGGCCGGGGAGTCTGAAAGCGCCATGCCGACGAACTTCTCGAGGCCTGCCCGCGTCATCGAGATCTCCGCCGTCAGGCGCTCCTTGGCTTCCTTCGGATCCCTGGAGGCGCGAATGATCTTGATGACCTCGTCAATCGAGGCCAGCGCCAGCGCGAGCCCGCGCAGGAGGTGTGCGCGCTCCTCGGCCTTCTTCAAGTCGAATTGCGTGCGCCGGATCACGACCGCCTTGCGGTGGTCGATGAAGTGGCGCAGCAGGTCCTGGAGCGGCAGGATCCGCGGCTGGTTGTCGACGATCGCGAGGAAAATGATCCCGAAAGTCGACTGCATCGGCGTCAGGGCGTAGAGCTGGTTCAGGATGACCTGGGCGTTCTCGCCGCGCTTCAACTCCACCACCATTCGAATGCCGTCGCGGTCCGACTCGTCGCGCAGGTCGGCAATGCCCTCGATTTTCTTGTCGTTGACGAGCTCGGCGATGCGCTCGATCAGCTTCGCCTTGTTGACCTGGTAGGGGATCTCCGTGACGACGATCGACTCCTTGTCGCCGCGCGCGGCTTTCTCGATCGAGGCCTTGGCCCGCACCTGGACGATGCCGCGCCCGGTCTTGTAGGCGTCCTTGATGCCCTGGGCGCCGTGGATGAAGCCGGCGGTGGGGAAGTCGGGCCCGGGAAGCTTCTTCATGAGCTGGCCGAGCGTCGCGTCGGGGTGGCGGATCAACTCGACCGTCGCGTCCACGACCTCGCCGAGGTTGTGCGGCGGGATGTTCGTGGCCATCCCCACAGCGATGCCCTGGCTGCCGTTGACCAGCAGGTTCGGGAAGCGCGCGGGCAGGACGGCCGGCTCGAGCCGGCTACCGTCATACGTCGGGTTCATGTCGACGGTCTCTTCGTCGATGTCGGCCAGCAGCTGCATCGCCAACGGGTGGAGGCGACATTCGGTGTAACGCGATGCCGCCGGTCCGAAGTCCGGGCTCCCGTAGTTGCCGTGGAAGTCGATCAACGGGTGACGCAGCGAGAACGGCTGCGCCATCCGCACGAGCGCGTCGTAGATCGCGCCGTCGCCGTGCGGGTGGTACTTGGCCATCGTGTCGCCACTGACGCGAGCGGACTTCACGAACGGCCGGTCGGGCCGGAAGCCCTGCTCGTCCATGTCCCAGATGATGCGACGGTGGACGGGCTTCAATCCGTCGCGTACGTCGGGGAGGGCGCGTGACGTGATGACCGACATCGCGTAATCGAGGAAGCTGCGCTCCATCTCGTCCTGCAACGGCTGTAAGGCGACGGAACCATCCATCGATTCGGAGGCGGCGGCCGGAATGGCAGGGTTCTCGTCAGGTGTACCGGGATCTTCGGGTGTGTCAGACATGTCTCTTCTTCGCTCGTTCTCGTGGCCTGGTCAGATGTCCAGGAAGCGGACGTCTTTGGCATTGGTCTGGATGAAGTGCTTCCGCGATTCGACGTCCTCGCCCATCAGGATGCTGACGATCTCGTCGGCCGTGGCCGCCTCTTCGATGGTCACTTGCAGCAGGGTCCGGCTGGCGGAGTCCATGGTGGTGCCCTTCAGCTCCTCCCAGTCCATCTCGCCGAGTCCCTTCAGCCGCTGGAATTCCTTCTTGTGGTTCGGCCGTTCTTCGAGGAACCTGGCCTTGGCAGTCTCGTCCTTGAGGTACACCTTCTCCTTGCCGACCTCGGTCGAGAACAGCGGCGGTTGGGCGATGTAGATGTACCCGGCCTCGATCATCGGTCGCATCTGGCGAAAGAAGAAGGTCAGCAGCAGCGTGCGGATGTGGCTGCCATCGACGTCGGCGTCGGCGAGGATGATGATCTTGTGATAGCGGGCTTTCTCGGAGAGGAACTCCTCGCCGACGCCGCCACCGATGGCGGTGATCAGCGACTGGACTTCGATGTTCTTGAGCATCTTGTCGAGGCGGGCCCGCTCGACGTTGAGGATCTTGCCGCGGATCGGCAGGATTGCCTGCACGCGCGGGTCACGAGCGTTGACGGCCGAGCCTCCGGCCGAGTCACCCTCGACGATGAACAGTTCGCTCTCCTCGGGATTCCCGCTACTGCAGTCCTTGAGCTTGTCCGGCATGCCGGCTCCGGCGAGGGCCGTCTTGCGGCGAATCGCATTACGCGCGTTCTTCGCAGCCAGCCGCGCCTGAGCTGCAGCAATGCCCTTCTTGACGATCCGGTTTGCTTCAGCGGGGTTCTCCTCCAACCATTCGGCGAGGCGCTCGTTGGTTGCCTTCTGCACGAACGACCGCATTGGGACGTTGCCGAGCTTGGCTTTGGTCTGGCCTTCGAACTGGGGCTCGCGCAGCTTGACCGAGACAATCGCCGTGATGCCCTCGCGAATGTCCTCGCCGAGCAGGTTGTCCTCTTTTTCCTTGAGGATGTTCTTGGCGCGCGCGTACTTGTTGATCACGCTGGTCAAGGCGGTTTTGAAGCCCTCGACATGCATGCCGCCCTCGGTGGTGGAGATGCCGTTGGCGTAGCCGTGGATGCCCTCGTAGTACCCGGTGTTCCACTGCAGCGCGATGTCCAGGGTCTGGCCTTCGGCGTCGTCGCTGTCCTCGTAGTTGGCGACCTTGGTGAACAACGCCTCCTTCGACGCGTTGAGGTGCTTGACGAAGTCGACGATGCCGCCCTTGTACTGGTACGTCACTGTCTGCTCGCGCTCAGAACGCTCGTCGCGGAAGATGATCTCCAGGCCCTTGTTCAAGAAGGCCATTGTCTGCAGCCGCTCGAGCACGGTGCGGGCCACGAACTCGGTGCCTTCGGCTTGGAAGATGCCGGCGTCGGGCCAGAACGAGATGGACGTGCCGCGCTGGCGATTGGTCGGACTCGGTCCGACGACCGACATCTTGTCCTGCGGTCGTCCACCCTTGGCGTAGTTCTGGCGATAGTGATTGCCGTTGCGGTCGACCTCGACGATCAGCTTCTCGCTGAGGGCGTTGACGACGCTGACACCGACCCCGTGCAGGCCGCCAGAAACCTTGTAGCCCTCGCCTCCGAACTTCCCGCCGGCGTGCAGCACCGTCAGCACGACCTCAGCGGCACTCTTGCCCTTGTGCGGCCCCGACGGGTACGGGTCGACAGGGATACCGCGTCCGTCGTCGTCCACCCGACACCCACCGTCGGCGAGCAGGGTGACGAAGATCTTGGTCGCAAAGCCGGCCATTGCCTCGTCCACGGCATTGTCGACGACTTCGGTGATCAGGTGATGCAGACCAGCGAGCCCTGTGGAGCCGATGTACATGCCGGGTCGCTTGCGAACCGGATCGAGGCCTTCGAGAACCTGGATGTCCTTCGCGCCGTAGTCCGACGTGGCATGGTTCGCTGTCGACGACGGCATCACTGCTCGCGCCGGCGCGTGCGTGGGAGCTGTCGCACCGGCGGGAGCGGTTGCAACAGTTGATTCGGCAACGGGTGCGCCGATCGGTGTCTCCGGAGCGGGAATTCCGGAGCCGGGGGGAGTGTCAGTCAAGGACACGGAAAGACCTCGTCAATCGTGAAATGGTCAACGGAAGCTGAGCAGTTGAACGCTGGGGACGGTCTGCGCAGCAGCCGTGATCGCAATGCCCAGAAGCCTACCAAATGGGTATGACAGGGATGTGATTCTGGAGGTCTTTCAGGGAAGTTCCGTGATGCACTTTTTTCGGCACGGAAACGGTCGAAGAATCGGCTGTCAGTGGTGCTTCACACGAATATCGAAGCGCGATACCTGCAAACCGGCTACGGACCGTAGGCGTTCGATGACGTCGGCCTCCAGGAACCGCAACTGAGTGGCCCAACCCGGCTCGTCGACCTCGACCAGCAATCGTTCGCCATCGAGCTTGACCGGGCGAGCGTGGTCGGCAACTGTCTGGCCCACGGCATCGGTCCATCGACTGAACAACGAACTCATCGAGCGCGCGCTGGACCCACCGCCGCACATCGAGCGGACGAAATCGTCGAGTGTGTTCTGCAAGGGCAACGGGTCGTTGTACGTGCGGCCTTCGCCGTTCGCGTTGCTCATCCACCCACCGTACCGCTGACGATCCGCAGGATCCGTTGCGGATGGGCATCTGGCGGCAACTCACTCGCCGTGGTGATGATCACCTGACCCGCCGGAAGGTTGACGAGGAGCGCTGTCGCGCGTGACGGATCGAGTTCGCTGAGCACATCGTCGAGGACCAGGATCGGTGGCGTGCCGACCCGCTCCGCGATCAGGCGATGCGTCGCCAATCGCAACGCGAGAGCGAAACATCGCTGTTCGCCCTGTGACGCATGCGTCCTGGCCGGCATGCCGTTGATCGCCAGTTCGACATCGTCTCGATGTGGACCAACCGTGCTCGACTGACGGCGCACGTCGTCGTTGCGGGCGGCTGCCAGGGCTTGGAGCAGGCCGCTTCGTCGCCACGCCGGCTCGTAGATCATCTCCACCGGCGTCGCTGCCCCGGCCAGTTGCTCGTAGGCCTCGACGACCATCGGCATCAGTCGGGCCACGAGGGTGGCTCTGGCGTGACCGAGTTGCTCACCGTGCTGGGCCAATTTCGCGTCCCACACGTCGAGTGTTATCGCCAGTTCGTCGTTGATCCGACCGCCGGACTGTTTGAGGAGACTGTTGCGCTGCTTGAGGATCCGGTCGATCTCGAGGCGCAGCGCATCGTTCTTGACGGCCAATGCGACGAGTGCGTCGTCCATCCATCGGCGGCGCTCCCCCGGACCGCCTTTGACCAGCGCGAGATCATCAGGGGCGAACACCGAAACCCGGATCACACCGAGCAACTCGCGGCTCTTGGCCAGTCGTTGCCGGTTGACCAGCACACGGTTGCGACCGTTGCGATTGATCTCCGCCTCGATCAGCAGTTCGCGTCCGTCGTCGTGACGGACCTCGGCGCGGACAATCGCCGTTTGCGCTCCGATCCGGATCAGGGCGTCGGTCGGTGCACCACGGAACGAGTCGAGAGTCGCCAGATAGGCGAGCGCTTCGGCCAGATTCGTCTTGCCTTGGCCGTTGTCACCGACGACTGCCGTGGTCCCCGACTCGAATTGCAGGTCGGCCTGGGTGTAGTTGCGGAAGTCGACGAGTTGCAACGACCGGACCAGCACCAGGCGAGGCTACGGCACCCTGACAGGCATCAGGAGGTACAGGTAATCGGGCTTGCCGACGCCGCGCAGAACGGCCGGCTTGAGTGCATCGAGCGTCTCGAGCGTGACCTCGTCGCCACCCACTGCCTCCACGCCTGCCGCGAAGTAGTCCGGGTTGAACGCAACGGTCAGCTCGGTGCCCTCGAGCACGGCGTCGAGTTCTTCGACAGCATTGCCGACGTCCTGGGTGATCGCCGTCAGACGCAAGCTGTCGGCGGTCATCTGCAACCGAATCGGTGTCGCATCGCGGGCGAGGATCTTGACGCGGCGGATGGCTTCGGTGAGCGCGTCTCGGGCGACCGTCAGCTTGTTCGGGTAGCTCGGCGGGATCAGTTGTCGGTAGTTCGGGAACTCGCCCTCGATCAGGCGTGTCGTCAACCGTGTGGTGCCGACCTCGAACGTCGCTTCACGTTCGCCGAGACGGAGCGTCAGCTCAGAGGCGTTGCCGACCAGTCGCTGCAATTCGTTGAGCGCTTTGCCGGGAACGAGCACCTTCTGGTCCGGTCCGAGGATGCTGGCGCCTGGCAGGTCACGAACAGCAAGCCGATACGAATCGGTCGCCACCATGCGCAGGCCTTCTGCCTCGGCGGTCAACATCACACCCGTCAGAATCGGGCGAGCCTCGTCGGTGCTGGCCGCACGCACCACCTGACGGAGTGCCTCACCGAACTCCGCACTCGGCAACGTGACGGCACTAGACGCCGGCGACGACAAACGCGGGTAGTCATCGAACGACAGTGGACGTACGGCGAACTGCGAGCGCCCGCCGGAGATGGCCACCTCGTCACCGTCGGCCGACACCTCGACCTTTCCGGCGGACAAGGACCGGACGATGTCGGCCGACAGTCGAGCCGGCAGGACGACGCCACCGTCACGCTCGCCACCGACCTCGGCTTCGAGTTGGATCGTCAATTCCAGGTCTGTACCGGTGACTGTGAGTTTGTCGCCGACCAGTTCCAGGCGCAGACCAGTGAGCACCGGAAGCGATCCCGTTCGTCCTGTTGCTGCTCGGCCAGCAGTGGCCAATGCATCGGCCAGGAGATCTCGCTCGCAGCGAAATTTCACGGTGCAACCTTCCCCACCAGATGGTGATGTATCAAAGTAATAGTAATAATAAGGGCTGTGGATTGTGGAGAAGTCGGCGTCGCAGCAGCGTAGGGCGTGAATCGCGCCGTACACCGTTGTCCCCAGGTTTCCACAGAGCGCGAGGCTGCCCGCGACCCGCCGGTGGACAAGTCAGCGTTGTCCACCGAACAACACCGAGCGTCCACAGCGAGTTCACCCGTTGTTTGCACAGGGGACGCGGGTGATGCGACGAATCCGGCGCTCCACCCCTGTGTGCCCACGTCAACCACGCTTCAAACGCTGCTGCATGTCAGTGACCTGATCGTAGACCTGCTTGCGTTCGCTCATCAGCCGTTGGATCTTCTCGACGGCATGGATCACGGTGGTGTGGTCCCGACCGCCGAACAATCGGGCAATGGCGGGATAGCTGAGGTCGGTGAGGTCGCGGAACACGTACATCGCGATCTGCCGACTGGTCACCAGCGGGCGCTGGCGGCTCTTGCCACGCAGCGCCTCCACGCTCTGGCCGAGAATGATGGCCATCTCGGCCAGGAGTTCGTCGTCGGTGCGGGTCTTGGCAGAACTGTCGGTCAACAGGTCGCGCAGCAGCGTCTCGGCAAGGTGCGTGGTGATCGGGACCCTGTTGAGGCTGGCGTAGGCGGTGACGCGGATCAGAGCACCTTCGAGCTCACGGATGTTGTTGGTGATGTGCGCGGCGATGAACTCGAGGGTCTCGGCCGGCACACGCGAGTCATCCCGTTCGGCTTTGTTGCGCAGGATCGCGAGCCGGGTCTCCATGTCCGGAGGTTGGACATCGGTGATCAGACCCCACTTGAACCGGCCGCGGAGTCGTTCCTCGAGTGTCGGTATCGCATCCGGCATACGGTCGCTGGAGATCACGATCTGCTTGTTCGCGCCGTGCAGGGTGTTGAAGGTGTGAAAGAACTCCTCTTGGAGTCCCTCTTTGCCCTCCATGAACTGGATGTCGTCGATGAGCAGGACGTCGATGTCTCGGTAGCGGCGCTTGAAGTTCCCGGCGGTGTTCGATCTGATGGCGTCGACGTATTCGTTGAGGAACGTCTCGGTCGACACGTAGCGCACGACATCATGCTGGTAGTGCCGGTGGACGTAGTGGCCAATGGCATGGAGAAGGTGTGTCTTGCCGAGGCCAGCGGCGCCGTAGATGAACAACGGATTATAGCTCCGACCTGGGGTTTCCGCGACGCGAGAGGCAGCGGCCAGAGCAAACTGGTTGGACTGGCCCTTGACAAAGGTGTCGAATGAATAGCGCGGGTTCAATCCGGCCAAATCGGCCGGGGTGCCCGGTTCACTCGACCTGGAGTATCCGGAACCTCCTGGGCCGGGGATTCCGTTGCCAGGGTGTGATGCTGAATACGTGGACGGACCATCGTTGGTCGGTGGCTCGACCTCGGCCGGTGCCTCGCGATGTTCCTCGCCGATATCGCTGACCTGGACGTCGACGACAAAGACGCGGTGAACGGACCCGATCTCCTCGAGCGCGTCGCGCACGAGGGGCAGGTAACGCGACATGATCCGGTCGCGCAGGTGCGAGTTCGGGGCCGTGACCCGAAGCTCGTCGGAATCGCTCTCGACCGGAACCACGTCTTGGAACGTGGACAGCCAGACGGCCTCCGAAACCTGCGCTCTGAGGAGTTGGGCGACCGCTGTCCACAACTGTTCATGCTCGCTCACCTGCACCTCCTCCACCGCCGAATCTGTCTGTCCACATTGTTGTCCACACTGTGTGGACAACAAGAACTCTGTCGGGTCGACAGAGTCGGGCACGCTAGCAGCCTCACGCAGGCGCCCGAACGGGAGCGCATTACCTTTGATCGCTCCGGATCACGGCGAACGGGGCGACGGTTGCCGATCGTCCTGGTCAGCCCGTAGCCTTGCAGGGTTATGGCGAAGGCGGTCGATCGTCTCGTCGTGTCATTCCTGTTGTACCGCAGTCATTGTGCTGCCCGTCGAGGAGGATTGCGTTGAAGCGCACCTTTCAACCGAACAATTTGCATCGCGCCAAGAAGCACGGCTTCCGCGCCCGGATGAGCACCCGTGGTGGGCGCGCCGTCTTGAAGGCCCGTCGGGCCAAGGGCCGCCACCGTCTGTCGGCTTGATCGGTCGCATTCGCGGCCGATCGTCGTTCGAGCGCTTTGCTCGGAGCGGTTCGCGATTTCGCGCCGGAGTCCTGTGGTGCACGTTCGTACCCGACCCCCTCGTTTCGCCCCCTCAGGTGGCGTATGCAATCGGCCGCGCCGTCGGCCCGGCAGTGACGCGCAATCGCCTTCGTCGCCGAATTCGCTCGATGCTCCAGCAGAACTTTTCCGTAGCGCCGCGGCGTCTACCAGCGGGTTTGTATCTCATCGGGGCCACTCCAGGCGCCGCTGGACGGTCGTTCAGCGATTTGGCGAGCGACCTCGACCGACTGATGTCGCGCATCATTGCGACACCCGCTCCGGGAGGCGGCTGATCGCTGCTGTGCAGTGGTACCAGCGTGCCTTTGCAGATCGGCCGTCACCGTGTCGGTTCACCCCGAGTTGCTCCTGCTACGCAGTCGAAGCACTCGACGTGCATGGTGCGGGGCGGGGCCTGTGGCTGACGGTCCGCCGTCTCCTGCGTTGCCGGCCCTTTGGTCCGAGCGGATTCGACCCCGTGCCAGAGCGCGCCTCAGCAGTTCCCGGTTCTTTTGTCCCTGATCCCACCGACCAGAAAGGGGTATAGCGATGTTCACAGCCCCCGCGTGGCTCGTTTCGCAGTTCTACAGCCTCACCCACAACTATGCCCTTGCCATCGGCCTCGTCGCGCTTGCCGTGATGATCCTGGTCACCCCCCTGACGCTGAAGAGCACCAAGGGAATGCTGGAGATGCAGCGTCTGCAGCCGGAGATGAAGCGCCTCCAGGCCCAGCATCGCGGCGACCGCCAGAAACTCAACGAAGAGATGATGAAGCTCTACCAGGAGCACAAGGTCAATCCACTGGCCTCCTGCCTGCCATTGCTGATCCAGATGCCGGTGTTCTTCATCATGTACCGGGTGCTTCGTGGACTGAGCCGCGCCGTGACGTGCGTATCCGAGGCGAGCAGTGTGGTCTGCAAAGGGATCGCCGCAGGCGGACAGGTGTTCGATCCGGATCACATTTCCAAGTCATCCGATTTGTACAAGAGCCTCGCTGGAAAGCGCGAGATGATCTCGTTCGGCCTCGATCTCTCGAAGTCGCCGGCGCACTTCATCAGTCAGTCCGTCGGTAAGGGATTGGTTTACGCCACCCTGGTCGTGATCCTCGGCCTGCTGTACTTCGCCCAGCAGAAGATGGTCGCTTCTCGCGCTGCTGTCAGCCCGACGATGTCGGCAACCCAGGCCAAGCTGATGCAGTACCTGCCGGTGGTCTTCGCTGTTTTCCAGATCTTCTTCCTGACTGGCCTTGTCATCTACTACATCACTCAGGCCATCTTCCGGATCGGCCAGAACTTGTACATCACCAAGAAGTTCTACGGCCACGAGGACTCACTCGGTCGCCAGGCTCAGGCTGCTGGTGCCCGGGCACGGGATGAAGCCAAAGCCAGTGGCGCCGAGACCGGGGGCGGTATGTTCGCTCAGGCCAAGCGCGATGCTCAGGCCCGCCGCGAGGCGGTGACAGCGAAGAGCTCCGCGGGTTCCCCCGCAGTGCGTTCGGCGAACAGTCGGACCAACGGCAAGCCAGCCAACGGCGGGCGTCCAACCGCGCTGGCCAAACCAGTACCAGATCGCAACGGATCGGCGAAGGGTTCGAACGACAAGGCTGTGGAGCCGGCGCCGACCCCGGACCCGGTCAGCAGTAAGCGGGTCACCCCGCCCAAGAATCGCCCGACGCCCACATCTGCACGGCCTCAGCGGCCGTCGGCGTCGGGTCGTCCGGGGGCGCCGGCGCGGCCGAAGCCCCCGAAGAAGTAGCAACACCATCAGCCATCAGCCGGCGTGGCGTGTTGCCGCGCGGCTGTCGATCGAACGGAAACAGCATGCAGTGGGTAGAGACCACCGGTAAGTCAATCGAAGAAGCCAAGGGCCTCGCCCTCGACCAATTGGGAGTCGGCGAGGACGACACCGAGTTCGAGATCCTCGAGGAGCCTCGCAGTGGTTTGTTCGGTCGCGTCAAGGGCGAGGCTCGCGTCCGAGCCCGGGTCCGTCCAACAGCGGTGCGCCCGAAGATCGAGCGGCGTGACCGCAAAAAGAGTGGTAGTCGTGAGGGGGCAACCCGAGAGGGTTCGCCTCGCGATGCAGCGCCGCGCGAACAGCGACCGCCTCGCGAGCCTCGTGACCAGGCTCGACAGTCCGCTGGTCGCTCTGGTTCTGATACCGTCGGAACCACGTCAGGCAGCGACACCGCCGTTCGCGACGAGGCCGGTTCGTCGTCTGGCAACCGGCCACGCAAGCCACAACAGCGGCACGAGCCGGTGAGCACGACCCAACGAGAGGACTCCGACGTGAGCGCACAGCAGGTAGGCGACGAGGCCAAGAAGTTCCTCGACGAATTGGTCCAGTCGTTCGGCCTGATCGGAACGGTCGAACTGCGCGAGGACGGCGATGATCTCGAGCTGACCGTGTCCGGCTCGGACCTCGGTTTGATGGTCGGGCCTCGCGGCAACACGCTCTTGGCAGTCCAGGACTTGACCCGGGTTGCTTCGCAGCGTCGTCTTGGCGATCATGACACGCGCTTGCGGGTCGACATCGGCGGATACCGCGAGCGGCGGCGAATTGCTCTCTCGCGTTTTGCGCTGGAGATCGCCGAACAGGTTGTCGCTTCGGGCGAGGCGCGTGCGCTCGAGCCGATGCCGTCGGCTGACCGCAAAGTGATCCACGACGTGTTGACCGAGAACGCAGCTGTCGTCACTCGCTCCGAGGGTGACGATCCGAATCGCCGGGTCGTCATCGCTCCGGCGAATGCCTGACGAGTCAGCGCTTCTCGCTGCTCTTGAATCCCTTCGTGACCGAGGCGCGCTGGGTGAGCTCTCGCTCCCCCGCGCTGTCGGTCACTCGGAATCCTTTCTTGCTCCGATCCAGGCAACTGCTCGCCGATTGATCGATCTCGGTTCGGGTGGCGGCCTGCCCGGCCTGGTGATCGCTGACAGGCGACCCGGGCTCACGATCGTGCTCACCGATCGCCGGGAACGGCGCGGCGATCTGCTGCGGCTTGCCTGTGCTCGACTCGGGTTTCAGGATCGAGTGTCCGTGTTCATCGGCGATGTGACCCGCCTTGCCAACGATCCTGCGTCGATTGGGGCATTCGATGTCGTGACGGCTCGAGCGTTCGGTGATCCGCTGTGGACGTTGCGATGCGCTCGGCCATTCTTGTCACCCGCCGGTGTCGTGATCGTCTCCGAAGCGCCCGGCGCAGCCCGCCAGACTCGCTGGCCAGATGAAGATGTGCGCGCGCTCGGGCTGCGGCCGGCTGATGCAGACGAGTTCCCGTTTGTTCGCTGCTTCCAGCTGTCGGACATTGGTTGTTGATTGGGGCCCGGGAGCGCGTGTTTCACGTGAAACACGACCGTGAGAAGCTTCTCGAGGCTGTTTCACGTGAAACATGAGGGTTTTGAGTCGAGAGTTCCTTGTGTGGTCGGCGCAGCCAGGTAGTCTTCTCCTGAACATCGGCTTCGGTCGAGAGGGGAAGCAGGCGTATGACATCGGTTGAAAGCGATGATTCGATCATGAGATCGGGTGAATCCCCTGCTCTCGCATCGGCTGGAGCACGTCACTCCGACGAGGGGCAAAGCGGG
>JAYTOM010000368.1:0-1672 GCA_043747765.1 Actinomycetota bacterium
CGATCGACGATGACGACAACGAAACTGGCAATCCTGACGGTCGGACTGACCGTCGCAGCGGTGCTGATCCTGCACATCGGGACCCGCCGGAACGCCCGGTCGGTCAGCCTTGCTGCGCGACGGCGAACCGGGATCATGCAGCTCGGCCGGTCGGGTGTGGCTGCTCTCGGCGTTTCTCTACTGATCGGCGAGGGCGCCGTCGCTCTCGGGCTCCCGCAGGCCTGGACCGGCGCCGCAGCGTTGGCCTTCGTCTCGTGCACCGCCCTCGCCGTGCGCGAACCGCTCGGCGACTTCATCGCCGCGTTCTCGTTCATCGTCGAGCGCACAGCTGCTGTCGGCGACGAGGTTGAGCTGAACGGCAAGGTCACGGGCACGCTGGTCGGCTTCGGTCTCCGCTCGGTGGTCGTGCGAACCTGGGACGGCGACGTGGTGTACAGCACGGCGTCGGACATCCACACCTTCCGCAACTCGTCCAAGCACGACTCTCGGGCGACGGTCGACATCAAGATCCCCGCACACGTGCGGGTCGCTCGCTCCACGTCGGTGCTGCAAGCCGTCTGCCGAGCGGCCCACGACGAGACGTTCCGTTCGGTGCCGGAGGTGCTCGGCGTGATCGATCAACAGCTCGACCACTACGTGGTCAGGGTGTCGTGCTTCGTCGATCCGGCTCATCACCGGCAAGCGCAGTACCGGCTGAAGGCAGCCGCCGTCGACGCGGTCGGTGAGCTGGTCGACGGCGAAGGCCTGGTTCGTGACACCGCGCAGGTGTTGGCCATCGTGGGTCCTCCACAGTTCCCGGCCCCGGTCCGCGCCTACGGCTGATGCGTGAGCCGATCGTCAATGTGCGTTCGATCGTCCTCATACTCGGCTGACCCCAATTCAGTTGTTCCACGCGCAGACGTGCCCCACGGGGCGCACTTGAGGCACCAGTCCGCCCAACGGCGCCCCGCGGGGCACTCTTGTGCAGAAGTCAGATGTGCAGAAGTCAGATGTGTAGAAGTCAGATGTGCAGAAGTCAGATGTGCAGAAGCCAGCACGGCGCACGTTCGGATTGATTGAACGTGGCGGCAGACAGCTGGGCTGGACAACGACGCTGCCCGGCACATGATCTATCGTCACCGGCCATGCACGTGACCGTCATTGGTGGAGGCGTCGCCGGACTCGGGACGGCGCTGGCCCTGGCCCGGCGGGGGCACGACGTCACGATCGTCGAGCGGGATCACACCCCGATGCCGACATCGGCGGAGGAAGCGTTTTCGTGGGACCGGCGCGGTGCGCCGCAGGTTCGTCAGAGCCACGCCTTCCTCGCCCGCCTGCATCGGTTGCTGCTCCAGGAATACCCCGATGTATTGGCCGACCTCGTCGCCGAAGGCGCGACCGAGCTGCCGTTCGGTCAGAACCTGCCGCCGGAGATGATTGGATTCGAAATCCAGGCGGGCGACGAGGATCTCGTGATGCTCGCCTGCCGTCGAACAACCTTCGAGTGGGTTCTCCGCCGGGCTGTTCTGGCCGAGGGCAGGGTCGACCTGCGGATTGGCGTGGCGGTTGTCGGTCTGTTGTCGTCGTCGACGGCCCGATCCCCGTCGGGCACCGATCGACCGATCGTCAGCGGAGTCGTGCTCAGCGACGGGTCCGAACTCGCCGCCGACCTGGTCGTCGCCGCATCGGGAAG
>JAYTOM010000369.1:0-2815 GCA_043747765.1 Actinomycetota bacterium
CACCGAACAGGTTCGGCTGATCGCGCAGCACCGCAAGATCCGAGATCGCGGTTCCGCCATCAGCGATCATCACCGCCAGATCGACCAACACATGTCCGCGGTCATGCTCGCGGCGACGCTGCTTCGTCGGCGCCATCGCCGCCGACAACTCGTTGGTCAAGCCGAGCTGGTCGGCCAGATCCGACAACAGTCGGGCACCCGCGTGACCGACCACACCACGCCCGTCAGCAGACACTTTCAGACGCCGACGACCACGATTACGCTTCACCATTGGAGTGCCCTTCTGGGATCAGGATCTGAACTCTCGACAAGCTCAGTTTTCCAGACCAGAAGGGCATCTCCGCGGACGCGCCCCCTCAGCACCCAGCCCCTACTGAAACAGCCGTGCTAGTAGTCCTCGACCGCTGATCGACTGGTGATCGACTCGTCATCCCTGGTCAGCTGTTGTCGAGGGCGGCTTCGATTCTGGCCAGCTAGAGTGAGAGGTCGAACGGGCTGACACGTACACGGTGCCAGCAGGCCCCTGCCCGAGATTGCAAGCAACTCGCCCGAACCACGTTCCTTCGACGTGATCGGCAACTCGTTCCTGGAGGAACCTGCTATGAACACCACCCACACCGGGTCTCTCGCCGCGCGTCGCGATTTTCGCGTCGCCGACCTCTCGCTCGCACCATTCGGGCGCAAAGAGATCCATCTTGCCGAGCACGAAATGCCCGGCCTCCGCGCCATCCGCAAGGAATACGGTCCGTCCAAGCCGCTCGCCGGCGCACGGATCAGCGGATCGTTGCACATGACCATCCAGACCGCCGTCCTGATCGAGACGCTGGTCGAGCTCGGCGCCGAAGTGCGTTGGGCGAGCTGCAACATCTTCTCCACCCAGGACCACGCGGCTGCCGCTGTGGCCGTCGGCCCGAATGGAACCGTCGAGGATCCGCAGGGCGTGCCGGTGTTCGCCTGGAAGGGAGAGACCCTGGAGGAGTACTGGTTCTGCACCGATCAGATGATGAGCTGGCCCGACGATGCCCACGGCAACCCAGTCCAGGCGAACATGATCCTCGACGACGGCGGCGACGCGACGTTGCTGCTGCACAAGGGTGTCGAGTTCGAGGCGTCCGGCGAAGTGCCGGATCCGACATCGGCGACCAACCCCGAGTTCGCAATCGTGCTCGGCCTACTGCAGCGCAGCCTGAAGACCCAGCCGAACAAGTGGACAGCGATGGCCAAGAGCGTCAAGGGCGTCACCGAGGAGACCACCACCGGCGTGATGCGCCTGTACAAGATGATGGAGAAGGGCGAGCTGCTGTTCCCTGCGATCAACGTCAACGACTCTGTGACGAAGAGCAAGTTCGACAACCTCTACGGTTGCCGACACTCTCTGATCGACGCCATCTGTCGGGCCACCGACGTGATGATCGCTGGCAAGGTGGCAGTCGTGGCCGGTTACGGCGATGTCGGCAAGGGTTGCGCCCAGGCGCTGCGTGGTCAGGGCGCCCGCGTGATCATCACCGAAATCGATCCGATCAATGCCCTGCAGGCTGCGATGGAGGGCTACCAGGTCCTCACGATGGAAGACGTCATGGCCACCGCCGACATCTTCGTGTCAGCAACAGGCAACGACGGAGTCATCGCCACCGAGCACATGCTGCACATGAAGCACAACGCGATCGTGTGCAACATCGGCCACTTCGACAGCGAGATCGACATGGCCGGCTTGGCCCGCAGCGGCGCCGAGCGCGACGAGTTGAAGCCCGGCACCGATCTGTGGTCGTTCCCCGATGGCCACTCGGTCATCGTCCTGGCCGAGGGCCGGCTGGTCAACCTCGGTTGCGCGACGGGCCATCCGAGCTTCGTGATGAGCTGCTCGTTCACCAACCAGGTGCTGGCCCAGATGGAATTGTTCAACCATCTCGACCAGTACCCGCTCGGCGTGTACGTGTTGCCGAAGAAGCTCGACGAGAAGGTCGCTCGGCTGCACCTCGGCGCCCTCGGCGTGAAGCTGACCAAGCTCAACGACGAGCAAGCCGACTACCTCGGGATCGACCCGAGCGGCCCGTTCAAGAGCGAGCGCTACCGCTACTGATCCTGCGGATCGATTCCCGTGCTGCCCGCGTCGATCATCCCATCGGGGATGATCGGGGCGGGCGGTTCCGCGTTCGCATGCCGGCGCGGTGAACGCGACGGGAGCGCCATCATTGGCAGGAAGAGTTGGACGAGCGGCCCGATGCCGAACATGAAGATCAGGGTGCCGACGCCGGGTCGGATGCCCAAGAACACACCGACCACACCGACCGTCAGCTCGACGGACGTCCTCGCCAACCGGACGCTGATGCCACGGTTGGACAGGCCGACCATCAAGCCGTCGCGTGGCCCGGTGCCGAGGCCTGCGCCGATGTAGATGCCAGTGCCGAGCGCGACGATCAGGACACCGCCGATCAGGATGCCGATGCGTGGCACAAGACGGTGGGTGTCCGGCAGGTGGGCGAGGACGAGATCGACGACGAGACCGATCTCGATCGCGTTGAGGATGGTGCCGACGCCCGGACGCTGACGGAGTGGGATCCACAGCAGCAGTACGGCGGCTGCGGTGCCGATCAGCACCTTTCCCACGGAGATCCCGAGCTTGTGGCTGAGACCCTGGTGCAACATGTCCCATGGGGCTGCGCCCAATTGGGCGTGCAGGATCATGGCGTCGCCAGCTCCGAACATCGCCAGTCCAACGATGCAACGGGTCAGCCGATTGGTCCAGTCGGTGCGTCCGGATCTCGGCGCGTAGGGCCGGGTGGGGATGACTGCTCTCGGAACGACCACGGCCGGA
>JAYTOM010000370.1:0-3506 GCA_043747765.1 Actinomycetota bacterium
GGCGTGACCCACTCGGTGTCGCCGTCCGACACGCAGCAGACCGACACGTATTACGTCGTCGCCCATTTCCACTACGTGCTGTTCGGTGGTGCAGTCCTCGGTCTGTTCGCCGGCTTCTACTACTGGTGGCCGAAGGTCTTCGGCAAGCTGCTCAGCGAGCGCATCGGCAAGTGGAACGTGTCGTTCATGATCATCGGTATGAACCTGACGTTCGGGCCGATGCACATCCTCGGCCTGCAAGGCCAGCCGCGGCGTATGCAGATCTGGACCGAGTTCCGCGCCGGAGATGGTTTCTTCAACGGAGCGTTCTGGAACCTGGTGTCGTCGATCGGCGCATTCGTGCTGGCCTTCGGAGTTCTGCTGTTCATCATCAACGTGTACAAGACCTGGCGGAGCCCTGAGCTCGCTCCCGGTGACCCGTGGGACGCACGCACGCTCGAATGGATGACGCACAGCCCGCCCAAAGAACACAACTTCGATTCGATCCCGGTCGTCCACACGCTCGACGAGTTCTTCCACCTCAAGTACGCCGAGGACGACGAGACCGGTGAGATCCGCAAGGTCGTCACCTACGAGCAGATCATGGACGAGCAGACCGCGAAGGCCGACAAGCACATCCATCTGCCGTCGCCGTCGTACTGGCCGATCATCCTCGCTGTCGGCCTGCCGCTGATTGCATACGGCATCATCTTCAGCCACATCCTCGCCGTGTTCGGCGGGGCCGTCGTGATGTTCGGAATCTTCGGATGGGCGCTCGAGCCGTCAGTCGCCGATCCGTCCGACTACGACCCACCGGTTGGCGGCAGCGGCGGAGAACCATCGAAGGAGCTGGCCCCAGTTGGCTGACATCGTAGACACCCCCACCGACTGGCCCGTCGCCACGACCACCGAAACGGTGCCGAACACGCCGGCATCAGAGCCGGACACGACCGCTCGAATCGATCTGGCCACCCAACCCGATCTGCACGGTCAGGTACCCTCGTCGACCGGCGGCGGTGGCCACGATGGCGGTCATGGTGGCGAGGTCGGCCATGCGACAAGCACCGGGCTGTCCAACAACAAGCTGGCGATGTGGATGTTCCTCGGCAGTGAATGCCTACTGTTCGGCGGACTGATCTCCACCTACATGCTGTACCGCGGGCGCCACGAGGGTTCGCCATCGCCGTCGCAGCTGTACAACATCCCGCTGACGTCGGTCAGTTCGTTCGTGCTGTTGATGAGTTCGCTGACAATGGTGCTCGCCGTCTCGGCTGCCCAGCGCAACGACGATCGCAACACCACGACCTGGCTATCCGTGACTGCCTTGCTCGGTGCCACGTTCGTCGGCGCGCAAGTGTTCGAGTTCACCGAGTTCTACCACGAGGGCCTCGGCTTCACCACCAACTTGTTCGGCTCGAGCTTCTTCACGCTCACCGGCTTCCACGGCGTGCACGTGACGGTCGGCATCATCATGTTGATGGCGTTGGTCGGGATGATCAATCGCAACAAGATCCCCGGCAACAAGGCCGAAGTGGTCGAGATGATCGGCCTGTATTGGCACTTCGTCGACATCGTGTGGATCGTCATCTTCACCCTCGTCTACCTGATCCCGTCCTGACTCGTTGAAGAGGCCCTGACATGAGCATCGATCACACTCTCCAATCCTCGGGCGATCAGCCGGGCGCCGATGTCCACGCGACCGGAAGGGTCGAGTACGGCACCGATGACATCGGCGGCCCGACCGATCACGCCCATGGTCTGACCGATCTCGGATACGTCAAGGTCGCGATCATCCTGGCGTTGATGACAGGCGCCGAGGTGACGCTGACCTATCTCCATCTCCCCGGCGACGTGTTCATGGCCGTGCTGCTGGTGCTGATGGTCCTCAAGTTCTGGACCGTCGTCAGCTACTTCATGCATCTCAAATTCGACAGCAAGATCTTCACACGGCTGTTCTACATGGGCCTGTTCCTGGCCATCATCGTGTTCGCCGCTGTGCTCTGTACGTTCCAGTTCTTCTCACCCAGCTGACCCCTCAGCGGACTCCGGAGGTTGACACATCGTGTTGGCCAAACTCGATATCCACGCCAATCCATGGGCTTTCCAAGCGCACTACGAGGTCTGGGCGCTCGTGCTCGTCCTCGTCGTGTCGTGGTTCTACGCCGTGCGCGTCATCGGCCCGAAAGCGGTGGCACCTGGCGAGACCATCGTCACTCGCCGTCAGTGTTGGTACTTCGCCGCAACGATTGCTTTGCTGTGGATCGCCAGCGACTGGCCGATCCACGACGTCGGCGAGACGTACCTGTACTCGGCGCACATGCTGCAGCACATGATGCTGTCGTATTTCCTGCCGCCGCTCGCCGTCTTGGCCATGCCCGAATGGTTGCTGCGACTGATCATCGGCAAGGGACGCGGCTACACCGCACTGAAGTACATGGCCAAGCCGGTCGTCGCCGGGGTGCTGTTCAACTTGGTCGTGATGGTCACTCACGTGCCGACCATCGTCAACGCCTCCGGGTCCAGCGCTGTCCTGCACTACTCGCTCCACTTCTGCCTCGTCTCCACGGCGCTGTTGATGTGGATGCCTGTGATCGGGCCGTTCAAGGAACTGCAGATGGGCTATCCGGGCAAGATGATCTATCTCTTCTTGCAGAGCGTGGTCCCGACGGTGCCGGCTGGCTGGCTGACCTTTGCCGAGGGTGTCGTGTACAAGCGGTACGACATCCCTGTCCGAGTGTGGGGCATCGGCGTGATCAACGACCAGCAGATGGCCGGAGCGGTGATGAAGATCGGCGGCACGATGTTCATGTGGACGATCATCATCTACATGTTCTTCAAGCGCTTCACGGCCGGGTTCGACGCTGAGCAGGGCTTGCGCAGGATCAACTCGCGGGCGCCGGTGTCTGGCTCGTCGCCGGCACCGGTCGAGGTCGAGGCCGACGTACCGATCCTGACGTACGAGCAGGTTGCCGAAGTGTTCCAGAGAGTGCCAGCTGCCCCGGAGCCCGAGCGCTCGAAGTAGGGAGCCGGGCTATTCCCAGCGGAACAGGCGAGTCGCAGCGGCCGGGGCGACGATCGCCCATGCGCCGAGGATCAACCACGATGTTCCGGGTCGAACCCCGCCGTGGGTCAAGGTCTGGCGCAGAACGTCCGCCAATGCGCCGGACGGCAAGGCCTTGGCGACCGCAGCGACCTGACCCGGCAGTTTGGCGAACGGGATCACCATTCCGCCGAGGAGCAACAGAACGAGGTAGAGCCCGTTCTGCGCAGCCAGGTTGATCTCGCCGCGCAGCCGTCCAGCCAGGCTCAGGCCGATGCCGGCGAACGCAACGGTTCCGACGACGACAGCTCCGAGCGCACCGAGCCAGTTCGGCGCCGATGGACGCCAGCCGAGCGCGTAGGCCACCGGGATCAGCACAGCGAACTGAACCAGTTCGACGACGATCACCGAGACGATCTTGGCGATGATCAGCCGGCCCCGACCGAGCGGCGTCGTGCCGAGTCGCTTGAGAACCTTGTACGTCCGC
>JAYTOM010000371.1:0-4406 GCA_043747765.1 Actinomycetota bacterium
TCAACTGATGACGGTGGCCGCGAGCAACGACAAGGTCTTGACCATGGACCGCCACCAATACGAAACGGGTGAAGGACCCTGCCTCGAGGCCAAGGCGAATGGTCGTTGGTATTACATCGAGTCCCTTGACGATGAGACCCGGTGGCCGACCTTCGTTCCGTTGGCGCTCAGCCAAGGGATCCACAGCATCTTGTCGTCGCCGTTGATGACCCGCGATCGACCACAGGGTGCACTCAACATCTACTCCTCCGAACAGCATGCATTCGGCAAGCGTGAACAAGAACTCGCCGCGCTGTTCGCCGACCAGGCGTCGGAGATCCTGACCACCGCCGGCTCGGACCTCACCGACGAAGAATCGAACCGGCGTTTTGCCGACGCCTTGGCAAAGCGTCGCACGATTCACCAAGCCCAAGGTGTGATCATGGCTCGAGACAACCTCACCGAGAACCAGGCGATCAGCACCATGTTCCGAGCGGCGCGCACCGCACAGCTCACCGTCTTGTCGTATGCAACGCAAGTCGTCGCCTCGCTCAGCGACAACGGCCGTCAGGAGTAGTCCCCTGTGGCAGACGTCATCGATCCGTTGGAGAAGGCACGACGAGCATTGAAGATGTCCGTGTCGGATCTGTGGTGGCGGTACTTCGCGATCGGCGGAATGAGTAGCGAACTCGAGCTCGAAGCCATCCTGTACCAAGCCCTCGTACCCAGCGAGAACGATCGCGACTTCCTCGCCGTCGCTCTCAACGAACGGTTCAGCGAACTGGGCGGCGACCATCCGATCCCATACTCCGACGACTGAGCACAGCCTCACTTCAAACACCGGCCTCGTGCGAGGTGTATTCGCTGGTGACGATCGCCAAGACCACGGACCGGGGCTAGGGTGAATTCGGTGAGTGGCAAAGCCGGCCACTGGAACCCACCTGTCCGGTGATGTTTATCGACGCCGTCTACGTCAGGCTGGATGAAGTCCAAGTCGCCAACCGGCCCATCTACAGGCGGTGGTTCCCGGCCGCTTTGAACAGCCGGACGGTGGGCACTCCTATCCGCTCGGCGATTGACATCGTCGACGGTTTTGATGGCACGCCTGTCGGCCCGGTCGTCAGCCGCCGCTGGTGAAGATGAGTGCGACGGCGGCGACGGCCATCACGGTGAAGGTCAGCCAGCCGAGAGTCTTCGCGAGTCGTCTGTTGACGTAGCCGCCCATGATGGTGCGATTGCCGGAGACGAGCATCACGATCAACAGGAATGGTGCGGCTGCGATGCCGTTGATGACGGCAACGAAGACGAGCAGCTTGATCGGGTTCGCGCCAACGAGACTGAACACCATCCCGGCGACGGTACCGGCCGCGACCAGTCCGTAGAACACGGGGGCCTCGCGAATCTTGTTCGAGAACCCCGCCCGCTTGCCGGTCAGCCCGGCGAAGCCGGCCGCGCCCGCTCCGGCGAGGACCGGGATCGCGAGCATGCCAGAGCCGATGAAACCCAACGCGAACAAATACGACGCGTACCTGCCCGCGACCGGGCGCAGCGCCGATGCGGCCTGATCCGCTGAGCCGATGTCGACGTGTCCGTGAGCGCCGAGCGTTGCGGCGGTGGAAGCGATGATGGCGAACATGACCAGGTTGGAGAAGCCCATGCCGAAAAACACGTCGAAGCGGCTGGTCTCCAGCTTGTATTTGGCGGCGGCACGGCGACGACTGCGTAGCGGCATGGCTCGTTTGCCGCCGACCTTCTCGTCGCGCATGTCTTCGACCCGGTTCATGGTCTGCCAAAAGAACAGATACGGCGAGATCGTCGTGCCGAGCACGGCGATCAACAGCGCGAAGTATCCCTTGGACATCTGAATGTGAGGTATTACCGTGTGCGCGACAACGGTGGTCCAGTTGAGGTGGACGACGAAGACGACGGCCAGGTAGGTGACGAGCGCGAGCGCGAACACTCGGAACACCTTGGAGATCGTCTTGTACGACTCCACGACCAGCAGCCCAATCGTGATCCCGCCCGCCAACACCGCCCACAGCGTGGTCGGGCCGGCTCGGAGTAGATGCATGCCAGCGCCGACAGCAACGAGATCGGCGGCGACGTTCAACGCGTTGGCGACACACAACACACCGATCAGAAAGCCGATCACGACCCGCCACACCCGCGAAAACCTTCGTGTGATCAGCTCGCCCAGCCCTTGCCCGGTCGCCAACGCGGTGCGGTCGCAGATCTCTTGCACCGCGGCCATCAACGGGAACGTCAGAAGCGCGGCCCACAACATGCCGAAACCGAACCGCGCGCCAGCCTGGGAGTAAGTCGCGATCCCTGACGGATCATCATCGGAGGCCCCCGTGATGAGACCCGGCCCCAACGCAACAACGTACGCCTTCACCCGTCTCGCGCCAGTCCGGACTTCCTCAGACTGGGGCGACGCGTCCGCCGACGCAAGGTTCGCTTCATCAAGCGGACCAGCGCCACCCGCGTCGAGCAACTGATGCCTCCGAACAGTCCGATCATTCACTCACATGCCCGATTCCCATCCGTCTCAACCAAACCTGGGCGACCCACCTGATCTGGATCCACACGACTCATCACCGCCCGTGCCGAGCTATCGATGCGTCGTCTGTACGCAGGGAGGTTCGGTCTGGTCTGGGTGGCGACGGCGTACCGGAACATGTAGCCGATCTCATTGAGGAGAGACATGACAATGACAAGCAACGATGTGACCGAGGTAGTGCTTTCGCAACACAAAGACGTCGCCGCTCGATTGTCGGCAGTGCTGAACAAGACCGGGAGCGACCGAAGCGAAGAGTTCGAATCGCTCGCCGAGTTTTTGGCGGTGCACGAGGCCGCCGAAGAATCAGTGATCTATCCTGCGCTCCGCAAGCTCGGGGACGAAGGGACTCGGATCGCCGACGACCGCACAACGCGAGGAAGGCGCGGCGAGCGATGTCCTGACCAAGCTCAAGGGCTTCGATCCGGGTTCAGCCGAGTTCGAGAAGACGTTCACCGAGTTCAGTGCCAAGGTGCACGAACACGCGGCAAGCGAAGAGGCCGAGGTGCTGCCTCTGCTGAACAGCACGACGAACAGCGAGCAGCGTCAGGAGATGGGCCACGCGTTTCTCGCGTCGCAGCACGGCGTCTCCAGCCATCGCTGACAGCGCTCCGCACGGGCCCGCCGATGGTTGGCGGACCCGTGCACGGTCCGGCCGGTACGACATTCTCCGATCCCGCCAGCGATCCGAACGCTCCTGCGATGCCGTCTCGCCAGACGACGACTTTGGCGCTGGTGCTCAGACCGACATGATGTCGAAATTCGAGTTCGATGTCGACCCCGCAATGAGCCGCTGGAACCGATGGTTCGGCGTGAACCCTGGCAGGTGCGCCGTGAACCCTGGCAGGTGCGCCGTGTCCATCGACGACGATGTGCTGATCGCATGCTTCGGACCATGGACGTTGCGCACCCCGGTCGCCAACATCATCGCCGCGACGATCACGGGCCCGTATCGCGTGTGGCGTGTCGCCGGGCCAGCGCGGCTGTCCTTGAAGGATCGTGGCCTGACGTTCGCGACCAACCACCGGCAAGGCCTCTGCTTGCAGTTCCGCACACCCGTAGCCGGCATCGACCCGTTCGGTCTGATCCGTCACCCGTCGCTGACGGTCACCGTCGCCGACCCCGTACGCCTCGCGCACGCCGTAGGGTTCTCGGAGGTGACGGTGGACGATGCCGTCAACGAGATCCACAAACCGGAGTCGTGGGCGACGGGTCGACCGGCGATCACGACCAGTGTGCACGAACCGTGTCCCAGATGGGTGCATCCCGCGCTGTGAGGTCGCTGTTGGTGATCAACCAACCGGGCGGCTTCGACTGTCCCGGGTGCGCATGGCCCGAGGCTGCACCCGGGGATCGACATCGTGTCGACTTCTGCGAAAGTGGCGCCAAAGCCGTCGCAGAAGCCGCACCGAAAGCTCGCATCGATGACGCGTTCTTCGCCGAGCACAGTCTCGCCGATCTTCGCGACCGGTTCGACTATTGGCTCGGTCGGGCCGGCCGCCTGACCCGTCCGATGATCAAACACCCGGGCGGCACCCACTACGAACCGATCACGTGGACCGCAGCTCTCTGCGAGATCGCCCGCCAACTGCGTGGGCTGGCCAACCCGAACCAGGCGGTGTTCTACACCTCCGGTCGAACCAGTAACGAAGCAGCGTTCCTGTACCAACTGATGGCCCGCAGCTTCGGCACGAACAACCTGCCGGACTGCTCCAACATGTGCCACGAGCCCACCAGCTTCGCTCTCGAACGAGCGATCGGGATCGGGAAGGGCTCTGTCCGGCTCGAAGACTTCGCCGTCGCCGACGTGATCGTGGTCGCCGGGCAGAACCCGGGCAGCAACCACCCGCAGATGCTGACAACCCTTGAA
>JAYTOM010000372.1:0-4778 GCA_043747765.1 Actinomycetota bacterium
GCTGCACATATGTGCAGCGCGGTGAGAACGGACAGCCCGGCGGCAGCGACTGGGGCGTGGCAGGCACACCGGGGATCGACGCCTGGATCTCGTGGCGCACGTCGAGGCGGGGCAGGCACTCGAGCAGGCCGCGCGTGTACGGATGACCAGGGTCAGCGAACAACGGATCGACCGCACCGTTCTCGACGATCTTGCCGGCGTACATCACCGCCACCCGGTCGGTCGCCCCGGCCACCACCCCGAGGTCGTGGGTGATCAGGACGAGGGCGAGATGATGCTCATGGCGCAGGTTTCCGAGCAGTTCCATGATCTGGGCCTGCACGGTGACGTCGAGCGCGGTGGTCGGCTCGTCGGCGATCAGCACCTCCGGGTCGTTGGCGATCGCCATTGCGATCATCACCCGTTGCCGCATCCCCCCGGAGAGTTCGTGCGGGTACGACCGGCACCGGCGCGCAGCCTGGGAGATCGCCACCTGATCGAGCAGGTCCGTCGCCCGGGCCAGTGCCGCCTTCTTCGACATGCCTGGCTGATGGGCACGCATCACCAGCGACAGCTGACGTCCGATCGTCAACACAGGATTCAGCGATGTCATCGGATCTTGGAAGATCATCGAGACCTTCGAACCACGGATCTGGCGGAGCTTCGACGGTTCCATGCCGACCAGTTCGGTGCCCCGATACAACGCCGACCCGGTGACCTCGGCTCGGTCCAACATCCCGAGCAGCGCCATCATCGTCACGCTTTTGCCGGAGCCCGACTCGCCGACGATCGCGACGGCTTCGCCCGGATACACCTCGAGGTCCACGCCACGTACCGCCGGAACTCTGCCACCGGGCGTCGTGAACGTGACACGCAGATCACGAACACTGAGCACCGCTGTGCGCGATTGGGGGATTCGTGTGGGGATGATGATGTCACTCATCGGCCGTTGTCCTTGACGTCGAACGAGTCACGTAGAGCATCGCCGACGAAGTTGAAGGCCAGGACGACGAGCAGGATCGCCAGGCCCGGAGCGGCTGCGATCCACCATTGATAGAAGTTCGTTGCACCCTCGGTGATCATCGCGCCCCATTCAGGTGACGGCGGTCGGGCACCGAGGCCGATGAAGCTCAACGACGCCAGCAACAACACGACCTGACCGAAGTCCATCGTCGCGTTGACGAGCACGGGCGTGTACGACATCGGCAGGATGTAGCGACGCATGATCAGCCAGCGCGAGGCACCGATCGCCCACGCTGAATCGATGTATTCGCGCTGTCGAACTGCAATCACCTGGGCACGCAGCAGGCGTGCGTAGATCGGCCACCAGACGAGCACCATCGCGATCATTGCGTTGCGAACACCAGGCCCGAGCGAGGCCGTGATGGCCATCGCCAACAGGATCGGCGGGAACGCCATCGTGATGTCGACGGTGCGCATCAGGACGGCGTCGATCCAGCCACCGAAGAATCCGGCAGCGGCACCGACGACGGTGCCGATGATCACTGCCGACACGATCACGATCGCGGCGACGGGAAGTGACGTGCGTGCACCCCAGAGGGTGCGGGTGAACACGTCGCGTCCGAGTGCATCGGTGCCCATCCAGTGCGCGGCTCGTGGGCCGAGATTGCGCAACCCGACGGGTTCGAGCGGATCGAATGGCGTCCAGATCGGCAGGGTCAAGGCAACGAGCACCCACAACGCCAGCACGACCATGCCGACCAGCGCCGGACCGTGCAGCCATCGCGGCCAGCGGCTGTGGGTGACGACGGGCGGAACCGTACCGGCCGGCAGCGAGACGGCGGTCACGACAACCTGATTCGTGGGTCGGCAATCGCGTACAGCACGTCGGTGATCAGGTTGGTGACGAGGAACGCCACACCGCCGAGGATGGTCACCCCGATCACCGCTGGGAAGTCGAGTTTGCGTGAGGCGTCGACGGCATAGCTGCCCACGCCCGGCCACGAGAAGATCTTCTCCGTCAACACCGCGCCGGTCAGCAGGAACGCGAACGCGAAGGCGACGATGGTGATGGTCGGCAGCAGTGCATTGCGCAAGGCGTGGGTGTTGACGACGGTGCGCTCGCGCAGACCCATTGCCCGGGCGACTTTGACGTACTCCATCGAGAACTCGTCGAGCAGGCTGGCTCGAACGAGCCTGGAGACGATTCCCACAACACCCCAGCCGAGCACGCTCGCCGGCAGGACCAGGTGCCTGATCGCGGAGGTGAACTGGGTGAAGTTGCCGTGCAAAAGCGAGTCGACGGTGAAGAAGCCCGTGATCCGCACCGGTTCGGCGGCTCGCGGATCGAGCCGACCCGGCCCCGGCAGGATTCCCAACTTGGCGTAGAACACGTACAACACGAGGAGGCCGGCCCAGAATGCCGGGAGCGACGATCCGATCAAAGCGAAGAACCGGGCGACGTGATCGATCAACCTGTTGCGGTGGCGGGCGGCCAACACACCGAGGCCGATGCCGAAGACGACCCCGATCGTCAGCGCCGTAAAGGTCAGTTCCAGTGTGGCCGGCAGTCGATCGAAGAGGTCGTTCAGGACCGGCTTACGCGTCGTGAACGAGGTACCGAGGTTGCCCTTGAAGAGGTTGCCCATGTACTTGACGTATTGCACGGGCAGGCTCTGATCGAGCCCCCAGCGCCTCTTTGCTGCGGCTACGACCACCGGGTTCCCGAGTTGACGCTCGCCGATGATCGAGACCAGCGGGTCGGCAGGCGTCAGCCGCGAGACGACGAACACGATCGAGGCGATGCCGAGCAGGAGCAACGGCATCACCGCGAGGCGACGGAGCAGATACCGCTTCAGCGACGATCCGTGCGGCTGATCACGAGCGGCTGATTTGGGCGAGGTCGAGATTGCAGCAGGCGCTGTAGGTGAGGCCCTTGATGTTCGACCGGCTGGCGAGGAACAGGTCGGGGTTGACGATCGGGATGATGATCTGATCGTTGATCATGTCCGTGCCGAGCTGGTTGTACAGGCTCGCCCTGGCCGTCGCGTCCTGTGTCGCAAAGGCTTTGGTGAGGAGGTCCTGCTCGGCTGCATTGACCGGGGCCTTGCTCCAACCCTGCCACTGCGAATCCTTGAGCATGCCGAAGTACTGCACGTACTGGCTGGAATCGGTGTGGTCAGGAGCGAAGTACAACATCGTGACGGGAATGCCGGTCTTGCCGATCTTGTCCGCCCAGACCGAGATCTCGACCGGGTTCAGGGTCAGTGTGATCCCGACTGCCTTCAAGTCGGTCTGCACCTTCTGCATCGCAGTGCTGAAGTCCACTCCGTAGACGTTGAGCGACGGATACGTCGCGTCCAGCGTGAGGCTGGTGATGCCGGCCTTGCTGAGCAATGACTTGGCCTTGGCGACGTCCTGCACCGGCAATGTCAGGCCGGCGCTTCCGGCGAATCCATTGGGGATCGGCGAGGCCTGCTTCTGTCCGGCGCCACCGACGGTGACGTCGATCAGGCCCTTGTAGTCGAGCGCATCGCGGATTGCTTCACGGACATCGGGCGTCAGCTTCTCGCCACCGGTGGCTCCGGGGCTGATTGCCAGATACACGTAGTTGAAGCTCGGGACCTTGGTCAGGGAGATGTCCGGACCACCCATCCCGGACGCGACGTCGGCCGAGATCTGCATCGCGATGTCCACCGAACCCTGCTCGAGTTGCTGGCGCTGGGTGACGGCCTGCGGCGTCTCCTTGATGATCACCTCGGGAAAGCCAGCTTTTGTGCCCCAATAGCTGTCGTTGCGCTTGAGGCGCAGTTCGCTGCCCGACGCGTACGACTCGAGGGTGAAGGGGCCGCTGCCGGCGGAGTGAGCCAGGAACCACGGCTCGGCCTTATCGGTGCTGGAATCCATCGTCGCGCCGTTGGCCTCGGCGACCTTCTTCTCGACGACGCCCAGATAGCTGGCATCGACCTGAGCGAGGAACGCCGAGTTGGCCGCCTTCAGCTTGACCTTGACGACGCCCGGATTGGAATCGTCGATCGTGTCGATGCTGCCGACGAGATACGACGACGATCCCTTGAGGGCGGCCAGACGCTGCCACGAGAACTTGACGTCGGTGCTCGTCACGGCCGTTCCGTCGGGGAACTTGGCCTTGGGATCGAGCGTGAACGTGAAGTTGGTCTGCGTTGCGTCGCCCTCCCACTTCGTTGCCAGCCGGGGGATCAACGTCTTGTTGTCCTTCGGGTCGAGTCCGATCAGCGTCTCGTAGACGGCGGTCATGAAGATCTGACAGGTGTCGCAGTACGACAGCGCGGGATCGAGCGAGTTGACGTCCATGCCACGGGCGATGACGAGCGCGTCGGCCGTACCGCTGCCGCTGCTGCCGGCCGTGCTGGCGGTCGCGGCACCACTGCCCGCCGTGCTGCTCGCTGTGCCGGTGCTCCCGGCAGCAGCAGTAGTAGTAGTAGTACTGCTTGGGGTTCCTGCACCGGTCGTGGCCGGGGCTGATTTGCTGCTGCTCCCGCAGGCGGCCGCGATCATCGTGACTGCCGCCAATGCGGCGACTCCCTTGACAATCGTCGATCCGGTGTGAGGTCTGCCGTGAGACCCAGAGGATCCATGAGACCTGTTGTGAAACCGAGCGGTTGCTCCCATGACTTTGCTCCCCCGAGTCCGACCGATGAACGGCGTGTCGTTGCACTGGCTGCAGTTAAACCGTTGGCATGGACCTCGTCAAGAGTCTTCGTGTTAAATCAGTAGCCTGCGTGGAACAGGAGGGCATCGAGCATGAACCAACGCGAGTTGCAACGGCTCGAGACTCGCCGGACGCTGGCTGAACACGC
>JAYTOM010000373.1:0-13096 GCA_043747765.1 Actinomycetota bacterium
TGCAGCAAGCGTGCCTCGAACGGCACAGCTTCCAGTGTGGGTTCTGCACACCGGGCATCCTGATCGTCGCCACCGAACTGCTCGCTGAGAATCCGAACCCGTCCGAAGCCGAGGTGCGCGAGGCGATCTCGGGCAACCTCTGCCGCTGCACCGGGTACGACAGCATCGTCGCCGGCATCCTCCACGAAGTACAGACCTCTGCTGATCGGGAGATCGCGCGATGATCCAGCGTCTGACGGGGACGAGTGTGCAACGCGTCGAAGACCCGCGCATCCTCACTGGACGAGGCAGGTATGTGGACGACGTGGTGCTGCCGCGGATGCTCCATGCCACGTTCGTCCGCAGTCCTCACGCCCATGCCCGCATCGTCGGAATCGATGTGTCGGCTGCGCAGCGCCACCTGGGTGTTCATCTGGTTCTGACCGATGCCGAATTGCGTCGACACGTCGGCGACATGACGGCCAACGGAAGTGCCGGTCTCTTCATCCCGACGTACACGGCGCTCGCCCGAGACGTGGTGCGGATGATGGGCGAGCCGGTGGTGATCGTCATCGCCGACAGCCGCCCAATCGCCGAGGACGCAGCGGCACTCGTCGGAGTCGAGTACCAGGTGTTCGAACCAGTGGTCGACATGGACGAGGCGATGTCCGACGGCGCAGCGCTGCTGTACCCCGTGCACGGCAGCAACATCATCTACAACACGTCGCATCGTTACGGGGACACCGATGCTGCGTTCGCGTCTGCCGCCCACATCGTCACTGAACGGTTCCGGCAGCACCGCCAGACGAACGCGCCGATGGAATGCCGCGGCCTCGTTGCTGAATATTCACCAGCCACAGGAGCTCTCGACATCACCACGGCGCATCAGTCTCCGCATGCCGTGCGCTTCGCGCTGTCACTGATCTTGCGTCACCCCACGCACCTGCTGCGCGTCCGCTGTGGCGACATCGGTGGCAGCTTCGGCCAGAAGGGTGGCATCAATCGCGAGGACATCGCGGTCTGCGCGAGTGCGCGCCTGCTCGGCCGACCGGTGAAATGGATCGAGGACCGGACCGAGAACCTGACGGTCGCTGGCCAGGCTCGCGAGGAACGGCTCGACGTCGATGCCGCGCTCGACGCGGACGGTCACCTGCTCGGCATCAAGGTGCGGATGGTGATGGACATCGGGGCATACCCGCAGCTCGGCTTCCCGGCGAGTGGGTACACGAACGTCGTGCGGTCATTGTTTCCGGCAGCGTATCGCCTGCAGCACTATGACTTCGAGGCCGTTGCAGTGACGACGAACAAGGCCACTTATGTGCCGTACCGCGGTCCGTGGGAGGTCGAGACCTGGGTGCGCGAGCGGCTGTTCGACGTGCTTGCCCGCACCGTCGGAATCGATCCGGTCGAGTTCCGTCTGCGCAACCTGTGGAACACCGACGAGCTCCCAAGGCAATCCCTGGTGGGCGTGGAACTGTCGGGGAAGATGTCGCAGCGCGAAACGTTGATGCAGGCCCGGGATCACATTGGTTACGAGGCGTTCCTCGCGGCGCAGATCGCCGCCCGCGCCGATGGTCGACACCTCGGGATCGGATTCGCCAATTTCATCGAGCCGGCCCCGTTCATGCCCAGCCTGATCAGAGCGATCGGCTTCATGGCTGCGCCACGTACGCCGCAGGAGGCACACATCCGAGTCGAACCGGACGGCACCCTGACGTTGTTCACGAGCCAGCAACCGCACGGTCAGGGTCATGAGACGACGCTGGCTCAGTTGGTCGCCGATGGCGTCGGTGTCGACATTGCCCAGGTCCATGTCGTGCATGGTGACACCCAGGTCACGCCATTCAACTTCGTCGGAACGGGTGGCTCACGTTCGGCCACCCTCGCCGGTGGAGCGGTGATGGGTGTGGCCCGACAGGTGCGTGACCGCATCCTGCGACTGGCCGCGAACTCATGGGAGATCGACCCGGCCGACCTCGACATCGTCGACGGACACGTGATCGCCAGCGGGGTGCCTAGTCGCAGCCTGCCGATGAGCGCGGTGGGAATCCTGGCCTACACCGGCCCCGGCCTGGCCAACGACGACGGCTCACCCGGCATCGACGAACATCACGCGTACATCTCCGGTGAGAACACCTGGTCGCAGTCGACGCACTGCTGCATCGTCGAGGTCGAGATGGACACCGGCCACGTTCGAATCGTGCGATACGTCGTGGTCGAGGATTGCGGGCGAATGATCAATCCGGCCATCGTCGACGGTCAGGTCCGCGGCGGGGTCGCGCAGGGGATCGGCGCAGTGTTGTTCGAACGAGCGGCGTACAGCGCAGACGGATCGTTCCTCGCCCGCACCTTCGACGACTACCTTCTGCCGACCGCCAACGACATTCCTCACATCGAAGTCGTCCACCGCGAGAGCGACCCCGACGATGACGTGCCGTTTCGCGGCGTCGGAGAGGGTGGTGCGATCGGCGCACCCGCTGCCCTCACGAACGCGATCGAAGACGCGCTGACACCGTTCGGGGCGATGATCCGCGAGCAGTACCTGCCGCCGCACCGAATTCTCGAACTGTGTGGCCTGATCGAACAACCGAATTCACCTATCGTCGGACGATGAGCATCGATCAACGCCTGCGTTCACTCGGCATCGAATTGCCGAGGTTGTCGGCCCCTGCGGGACTGTACGCGCAGGCGGTGCGCACGGGACCCTTGCTGTATCTGTCCGGTAAAGGTCCGACCCGCGCTGACGGATCGTCGGTCGAGGGCCGGGTCGGCAGTGACCTCACTCTGCAGGAGGGTCGCGATGCGGCACGGTTGGCGGGACTGCAGTTGCTCGCGGCGATTGCCGCCGAGCCGGGCGGTCTCGACGCTGTGGTGAAGGTTGTCAAGACACTCGGCATGGTCAATTGCGCACCCGGATTCACCGAGACGCCAGCGGTCATCGACGGCTGCTCGGAGCTGTTGATCCAGGTCTTCGGTGAAGCAGGACGCGGTGCCCGGTCGGCCGTCGGCCTCGCGGAATTGCCGTTCGGCATCGCCGTCGAGATCGAACTGATCGTCGAATTGAGGGACTGACCCACGACGGCTTCGATGGGACTGTTTTCGGACTCGGTGGGCCTGCGTCGCCGATCAGTAGTGGGTCAGGCAGTGCGGGGCGAGGCTGGTCGTGAAGAAGAGGTCCGCCCGCGCCGCCGCCTCGGCCGTTCGCGCGGTCATCCGCCGACCTGATACCAGCGCCGAGGGGAGGACCCCGCCGTACAGCAGCGAGCTCAGCCCGGAATGCGATGTGATCAGGTCCGGCCGGGTACGAACCGCCTTGCACGAGCCGCCGTCCGGCCCGCCGTCGATCGCCCAGCGCATGCCGTCGGCCTCGACGACGATCCGGTCCGTCGTGCGATAGTTGCGTGCCCCGAACGCCGTCGCAACGTCACGGATGTTGACCCAGATACCGTCGTTGAGATCCGTCGTGCGCAGTGCGCGTTGGTTGTCGAGCAGGTACGGCAGCGGATCGTCGATGGCAAGGACACGACTGCGGATCTCGCCGACGAGATCGACCTCGAGGAGCGTCTGCCAGAGAGCCGCGTGCGCATCGGCGGTGACTGCGGCGATCTCTTCCAGGTTCATGATGTGTGCGGGCTGGCCGTCGTTCCATTGGCTCTTGATCCGGTAGATCGCGTAGCCCTCGGCGTGGACGAGGTAATAGGCCACGGTCGACGAGCCCTCACCCCGACCGAGTTGGTCGATTGCGAAATCATGCCATGGCGTGCTGCGGCTGACCTCGCCGACCCTCGTGCGGCGGTATCGCTCCCAGATCGGCGCGATGACGTCGAACACATCCTCGTCTTCGCGCAGGAACCGCACACTGCCAGGCGCAGCCCGGAACTCGGACCGGATTGCGGTCGACCTTGGGTCGATGGTGGTCATGCGCGCGCGAGTGGCGATGCCGTACCCGACATGCTCGTAGATGCCGCCCTCCGACGCAGACAGGGTCGATAGCGTTTCCCCCCGTGCGTCGATGTCGTCGTGTACCGCTCCGATCACACGGCGCATCAGCCCGATGCGGCGATGTGTCGCTGCCGTGGCGACCCATGTGACACCGCCCATCGGAACGGTCGACCCGCCGGGCAGCGTGACGTCGAACGAATACGAGCTGGCCTCGCTGACGATGTCGCCGGTGGCTGTGTCGACGGCGATCCTCCAGCGGCTGAGATCGTGGAGTGGGCGACGTTGGGCGACGCCCTCCGGCGTGTACGAGAGCCCGAACGCCCTTCCGTCGGAATAGCAAATCGCTGACCATTCGTTTTCGTCAGGACGTCGGATCTCGATGCTCATGGCCGCCAGTGTGTCATGCACGCCTCCGACCGCCGGCGGTAGTTTCGACCCATGACAACCGTTGCCGCAGGCGCGTTCGATCCAGCACGAGTGGTCGCCAGTCTTCGTTCGCTGGCCGAACGCACGGGTGGGCCCGATGGCAGTCGACGATTGTGCTGGACGCCGGACTGGCTGGAAGCCCGCGCTCTGTTCCGCGAATCGTTGGCCACTCTGCCCGTTGACATCGAGACCGACGAGGCCGGCAACCTATGGGCGTACCTGCGCGGCACCAGCGACGACACGATCGTGGTCGGCTCGCACCTCGACAGCGTGCCGAAGGGCGGCTGGTTGGACGGCGCCCTCGGTGTGATGGCCGGTGTGGAACTTGTCCGTGCCCTGGCCGCCGAAGGCATCCCGCCGGTCACCGTCGCAGTGGTCGATTGGGTCGATGAGGAAGGTGCCCGGTTCGGCCGCAGCTTGTTCGGTTCGGCGGCGGTGGTTGGTTCGCTCGACCTCGAGGCCGCTGCCGGTCTCGTCGACAAGGAAGGCAACAGGCTGCCCGAGGTGATTGCCGAACACGGCATCAGCCTGGAGACGATCGACGGCGCCCGCACTCGGCTGCACAACGTCAAGGCCTACCTCGAGGTACACATCGAACAGGGTCCGGTGTTGGAATCGAGAGGCCTCGGCATCTGTACCGTCACGGGGACCAAGGGGATCGAGCGGGAACGGATGATCTTCAAGGGTCAGGCTGCCCACTCCGGCACGATGCCGATGGAGATGCGTCGCGATTCGTTCGTGGCGGCGGCACGGTTCGCGATTGCGCTGAAGGAGATCGGCACGCGTCACGATGGTGTGACCACGATCGGCCATGCACAATGCTGGCCGGGCGTCGTCACCGCTGTTCCCGGCGAGACGCGAGTGACGATGGACATGCGCCACATCGATGCCGATGAACTGGCTGCGATGTTCGCCGAGATGCAGCAAGCGGCGGCCGACTCCGCAGATGCCGAAGGATGTACGTGGGAGATGGAGCACCTCTTCCGGATTCCACCTATGCCCTTCGATCCTCGTCTGCTGGCGGCCGCGCGCGAGAGTGTTCGAGAAGTGGAGGGACACGATGTCGAACTACCGAGTGGGGCGTTGCACGACGCCAGCGAGATGGCCAGGGAGGTGCCGACCGTGATGATCTTCTCGTCATCGATCGCCGGATTGAGTCACACCAAAGAAGAGGACACGTCCGACGAGCATCTGCAGATGGCCGTCGATGCCTTCCATCGCACGTGCCGCCGGGCGATGGATCTTGTCGTGGCGGGTCATCTGTGAACGTCGTCGGTGTCCACCATGTGTCGATCGGCGTCAACGATGTCGATGCATCGATCGAGTTCTACGGTCTGCTCGGCCTGACGGCCGTGCCCCGACCGGACTTCGGCTTCCCCGGTGCGTGGCTGCAGGCCGGCGAGCAGCAGGTCCACCTGCTGCAGACCAACATCACCCCACCAACGGCGATCAATCACTACGCGTTCCATGTCGAGGATCTCGACGCCTGCGTGGCGCACCTCGCCGCACACGGCATCGATGCGCGAATCTCGAACCGCACCATCGGCGCCGGCAAGCAGGCGTTCATCAAGGACCCCAGCGGCAACGTGGTGGAGCTGAATCAACCCGACTGACAACGTCGGAGGCTTTGCGCACCGGAGGCTTTGCCACTCACCCGGTCGCGTTGGAAAGCCTCCGGTGTGCAAAGCCTCCAAACGTCGCTACTGGGCGGCGCGCTTGGCCTGCAGAAGCGCAGTGACGAGCTTGCCGTCGGCTTTGCCCTGGCTGGCCTTCATCGCCGCGCCGACGAGCGCACCCATTGCCTTGTCCTCGCCTCCGACGTACTTCGCCCATGCTTGGGTATTGGCGGCAATGATCGCATCGACCATCGACTCCAGAGCACTGGCGTCCATCGCTTCGAAGCCCTTCGCGGCGGCGATCGCGGCTGCATCGCCGCCACCGTTGGCGACGATTTCGGCGAGGATCGTCTTGGCCTGTGTGGCCGTGACGGCACCGCTCGTCTCCATCTTCGTCAGCGCGGCCAGATCAACCGCAGGTACGGACACCGAATCGTCGGCGAACGCCTCCTTGACGTAGATCAACGCCCGAGCGGCATCGCCGCCGGCAGACGCGACGTCGAGCACGTAGTCGTCCTGCGCGCGTTCGACCACGACCATCACGGCCTCGCCGTCGGCCGGCGCGCCCGTCGACTCTGCGAGACGGGCACGTCGCGCGAACGGCAGCATCGGCATCGCATCGAGGATCGCCTTGATCCAGTCGGCCGACGGCACCAGGGGCACCAGATCGGGCTCGAGGAAGTAGCGGTAGTCATCGGCGTCTTCTTTGACGCGCAACGTGTGAGTGCGGCTGTCGTTCTCGTCCCAGTGACGGGTTTCCTGACGAACAGTCTCGCCGTTCTCGATCATGTCGATCTGGCGGCGAGCTTCGTAGTCGATCGCTCGGCCGAGCGACCGGATGCTGTTCACGTTCTTGATCTCGCAACGGGTCCCGTACGGCTCACCAGGCTTGTGCACGCTGACGTTGGCGTCACAGCGCATGCTGCCCTCTTCCATCTTCGCGTCGCTGGCTTGTACGGCCAGGAGGATCCCGCGCAGTTCGCTGATGTACTGGCGAGCTTCCTCGGACGTGCGAATGTCCGGCCGACTGACGATCTCGACCAGGGGCACTCCCGCGCGGTTGAAGTCGATCAGCGAATACGTGCTGCCGTGGATGCGGCCACCGGCGCCACCGAAGTGGGTGCTCTTTCCGGTGTCTTCTTCGAGGTGGGCCCGTTCGACGCCGATCTGCTTGCCGCCGGGCAGTTCGAGGTAGCCGTCGACGTTCAGCGGCTGGTCGTACTGGGTGATCTGATACGCCTTGGGCATGTCTGGATAGAAGTAGTTCTTGCGGTGGAACACGCACGGCTGGATGGTGCAGTTCAGTGCCGTTCCGATGCGCATCGCGAGTTCGACGGCGTGACGGTTGAGCACCGGCAGGGCACCGGGCAGACCGAGCGTGACCGGGTCGATGTTGGTGTTCGGCTCGTCACCGAAATGGTTGGCGCTCCCGCTGAACAACTTCGTCGCAGTGGCCAGTTCGACGTGCGTTTCCAGACCGACGACGAGTTCGTAGCCGTCGATCAGGATCTCGTCGCCGGTCTTCGGGCCCGCGGTGTACACGTTGCCTGGGGTCGGGTTCGTCGTGCTTGGCGCGTTGCTCATGACAGGCTCCTCTCGAGGGCCGCTGCGGCACGGAACATGGTTGGTTCACCGAGCGTCCCAGCCAGGATCTGGACGCCGACCGGCAGGCCGTCCTGACCGGTGCCGAACGGAACGCTCATGCCCGGGTGCCCGGCGAGGTTGGTCGGGATCGTGTAGACGTCGCACAGGTACATCGCAAGTGGATTGTCGGTCTTCGAGCCGAACGGGAAGGCAACCGTCGGAGCGGTCGGCGTCAGGAGAACATCGGCCTTGGTGTAGGCGCGGTCGAAGTCGTCGGCGATCAATCGGCGGACCTTCAGTGCCTTGCCGTAGTAGGCGTCGTAGTAGCCGGCGCTGAGTGCGTAGGTGCCGAGCATGATCCGCCGCTGCACTTCTTCGCCGAAGCCCGCAACGCGAGTGGCTCCGTACATCGTGTCGGTGTCGGCGGCATCCACGCGCAGTCCATACCGAACGCCGTCGTACCGGGCCAGGTTGCTGCTGGCCTCTGAGGGGGCGATCAGGTAATAGGCGGTCAGGCCGTATCCGAAGGCAGGGACCTGGACATCGACGATGGTCGCACCGGCTTCGCGGAGGGCATCGAACGCAGCTTCGAGCCGCTCCTCGACATCTGGATCGGCGCCACCCGGCAGGTCCGTGATCCGTCCGACGCGGAGCCCCTCGACGCCATGTGAGATGGCTTCGACCAGCGATGGCTGCGGGGTGGGGATCGACGTGGAGTCCATCGGGTCGTGTCCGGCGATGACATCGAGCAGCAGCGCGGAATCCTCCACGGTGTTCGTGAACGGTCCGATCTGGTCGAGCGAGCTGGCGAACGCCACCAGCCCGTAGCGGCTGACATACCCATAGGTGGGCTTGACGCCGACGACGCCGCACAACGCTGCCGGCTGACGAATGGAACCGCCGGTGTCGCTGCCGAGGCTGACACTGGAGAATCCGGCTGCGACAGCGGCTGCACTGCCGCCACTGGACCCGCCGGGGACCCGGGTGAGATCGCGCGGATTGCGGGTCGGCCCGAACGCACTGTTCTCGGTGCTCGAGCCCATCGCGAATTCGTCGAGGTTCGTCTTGCCGACGCTGACAGCGCCGGCTGCCATCAACCGATCGACGACCGTCGCGTTGTAGGGCGGCTTCCAGCCCGCGAGGATCTTCGACGAACAAGTGGTCGGGATGCCCCGCGTGCACATGTTGTCCTTGATCGCCACCGGAACGCCGGCAAGTGGACCGGGGTCGTTGCCAGCGGCAACCGATGCGTCGATTGCCGCGGCCGCGACTCGTGCCTCGTCGACCAGGACCAGGTTGAAGGCATGGACGTCGCCCTCGCTGGCGGTGATCCGGGCCAGGTGCTGTTCCAGCACGTCAACGGCTTTGAGCGAGCCGGAGCGCACCCCGGCTGCGATCTCGACGGCTGTGGGCCCGGTGAACGCGGCGTCGCTCATCCGTCCAACCCGAGAATCGGGGGAACGCGGAACCGTCCGTCTTCGGCGCTGGGCGCGGCCGCGAGCACTTCGTCGCGATCCAGCCCGACGACGACGACGTCTTCGCGGAACACGTTCTGCAACGGGTACGGCTGCGCCATCGGCTGCACGTCGGCGAGATCGAGCGCGTCGATATCGGCAAAATGCTCGAGCATCCCCGACAGCTGCGCTGTGGTGCGTTCGATGGCTTCTGGGGCGAGGTCGAGGCGGGCCAATTTGGCTACCTTGGCGACATCGGCGGCGGTGATCCGTACAGACACACCCACGATGCTAGAGGGGCGCGGCCGCTACCCCATGAGGAGTATCAGCAGAGCCGACTCAGGATTCATCACGGGCAACTGCAGTCCGAGCACGGCAAGCTCGCGACCGGTCATCTCCGCTCCGACGCGCAGCCACTGCGGAGAGCTGCGCGAGGGCCCTCGTTCTGCCCCGCCTCCGGGGAGCCCGATTCGCTCGATTCGGTATCGCTTGGCCGGATCGAGGCCCGGCATCCGCAGCGGGGCGGGCACCAGCGATTCCGCAGTCACCAGCTGGGCAAAGGAGATCAACGCCTCCGACCGGTCGGCTGAATACACACCATGCGCGGCCGAGGATGGATCGGTGTCGAATCGCACGCTGTCGCCGCCGTGCAGCAGGGAACGGAATCGCTTGTGGATCGCAATCACCTCGGCCAATTGCGCCCGCTCGACGTCATTCAACTCCAGCAGGTTCCACTCCACACCGAGATGCCCGAACATCGCCGTTGCGGCGCGGAACGGTAGGGATTGCCGTCGACCGGTCGTATGGCTACGCGGCGGGCCGATGTGCGCGCCCATCACCTCTGGCGGGATGAACATCGATGCGCCGCGCTGGATCGTCTGCCGCTCGAGCGCATCGTTGCTGTCGCTGGTCCACACCCGTTCGGTGCGGTGCAAGATCTCGTGGTCGATCCGGCCACCTCCGGATGCACAACTCTCGAACTCGACCAATGGATGTGCGACGCGTAGCTCGTCGAGCAACCTGTAGAGGGCCAGCGTCTGCTGATGTGTCCCGGCCGCGCCGTTGACAGCACTGCCGTGCACATGATTGCGGTTCATGTCCCACTTGACGAAGGCGATGTCGTGGTCCGCCAGCAGCGCATCGAGTGATGTGAACACATGGTTGAACGCGTCGGGGATGGCAAGGTCGAGGACGAGTTGGTTCCGGCCGAGAATCTGCTCCACACCCGTCGGTGCCAACGCCCATTCCGGATGCGCTCTGTACAGATCGCTGTCCGGATTGACCATCTCCGGTTCGATCCAGATCCCGAACTGCATGCCGAGTGAGCGAACGTGGTCGACCAGTGGCGTCAGACCGAGGGGGTACACGTCGGTCGAGACATGCCAGTCGCCGAGCCCGCTGGTGTCATCACGGCGGGAGCCGAACCAGCCGTCGTCCAGTACGAACCGTTCGATGCCGACTGCAGCAGCGGCGTCGGCGAGCTCGCTCAATCGTTCTGTGTCGTGGTCGAAGTACACAGCCTCCCACGTGTTCAGCAGTACGGGACGTGGCGTGTCGATCAGGTGCCCGGACCGAACCGATCGATGGAAACCCCATGACGACTCCGTCAAACCGGCGGCCGAGTACGAACCGATCAACTGCGGCGTCGTGTAGGTGTCGCCTGGGAGCAACGACATCTCGCCCGGGTGGAACAGCTCGCCGAGTTGCACATATCGGCGCCCGTCGGACATCACTTCGGCGAACAGAGAGTGATTACCGCTCCAGGCAAGGTGCAGGCCCCAGACCTCGCCCGACCATTCGCCGAAGCCAGGGGTGCCGACGAAGAACAGGGGGACGTGGTCGTGCGATGTGCGTCCGGCGCGGTTCTCGGAGACGATTGCACCGTGATCGAACGCGGACCGGTACGCATGCATCTCGCGTGTCCATCGCCCGGAAAACCGCAACAACTCGCTGGCATGGGACGGCAGCGGGAGGGTCGCATCCAGTCGGTCGAAGAGGTAGCGCTCGCTCGGGTGATCGTTGACGAGGGAGATCTGAACTGTCAGTACTTCGCCGACGTCGATGTTCGTCACGATCCGCAGTGACGTGACCGGATCGACCGCCGTTGCCGTCAGCCGGTTGCCGTGCAGTTCGTGGGAGTCGTACGTGAACCGGCAGGCCCAGTCCCGACCCCCGCGCCGATGTCCGGCCAGACCTGGACGGCCGGGAAACCCAGCGGCGTGCTCCGGGACGAGTGACAGCGGTGCCTCGACGTCCAGCATCCCAGCAGGAATCGGACGCGTCGTGAGAGCACGAGCCGTCGCGGCATCGGACATCGAGCCGTGGTGGTGATCGAGCGGGGCGCCCCAGTGGATGACCGTCGGGACGCCGGTCGCCAGATCGACGAGCACACTGCAGCGAGCTCCCACGAGATGGATCAAGGTTGCAGGGTCCACCGAGGCACGGTACACGGCGGTGCCTTGCGGCATGGTCTCCGGTTGCGGGTGATCGACGTCGGTCAGTCGGCAGAATAGGGCGCGAACGCGGGTGGGCGACGGTCGAGGAAGCTCTGTACGCCCTCCTGGAAATCATCGCGGACGATCGACGCGTTCATCAACTCGATCGCGCTGGAGGTTGCCTCGTCGAGCGGTCGAACCGAGTCGCGCAGGACCTGTTGCTTGATGATGGACCAGCTCGTCGGGCAGGCGTTGACAGCCACATCGGCGGCGTAGGCGAGCACGTGAGGAAGCAGATCATCGGGCTCGAGGGCTGCATTCACGAGGCCCATCGATGCCGCCTCTGATCCGGTGATGACGCGCGCCGACAGCAGCAGATCCATCGCCCGAGCGGTGCCGATCAGGCGGGGGAGTGTCCACGAACACCCGTATTCGGCAATCAGGCCGCGACGGGCAAACGACGTGGTGAACTTGGCGGTGTTCGCTGTGAAACGGAGATCGCAGAACAATGACAGCGAGAACCCGATCCCGGCGACAGCGCCGTTGATCGCAGCGATGATCGGCTTGGGTGACGTCGCCAGTTCGTCGAGTCGGCGGACGCCCGTCGCTGGTCCTGCGCCGTTGGCTGGATTGTCGCGGATCGCGTTGAGCGCTGTCATCGACGCTCCGGCGCAGAACCCCTTCCCGGAACCGGTGATGACGATGACGCGCACCGTTTGATCGCCAATTGCCGCATCGAATGCGGAGAAGAACTCGACCGACATCTCGGCGTCCCAGGCATTCAGCTGATCGGGACGATTGAGAGTGATCAGTGCGGTTCCGGGATCACGGATCTCGGACAGGACGAGCGGCTCGGTCATCCTTCCGAAGGTAATGCGTGTTCGACCCCTTCGACCCGTTCGACCGGCTGCTGGGGCGGGTGTGGTTCGATGTCGACGTCGGGGGGCTCGACGTCGGCATCGTCGTCGACGCCGGGGGGCTCGACGTCGGCATCGTCGTCGACGCCCTCGTCGCCCGCCTCCTCGTCCGTCGCCGTGTCGTCCGATCCGTCGTGCGTTGTCACGGCCGGACCGGCTTCGGGCGATGTCGGCTGGTCCATGACAGCCGCTGCATCCGTACCGAGGTTGCGCATGATCAGCAGGTAGGCGGCGGCGAGGATGACAGCGGCGAGCGCGACCCACTGGTTCCAGCGCAGGCCGCCGACGTGGTGGGCGGTGTCGATCCGCAGACCCTCGACGAAGAACCGGATCACGCCGTAGCCGAGCACGTACATCGCGATCAACCGACCGGGGCGGACCGTGAACCGCCGATCGATCCACAGCAGCACGGCGACCAGCACGAGGTTGCTCAGCGATTCGTACAGGAATGTCGGCTGAAAAACGGTGTGTGCGTACTCGGCCGTTGCGTACTTCTCGGCTGGTCCGGTGCGGTGGGCGAAATCGATCTCCAAACCCCACGGCAGCTTGGTCGGTCCGCCGTATAGTTCCTGGTTCCAGTAGTTGCCCCAGCGGCCGACGGCCTGGGCCAGCGCCAGCGCGGGTGCTGCGCAGTTGAGAGCCATCCCGACGGGAATTCCCTTGCGCTTGATCATGTACGCGCCGACCGAAATGCCACCGATCAGACCGCCGGGGATCCCGAGGCCGCCCTTCCAGATCTGGGG
>JAYTOM010000374.1:0-2137 GCA_043747765.1 Actinomycetota bacterium
CGCGATCGGGTTCCCACGCCGACGTCGTCAGGAATGACGGGCCGGCCTTGACAAGAGCCTGCTTCGCTTCGATCGCGAGGAAGACGCCGACCGCGCCCATGATCGCCAGAACGAGCAGTCCACTGAGCGAGGCGCCGCGGAAGAAGATGCGATCGCCCAGTCCACGGCCGGCCACGAGCGTTCGAGCCACGGGTGAGGGCGCGTCCACCGCATGGATCTTCGGGATCGTGGTTTCGTCCATCACCTCCGCGCTCATGCGAACCACGCGGCCAAGACGACAAGCACGATCATCATGCTCAGGCCCATCAGGAGGACATCCGGATGGCGGGCGTGGGTCCAGAAGGACTGCTTTGTCGACTTCGGTTCCGGCGGGGCAGGATGGGCGAGCCACGCCGGGACCGAGTTGGCCATCGACGCCAAATGCCCATCGAAGAGTTCGGCGAACGCGGTCGCGAAAGCCTGCGCGAATGCCTCGGAATCGACGACGATGTTGAAAGTGGCTGGTTGATCCGGCGCGACGACCGGGCTCGACAATGGCAACTGCCGCACCGGCAGACACGGAGCGTCGATGGTCGGAGAATCAACCGCTCCCGCCTCGACCGCTGGCACCTCGACGATCGAGTCTGTTGCCTCCACGATCAACGACGATGCTGCAACACGCGCCGCGGCAATGGCTGCGGCAGCGTCAGCGCGCGCTGCTGCGAGAGACTCGTCCAGGTCTCGCCGTCGTTCATCGACCACTGGTCCGAGGCGGGCCCGCAACTTCTCGCGCGCAGCGTCCACATCGACAGTGCCCGCTCGCTCCTCCTCCTCGGCGGTGGCGTCACGCAGAAGGGCGCGAAGTTGCAACGTCATCTGCGCGATGCCGGCACGGGTCGGTCGCGACGAAACATCGCAATGAGGCATCGTCTCGACGTTCATCGGCCGCCAGCGTTCGGATTCCACATTTCGGCTCCGGTGCTTTTCGTCTCATCGATCGTCGATGTCCGGATCGCGATGATCGTTGCGATCTCGGCCTCTGCTGCTGCACGGACTGCCGCGACAGCATGGTCGTGCTGACGTTCCATCTCGGCGATGTAGTCCTGCGAGGCGACGAGATCGGCGTGCAACAGTGCGCCGATCTCGGCATCTCGCTGATCGGCTCGACTCCTGGCGGCAATGATCCGGGCTCGGGTGGCTGCGATTTGGGCTTCCAGTCGCTGCCGTTCGGCTTCGAGCTCATGAGACGGTGTCTCGGTCTGGACGTCGGCGACCAACGACGACGCCACATGCTGCTCGGCGAACTGGTCGTACGGTGCCGCCAAGATGCTCGACATCGCCGCGTCGACGCCCCCACCGTTCAACCCGGGCGCGACTCGGCTCCTCCCTCCGAGCGGCGGAGTCATCGCGAGTCCGGACACGAGTCGTGGCCGACCGTTGGTTCAGTGTCGCTCCTCATCAGATCTTGACGGTAAGTGCGCCGGGTGTCGTCGACATGAACGCCACATGGCGGCGCCATGGCGGCCGAATGAAAGCCAAACTGAGGAAACCGTTCACGTGGTCGAGCTGCCACGCTGCGTCAGCACACCAACAAAGCGCTCGCGGAATCGTTCTGAGCACCCTGCGTTTCGGCGAACCGGTACCCGGGTACGCCATAGCCCTTGTTCACGTTCTCCTCGCGCAACACTTCTGTCGCCGTCGTCCCGGCCGGTCGGGAACGGATCTGGGCGGTACTGCGCGACGCCGACTCCTTGGCGGCATTGACACCGCTCGTTCAGTCGATCGATGTCAGTGAAGACGTATGGGTGTGGCACCTGCGCGGCATCTCCGCCGTGGGCGTCTCGGTGACACCGTCGTTCACGGAGCTGATGTCCTTCGACGCGCCGAATCAGATCCGGTTCGCCCACCAGCCCCCGAACGGACGCAACGAGCGCGCTGGCGCCGGTGGCACCTATGGACTGGAACGGATCGACGACGGTCACACCCGTCTGTCGATCGACATCACCCTCTGCGTCGAGCTGCCGCTTCCGCGCCTGTCACGCCGTGTCGTGGAGGCAACGATCGCAACGATGATGCAGCGTATGGGTGACCGATTCGCAACCAACCTCTACGAGCGGCTGTCGATCGATCCGGCATCGGTTCCCCCTCCGGCCATACT
>JAYTOM010000375.1:0-5291 GCA_043747765.1 Actinomycetota bacterium
TGCAGGCCAGCAGCCACCGCAACAGCTGCAGGCGCTGCAGAATCCCATTCGTACTGACCACCGGAGTGCGCGTAGATGTCACCCTCACCGAGCACGACCGCCATTGCCTTTGCCCCGGCTGATCCCATGGGCACCAGTTCAGCGCCCATTCGCTCGGCAAGCACCGGTGCGTGTTCGGTCGGTCGGGTCCTGCTGACCAAGAGTCGCGGTGGTCCACTGTGAGTCGGCGGAAGCACCGGCGGGCGCGCGGTACTGAGCGTGACGCCGCGCGAGGGCAGCGCGACAGCACCAACGGTCAGGAGACCGTCGATGACGAGCGCCACATGAACGGCCCAGTCTGCGCGTGGTGGCTCGGAGAACTCGCGTGTGCCGTCGAGCGGATCGACGATCCACACCCGGTCACGGCCAACCCGGCTCTTGTCGTCGGAGGCCTCTTCGGACAACACTGCATCGCCCGAAAAGCGAAGGGTCAACTGTTCGAGGATCAGTTCGTTCGAGATCCGGTCGCCGTCTGCTTTGAGCTGCTCGGCGGTTCCGCCGTTGGAACGGACGCGCAATAGTCGGAGCCCTGCGGCGTGCGCGATCTCGGCTGCCGCAATGCTGTCGTCGAGAAAGCTCGACCCTTTGATTGTCATCTTTGTGAACCTTGCATGGATTCATACAGTAGCAACATGCTGTTAGTGCGAGATCACTCGGAGCGCTCGCCCGATCGCCGTTGCCGACGAAAGTTTCTGGCACACTCGTCGAATGCGGATCTCGGCCAAGGTTGACTACGGGATCCGCGCGATGACCGAATTGGCCGTTTCGGATATTCCGGTGACGGCCGAAAAACTGGCCGTGGCCCAGGACCTGCCGCTCCGTTACCTCCTCGGCATCCTCGGCGATCTGCGCCGCAACCGGCTCGTGCAGAGCCAAAGGGGTCCAGAGGGCGGCTTCCTGCTGGCTCAACCAGCCAGCCAGATATCACTCGCCGATGTCTTCCGCGCCATCGACGGACCACTCGCCGAGGTGCATGATCTCAGCCTCAGCACCCTCGAGTACGCGGGCCCCGCCGTCGAACTGCGCACCGTGTGGATGGCCGTTCGCGCCAGCCTGCGCCGTGTGCTCGAAACGGTCACATTGGAAGACCTCGCTGCGGGACGACTCCCCGAACACGTCATCGCGCTGGCCGCCGAGTACCAGACGGCCATGGCCGACCGTCCCCCTGGTCGCAGCTGATCTGCCAGTGCTGGTCCGCCAGTGCAGACCTGACTTCAGGGTCGGACTCGGGGACAGCGGTGGCGTCAGGCGGCAAACGCGACGTGGGTTCGGACCCGATGCCACAGGCGCGCGATCGTCGGCACGCCCCCGAACTCCGTGTCTACAGTTCACGTATGAGAGTTGCGACCGACCGCCGTCGACCGAGGACACCGCGAACTGCACGCCAGACCATCCTCGTGCCGGTTCTCGTGAGTTTGCTCGTTGGTTCGTGTTCGTCGACGGCACCGAACGCGTCGCCGTCACCCGGCGCGACGAGTGCATCGACATCCAAATCTCCGAGAACCGAATCTCCGACAACCACACCCCCCACCACGACACCCCCGACAATCACACCTCCCACGGCGGCCCCGACAACCACACCCCCGACAACCACGACGCCACCGATCGATCTGCCGAGCACTGCCTACGGAACGGCACTGGCGGACATCTCCGAAGACGGGACGCGTCCGCTGGACTCCGCCCTGCGACTGTTTGCGATCGCGATCGCCCCACTGCCTGGCGTCGACGCCCCGACGGACGTTACCGGCGTGAGCTCGGGAACACTGGCTCTGAAGCACGTGCTCGCCTTCTATGACCAACTGTCGCCGGAGCAACAGGCCGTCGTCGACGCGGCCCGTCTCCCCTCTGCCTCTGCCCAGAGTGCATCCGTGCCGGCCGGTTTCGCCCGGTCGCGTCGTGACATCATCGCCGATCTCGTCGTCGCCGAGGTGAAGCAGTTGCGGGCCGACATCGCCGCGAAGATCGGGGAGATCCCGGGCACGATCGATGTGTCGGTCGTCGCTTCGAAAAAGGACTTCGGTCAAGCCGACCCACAATTCGCAGGCGGCGTGTACAGCGGATGTCGTGTGAAGATCGACGCGATCAACCAGGCCGATCTGACCGTCATCACGAACACGGTCGCGCACGAGGTGTTCCACTGCTTCGAAGCCGCCAAGGCCAAGACCGTGGCCGTTTGGAACGCGACCGGGGACTGGCTGATCGAGGGCGCTGCGGAATGGGTCGGCGCAGACATCACCAAGCCCGACGGAACCGAGATGAGTTGGTGGCGGGACTACCTGACCAAGGCGGCGACTCCTCTCTTCGCGTGGACCTACCAGGCGATCGGATTCTTCTCCCATCTGAACGAGACCGGCACCTCGCCCTGGTCGGTGTTCGCGGCAATGTTCGCGGCCGGCGGGAACGCCGCCGCGTTCGCAGCCTCCGGCGCCGCCGGCGATCCGTTCATGACCAGTTGGGGATCGGGTTTTTCTCGTGACCCGGCGCGCGGCGCCGCATGGGACACGACCGGACCTGGAATCACTGCTGACCAAACCACGCCGAAGAGCCTGAAGGTGTCCAACGGAGACAATCTCGCGGTCTCCGCCGGCACCTACCGACACGCGAGCTACGCGCTCTTCATCAGCGCCGACATCGTGATCGTCCAAGGCAACGGGTTCGTGCGCCTGAACGACGGTACGACGGACATCCCCAACGTGGCCTCCGAGCGGTACTGCACCCGGTCCGGGGGCTGCGGCAAGTGCCCGGACGGCACGCCGTTGCCCGACAATCCCTCACCGTTGGCGCCGGACCCGCTCATCGCAGTGTCGAGTGGCGACCAACAATCGAGCGGGACGATCGTCGGCCTGAGCATCGAGGACTACTGCAAGGCGCACACGGCAGTGTGGGTCCACCTCGACCGACCGGCGGCGACAGGCGTGCTCGCCGGGACCGTGGTGGAGTTGTACGGCTGCGACGGTCCGTTCGGCACATGGCAGGGGGTGTTGCGTTCCGGTGGCCTCGACGACGGGGCAGGGTTCACCGTTGCCTTTTCGGATATCCCGGTCTCGTTCGCGTTCGCCGGATTCGGAGCGCAAAACGTTCACACCTCTGCCAATGGCAATGTTCCGACACCGATCGGCAACATCACACTCAACCTGGAGATGGACGTCGCCATCGACACGGTCGGATCCAGCCTGTCGATCACCGGTCAGGGCACGGCTGGATCGAACATCATCTCCGTGACCGATTTCCTCGCTTCGCCGCTCGGCAGCCTGCAGATCGAGCCGGCCCCCGCGGGCTCCTGCAACTGACCAGCTCGACAGGTGTGGTCTAAATTCGGCAGCGGATGGACATGGCACAGGCACGACAGATGGGTCACAGGGACGGGGACAGCGTGCAACAGGATTCTTTGACAGTCGAGACCATCGATCACGACACCGGGACACACGCGTATCGGCTGCGCCTGACCGGCGAACTCGACCTCGACAGCGCGTCGAAGTTGACGCAACGGTTCGACGAGTGCATCGATGGTGGCGCAATGCTGATCGTCGTCGACGCCTCCCAGGTCCAGTTCATGGATTCGAGTGGCATGCGCGCGATCATCGGGGCCGGCAACAAGATGTCGGCCGGCGGCGGCCAGCTGCTCATCGATGGCATCAGCGGCGCCGTGCAGCAGGTCTTGGAGATCAGCGGCGTTCTCGAGCGCTACAGGAAGAAAGCGGAGCCCGCGTGAAGCGGCCGCCGATGGTCGTGCTCGGCATCGTTGTGATGCTGCTCGGATTGTTGTTCATGTTCCAGGGTCTCGGGTATGTCAAAGGAAGTTCGATGACCAACTCGAACTTCTGGGCGGTGGCCGGACCAGTCATCGCGCTGGTCGGTGCGGCATTCCTCTGGACCGGGCTTCGCGGCAATGGAGGCCGTTCCGGATCGGCCGATGACGTCTGAGGGCGCAGCGTCTCCTGGCTCGCCGGTCGGACGCAGGCTCGTGCTGGGTCTGGCCGGCTTGGGCGTCGCTGGCATCGTCGGCGGCCGGGCAATTCAGGATCGGCTGGCGGCCTGGCTCGGACCGATCGAAAACCGAGATCCCACCGGTCTGATTTCGCTGCTGCCACTCGGCAATACGTTTCGATTCTATTCCGTCACCGGTGGGGTGACCGACAAGACCGCTGCAACCTACCGACTGGATGTGACCGGCCTGGTCACTCACACCGCCACATACACGCTCGCTGATCTGCAGGACATGCCGCAGACCTCACTCGTCCGGGACTTTCAATGTGTGACGGGTTGGCGCGTCCCTGAGGTGCATTGGAAAGGCGTCAAGTTGGCAGACATCCTCGACGCTGCACAACCACTGCCGGCGGCGACTGCGCTGCGGTTCCGGTCGTTCGATGGCACATACACGGAAAGCCTGACCCTCGATCAAGCCCGCCGTGCCGATGTGATCGTCGCCCTGGAGATGCTCGGCCGACCCATCTCGCATGACCATGGCGGACCGGTGCGGATGTACATCGCCCCGATGTACGGATACAAGAGCACGAAGTGGCTGTCCGGAATCGAACTCACCGCCGATGTCGTGCCCGGATACTGGGAGGACACCGGCAACTACGACGTCGACGGTTGGATCGGTGGCTCCAACGGACGCCAGGACGACCCCGTTGGATGACGTGACCACTGGTGCTCGGAACGAAACGCCGGCTGACGCGCGCCGATTGCGCATCGTTCGCTTCAGCCTCGGTGAACGTATCGTCCACCGGTCCGTGGCGATCCTGATGCTCACGTGTATTGCGACAGCTGCAATTCTGTACAACGGTTTCCTGGCCGTTCCCGTCGGCCATCGGCGACTGGTCAAACTCGTCCACGTCTACTCGGGTTACGCCTTGCCGATCCCGATCCTGTTCGGTCTCGTCTCCGCCGCGTATCGAGCCGACCTCGGTCGGCTGAATCGTTTCAGCCCGTCGGACTGGCATTGGTTGCGTTCACGCAGCCGTCGCGACGGGACCATCCGGGTGTCCAAGTTCAACGCAGGACAGAAGCTGAACGGTGCACTCAGTACCGGCTCGATCATCGTGATGCTGGCGACCGGAACGCTGATGTACTTCCCCGACCTCGCTCGATTGTCGTGGCGAACGGGCGCCAGCTTCGTCCATGACTGGTTCGCCCTGGCGCTCGGTCTGCTCGTCATCGGGCACATCTCGTTCGCAGTGCGTGACCCAGAATCACGTCACGGCATGCGCACTGGCTCCGTCACGGCCTCATGGGCACGACGACACCAC
>JAYTOM010000376.1:0-1861 GCA_043747765.1 Actinomycetota bacterium
GCCCCCCCCTTGGCACGCATCCGTTCCAACTGCACGGAGGTGTGCGGGGCGATGCGATCCTCGAACACAGCGCAGGCCTCGGTTGCCGGCCACCCTTCGACATCGTCCAGTTCCTTGACGCCGACCGGTACGCCACCGAAGGGGAGCGAGACATCCGCTCTGCGCGCTGCCTCCATTGCCTGCTCGCGTGCGGTGTAGCAGAACGCGTTGAGGTCGCTCGCGTCGATGGCGTCGTAGGTGGCCTGTAACTCCTCGGCCGGGGATCGCTGACCCGAACGGAAGGCGTCGACCAACGAGCAAGTGTCGCCCAACCACGTCTGTGAGACCTGAGGTGCTGTCATGCGGCGACGCTACATCGTGACGTTCGGCTGGATTGCGCCGAGCAGACCGTCCAGATCTTCGACGCTGACCGTCAGGGCGCGCATCGATCGGCGCATTCCGAGGAATCGACAGGACACCCTGTCACTCGTCGTGATCGTCACCAACTGGCCGGCCGAACCGTTGACCAGAAAGCGTCCGCCCCACCCGTGAACTCCGATGCTGATGGTGCGCTTCGTGGCCGGTGCGACCGACGTGATCTCGGACCGGGCAATGTCGGCACGGAAGGCCCAACCCATCCGCACCGCCACCGAGTTGGATGACACCGTGACGCCACTGAGGCCTGGACCGAGGCCGAGCGCAGCGCAGACAATTCGCATCGCTCGGTTGTAGAGGATCGCGAACTCCATCCGCCCAGTCTCCCAGCAGTCGAGGCAGATGTTCGCAGTCGCTCGTAGAGTCCTGCAGCACATGGACAGCCGCGCCTTCCTCGACCTCCGCCCGAGCCACAACCCCTACCGCTGGTCGCTGCCCGTCACGCAGTCGCTGTGCACATGGGGAGGGTTCCTCTTCGGGGGCTGCGCGCTCGGGTCGGCGATTTCGGCGATGGAGCAGACATCGGGTCGGGAGTGCGTGTGGGCTGCGGCGCAGTACCTGTCGTACGCAAAGCCGGGCGAAGTGATGGATATCGATGTGACCGTCGCCGTCGATGGTCATCAGATCACCCAGGCGCGCGCTGTCGGCCACGTCGGCAATCGAGAGATCCTGACAGTCAACGCCGCTCTCGGACATCGCAATCTGGACGTCGCTGGCCAATGGGAGCAGATGCCGGATGTCCCGACACCCGAGAGATGCGCCGAGCGCGAATGGCGGATGTCGGCTGCGGGGACGATCAACGAACGGCTCGAACAGCGAATGGTGAAGGGTCGGTCGCTGAACTCACTGGATGGTAGCCACGGCGACGGTCGAACCCAGCTGTGGGCACGGATCCCCGGGGTGATCGACGGAGTGGATGCCACCACGCTGGCGATCCTCGGTGACTTCGTCCCGATGGCAGTCGGCCAAGCGCTCGGTGTGCGCGGTGGAGGGAACAGCTTGGACAACACGCTCCGAGTGGCTCGTCTGGTGCCAACCGAATGGGTGCTGCTGGACATCAAGGTCCATGCCGTCGAGCGCGGGTTCGGCCACGGACTGGTGCACATGTTCGCCGAAGACGGAACCCTGATGGCCACCGCCAGTCAGAGCTGCATCGTGCGGTTCTGGAAAGGTGACGAGCAGGAATGGGATCGCAACATGCCTCGAGGGGGAACGGAATGAGCACCGAAACGACCAGCCCGGCGACGAACAGCCCGGCTAAGACAGGGCTGCCGAAGCGACCGGGGATGACGGTGCCGTTACCCGGGCCGCTCCATTCGCATCGCGACAAACTGATCGAATTGGCTGACCTGGGGTACACCGACATCTGGTCGGCCGAATCCGACGGCGCCGACGCCTTCACGCCGTTGGCGCTGGCGGCAGCGTGGGAGCCGCGCCTGCGGTTGGG
>JAYTOM010000377.1:0-2796 GCA_043747765.1 Actinomycetota bacterium
TCCGTCGCAAGACTCGACCGTGACAGCTCTCGCTGTGCATTGGACGAAGCCGGGTCGACCGGGACGACGGCACCACGACCACATCCCACCCGTCATTTGAATCGACAGATCTCAGAGCAGATCTCTGAGTTCGTAGCGGAGGTGAGTGATTCCCCTGCGAATCCGGGACTTGATCGTGCTTTCCGGCATGCCCAACCTGGCTGCGGTCTGTGCGTAGGTCATGTCGCCGAAGAAAGCACAGACCAGCGCGTCGCGTTCTGGGACCGGTATGGATATCAGCGCCTCGTTGACTCGCGCCGCAAGCTCTTGTTCGATGGCGGTCACGGATACGTCCGGATGATGGACAACGTCGATCCAATGGATCCAATCCTCACGACGCCGGCGCGCGACCCCACTTCGCAATTGATCGACCGCGACACTGCGATTGACCACGCACAGATAGGTGCCGAGCGTGCTCCGCTCCGGATCGAAACGATCTGGGAACCTCCACACACGCAGCAGCACCTCCTGTGCGACGTCGGCGACATGCTCATCTCCGACGATCCGACGGGCGGCGGCATACATGCGAACGCGGTGCTCGCGGAAAGCAAGAGACAACCCGTCCGCGCGACGCCCACTCAACCACAGGTCCGTCGCCGCGTCACTCGACATCGCACTCAACGTTGCAACTCCAGTCATCGGAGAATCCTCTCTGGCCAGTCGTCCTGCGAAACGCATCGCACGCCAATCTCAACTGGCCTACCGGCCTTTGAATGCCCCCAACAGCATCATTCCGAACTCCACCGTTCGGGACTTCCCGGCAGTTCGGATTTCAGGGTGATGATCTGACCTTGCCTTTGCCTGATCCCTGATCCATGTCTCTGTTGAGATCTGTTGCCCTTTGTGCTGGTGCTGCGGGTTGGTGGAGTTGGGAACTGTGCGGCACTGGTGACCGACGACGAGGCCGAGCTCTTTCCATCCACGAGTCGAACTCTTCCCACGCACGCCAACGCTGCGGTCTCGTTGCTCGGTGGCGCAGTGTCAAACCCTGCACTGCCGTCGCCGACGAGACACGGCCCGCCGGCGCTCGATCAACTCGGCTGGCGTGACGGTCAGCTGCAGCGGGTTCCTGTGGCGGGGATCTTGATGTCGATCAGGTAGTGGTCGACGTTGTCGTACGAGCACTGATTGACGCCATATCCGGTGTGCTGATCGGCAACAACGGTCAACAGCACGCCGTGTTCGAGATCGTTAGCCATGTTCTGGCTGCTGGCCAGTGGAGTGGCGGGATCGCCAGTGGTGCCGACGACGAGAATCGTTCCGGCGCCCTTGCCCGAGACCTTGACCACCGGATCTTCGCTCTTCGGATAGAAGGTGCAAAAGTAGGAACCGATCGTGCTCGGCGCGATTCGAGGTGCGATCTTCAGGAACTGCGGCACGGTGGCGTCCTCCTGGGCGACGGTCAGCCGTTCGGCCGTGTCCATGCACGTGATGGTCTGGAACGCTTCGAGCGAGTTGTCGTATGAGCCGTCCGGCTGACGCTGGAAGTACTGGTCGTACAGGTCGAGCAGGCCTTTGCCCTTCCCGGCTTGAGCATCGGTCAGCGCCTGGGCCAACTGCGGCCACGACGACTGCGAGTACAAGGCCTCGGTCACGGCGCTGAGGGCAACGGTGAGGTTGATGTTCGGACGGCCGGACGTGCTTGCGATCGGCGTGTCATCCAGCAATTTCATCAGCTTGTCGAATGTGCCGCCGGCATCGCCGTTGTTGTGGAAGGTGCAGTCCGACTTCGCACTGCAGTCCTTCAAGAAGTTGTCCAACGCATCCTCGAAACCCTTGCTCTGCTGCAACGAGCCGGTGGTGAAATCGGCGTTGGGGTCGGATGCACCATCCAACACAGCGACCCGAACCGTGTCGGGGAACAGCGTCGCCCAGACAGCGCCGAGCTCGCTGCCGTAACTGAAGCCGAAGTAGCTGATCTTCTTCTCTCCCAGGGCCTGACGGATCGAGTCGATGTCGCGTGCCGAGTTGTTCGTGCCGACATACTGCAGGATCTTGGCGTTCTTGGTCGCGCAATCAGTCTCGAACTCCTTCGAGAGGTCGATGTTCTGCTGTGTAGCGGCTGCGTTGTCGGGAGTGATGTCCGGTGTCGCGAAGTACTTGTCGTAGTCGCTGATGCAGTCGATCGCGGGTGTACTCAGACCCGAGCCGCGCGGATCCCAGGCGACGATGTCGAAACGGTCGACCAGATCCTGGCTGTAGATCTGCGTCGCGAAGGTTGCGAAATCGGCGCTCTCGAAGCCAGGGCCACCGCGGTTGACCAGAAGTGTTCCGATCCGCTCGCTCGGCTTGGCAGCGTTGTGGCGCGCCACGTTCAGAACGAAGGTGCCCTTGGACGGATCCTTGTAGTCGATCGGCACCGTCAGGTGACCGGTTTCGACCGCGGTCTCCTCGCTCGACGATTGCCAACCGAACGCAGCCTGAGAGCTGCCGTTGGTGCCCGTCGTTCCGGTGGTTCCTGTCGTTCCGGTGGTGTCGCTGGTGCCGGTCGTCACGGCTGTTGGGGTCGTCACGGCTGTTGGGGTCGTGTCGGTGGTCGGGGTGGTGTCGGTGGTCGGGGTGGTGTCGCTGGTTGCGGTGGTGTCGCTGGTCGTGTTCGTGTCGCTCCTCGTCGCGGTCAATCCTTGACCCGTCGACGAGCACGCGGTTGTGAGGACCACGAGCGACAGGACCAGCGAGGGGAGCAGTCGGGAGCGCATCTGCGCGATGGTATCGGTGGGCCTCGTTCGATGGCTCGCGCCGCAAACCCGACGGACC
>JAYTOM010000378.1:0-2941 GCA_043747765.1 Actinomycetota bacterium
ACCGTCGATACCAAGCAGATCGTGCTCGATCCGGCCATCGTCAGTTTGCTCGACGAGAGCCTGATCCGCACCCACCAGGTATTGCCCGTCGCAGTCGACGGCGACACCTTGATCGTTCTCTCGGCAGACCCGTCGCCGCACCGTCGAGCGGCTGTCGAAGCAGCAGCGAAGCGCCCGGTCCGTTGGTATGTCGCCGACTTCGCCACGGTCCGCACATTCATCGATTCGTCGCACCGTGCCGATGCCGACGTCGACCGCCTGGTGAAGTCGTTCGAAGTCACCGAGGACCAACGGTCGGGGTTGGCCGTCGCCGCAGCCGCTGCAGCGAACTCCGACGACCTCGCACCGATCGTGCAGCTCGTCAATCGCATCGTCGGCCAGGCAATGCGCGACCGAGCCAGCGACATCCATGTCGAACCACTGGACGAGTCGCTGCGCATCCGCTTCCGCGTCGACGGCACCTTGGTCGAGGCATTCAGCCTGCCGATCGGCGTCCATTCGGCGCTGACCAGTCGCTTGAAGATCATGAGTGGCATGAACATCGTCGAGCGGCGACGCCCGCAGGACGGCCAGTTCTCGACGGTCATCGACGGCAAGGACGTCGACGTGCGGGTCGCCAGTGTGGCAACCGTGTGGGGTGAGAAGGTCGTCATGCGAATCCTCGACAAGGGCCGCTCGATGATCGGTCTGTCCGAACTCGGCTTCCCGCGCGACACCTACCTGCAGTACTCGAAGATGGTCCACGCGCCGTTCGGCATGGTCATCTGCGCAGGACCGACCGGTGCCGGAAAGACGACGACGTTGTACGCAACGCTGTTGGAGATCAACTCGTCCGGCAAGAACGTCACGACGGTCGAAGATCCGGTCGAATATGTCTTCCCCGGCATCAACCAGATCCAGACCAACGAACAGGCCGGCCTGACGTTCGCAACGGGCCTGAAAGCGATCCTCCGACAAGACCCGGACGTGATCTTGGTCGGTGAGATCCGCGATGCCGACACGGCCCGTATTGCGATCCAGAGCGCGCTCACCGGTCACTTCGTGCTCAGCTCGTTGCACGGAACCGACAGCGTTGCCGCACTGCACCGCTTCCTCGACATGGGCATCGAGGCCTTCCTCATCGCCTCATCTGTCGTGGGCGTGATCGGACAACGTCTGCTGCGTCGGATCTGCGATTCCTGCAAGGAGTCGTATGTTCCCCCGGCCGAGGAGATCTCCGTGTTCCGCCAGCACAGCGGCAACTTGGACAAGACCGAGTTCTACCACGGCGCGGGCTGCAACTATTGCGCGGGCACCGGCTACCGCGACCGGATCGGCGTCTACGAATTGTTGCGTATCACGCCGGAACTACGCCGCCTGATCGTCGGGTGGGCGACGACCGAGGAGCTCCGCCGACTCGCCGTTGCCCAAGGAATGCGCACCATGTTGCGCGAGGCAATGCAACTCGTCGAGAACGACGTGACCACCATCCCCGAAGTCGTCAGAACCCTGTTTGCCCACTAACTCGTCAGCCCACTCGCCAGTCGCCCAGCAGGAGCACCGCCATGCCCAAGTTCGCGTATGCAGCCATCGATCCACTCGGTGCCGCCGTCGAAGGAATCACCAAAGCCGACACGATCGGTGAGGCGCGCAAATTCCTGCTCGGTGAGAACCTGTACCCGACCAAGTTGGTCGAGCACAAGGGCAAGATGCAGTTCGAGCTGACCAAGGAGAAGGTCAAGAAGAAAGAACTGATGCACTTCACGCGTCAGCTGGCCGTCTTCGTCAAAGCCGGCATCCCGATCACGGACGCGTTGGAGACCATCGGTGACGAGACCGACGACATCGCCCTCCGTCGCACGCTGAGTGCGATGGTGGAAGATCTGCGCAACGGCGGCCGACTGTCGCAGGCAGCGCGCAAACACCCTGAGGCGTTCCCGATCTACTACATGGGCATCCTCGAATCGGCCGAGTTGACGGGCCGTCTGGACACGACGTTGGAAAGCCTGGCCGGCTACCTCGAGCGCGAGGTCGAAACCCGTTCCAAGGTGGTCGGCGCGCTTTCGTATCCGGCAGTCGTGATGGTCCTCGCGTTCGTGACCGTGGCCATCCTGGCCGGCTACGTCCTGCCTCAGTTCAAACCGCTGTTCGCCGAACTGCACGCCGATCTGCCGCTTCCGACACGGGCGCTGCTGTTCGTCGCCGACCTGTTCACCATCCTCTGGTACATCCCGTTCTCGTTCCTGATGGTGGTCGTCGCGTGCGTGCTGTGGTTGACGAGAACAGCAAAGGGTCGGCTCGTGCGCGACAAGCTGGTTCTCAAGATCCCGATCATCAGTGGCATCATCGAGTACTCGATCCTCGAGCGTTTCTGTCGCATTCTCGGGGCGATGATGCAGGCCGGTGTGCCACTTCCCGAAGGCCTGAAGACGACGACCGAGTCCACCGGCAACACCGTGTACCGGTCCAAGCTGGAAGCGGCCCAGGAGATCATGCTGGAAGGCGGCGGCTTCTATCAGCCGCTGGCTGACACTGGCCTGTTCCCCGGTGCCGCCCGGCAGATGTTCAAGGTCGGCGAGGAGACCGGAACATTGGACGAGCAACTGGCGGTGGCCAGCACGTACTTCGACCGTGAGCTGGAGAGCCGGATCAAGAAGTTCACGACGATGTTCGAACCGATCATGATCATGTTCGTCGGGCTCATCGTCGGCTTCGTGGCCGTTGCCCTCGTGTCGGCGATGTACGGCGTGCTCGACAGCATGAAGCAGCAAGTCTGAGCCGTGACGTCAACGATGCAGCAGTACGTCGATCAGTGGTTGGCCGGTGAAGACAGCGACCATCGTGCCCAGCGCGAGGAAAGGCCCGAACGGCACGGCCGTCTTGCGTCCACCGCGCCCGACCGCCATCACGGCGACTCCGACGATGGCGCCGAACAGGAAGCCGAGGAACAATCCGACGCCGA
>JAYTOM010000379.1:0-2513 GCA_043747765.1 Actinomycetota bacterium
GACTTCGAGCAGGATCATGCCTGCGCTCCGACAGCCAACTCGACCTCGGCGATTCGCTCCCGACTGGCCAACGCGTCACGAATGCCGTCAGCAACAGCATTGAACGACAGCGACAGCACAACGATGACGACTCCGGGGACCAGCACGAGCCGCGGGGTGTTGTTGATGAAGGAAAAGCCCTGCTGCAAGAGGCTGCCGAGGCTGGCGCCCGGCGGTTGGACGCTCAATCCGATGTACGCCAAGGCGCCCTCGGCCAGCAGCGCGAACCCGACGCTGACGAACGCCTGCACGATCAGCGGCGAGGCGATGTTCGGCAGGATGTGTGTGCGGATGATCCGTCCAGAACCGGCGCCGATGACGACCGCAGCTTCGACGAACGATTCTTCGCGCACTGCCAACACCTGACCGCGCACCAGCCGCGCGAACCCGGGCATGAAGGCCACGGACAGCCCGATCATCGCGTGTGTCACGCCGTGCCCGAGGATGCCCACGACGGCCATCGCCATCAACAATCCCGGAAGCGCCATGATCGCGTCCGTGGTGCGCATCAGGACGGTGTCCACCCAACCCCCGATGTATCCACTCACCAGGCCGAGCAACGTGCCACCGACGAGGGCCAGGGCGACGGCGATCAGACTGGCCAGCAGTGACGTGCGGATACCGAACAGCAGACGGCTGTAGAGGTCGAAGCCGGTGTTGTCGGTGCCGAGGTAGTGCTTGCGCGAGAACGAGGCCATGAACTCAGACGTCATTTCGCCGAGCCCGTGCGGCGCGAGCAGCGGGGCGAAACTGCCAGCCAGCGTGATGACGACGATCACGATTGCAGCCACCATCGCGATCTTCTGTTTCCGGAACCGACGCCAGACGTTGTTCTTCGGCTCTCGCTTGTCGGCCGCACTGCTCATGCCAGACGCACCTTCGGGTTCAGCCATGCGTAGGCGATGTCGACTACGAGGCTCGTCGCCACCACGATCCCGGCAAGAGCCAACACAACACCCTGTACCACGATGAAGTCCTTGTTCTGAATGGCTTGCAGCGTGTACGCACCGAGACCGGGAAGCTGGAAGATCTGCTCGATGATGACCGAACCAGCGAGCAGGTATCCGACGCGAACACCGACGATGGTCAGCGCCGGCATCGCTGCGTTCTTGAGCGCATGCTTGATCGTGATGCGCGCGGGATGCAGACCGCGGGCCTTCGCCGCCCGGATGTAGTCCTCCTGGGCGACACCGACCAGTCCGGTGCGCAGCTGACGGGCCATCTCAGCGCCACCGACGAGAGCGATGCTCAGCGCAGGCATCAGCATGTGCTTGGCCCACTCCGTCGGGGACTTGGAAAAGCTGACGTACGACATCGCTGGCAGGAGGTGGCTGCGCACCGAGAGCACATAGACGAACAACGTCGCAAGGAGGAAGTTCGGGGCCGCGAGACCGAGCGACACCCCACCGAGCAACAGCTTGTCGAGCTTGCTTCCGGGTCGCATGCCCTGGATGATCCCGAGAGGAATGCCGATCGCGAACATCAGGAACAATGACGCGATCGCCAACGAGAGTGTCACCGGGAAGCGGCGCGCGATCTCGCTGGAGACGCTGCGGTGGGTCGCGACGGACGTTCCGAAGTTGCCGTGGGCGACATCGCTCAACCACCGCACATAACGAACTGGTGCGGCGTCGTCGAGGTGGAGCTCGGCCCGGACGTGGGCGAGTTGCTCAGGGGTCGCGCCGTCGCCGGCGATGGCCTGCGCGGGGTTGCCCTGGATTGCCTGGGCGAGCAGGAAGGTCCCGATCGTGATCAGGAACAGCAGCGGAATCGTTGCCAGCAAACGCTTGACGATGACACGTATCACTTGCAACTCACCTGCAGCGGCCCCCTTCGCCCATCAATGTAAAGATAACAGGGATGGATGTTGCATTCGAAGTCGCGTTCAGAGTGGGGTCGAGGCATGTTCCGTCATCCAGTCGACACGATGCACACGGTTGTCTCGACGACGGCCGACCGACTGTCGTCAGCCAGAACGATCACCGGCAGACCGAACAGGTAGGTGCTCGACGACAGTGACGACAGGCCATCGACGTGCGCGCTGATCGCATCACGACCGGGCGCGAGCACGACACCGCTGAACGTCGCCTGGGCATCAGACGTGAAGCCGTCATCAGTCGCTCGTCATCGGTCGCTCGTCATCAGTCGCTCGTCAGCAACAGTGCCGACCCGTCCATCAGCGCACCCGAGGTCACAGCACACACATCGTGGCGCGGCACCTGGCGGTCACCGGCCCGACCCTGCACCTGCAGCGCCGCCTCGGCCACGGTGTTCATCCCGTGCAGGTAACCCTCGGCCAGCAAGCCGCCGTGGGTGTTCACCGGCAATCGCCCGTCGCGGGCCGTTGCGCCGGATCGAACGAGCTCACCGGATCCGCCTCGCTCGGCCAGACCAAGACCCTCGAGACCCATCAACACCGTACTGGTGAAGCAGTCGTAGATCTCCGCGAACTGCACGTCGCCGGGTTGCAGGCC
>JAYTOM010000380.1:0-1819 GCA_043747765.1 Actinomycetota bacterium
GGCGCGCTCTTCCTGGCGAGCAACGAGAGCAGTTGGATGACGGGTCAGAGCCTGATCATCGATGGTGGAATCACCAGCGCATACGTCACCCCGCAATAGTTGTCGGCGTTGTCCGGTCGGTACGCGGCATGCGCCGGTTCGGCCGGATCAGCCGCCGAGATGGTCGACGCTGAACACCTGCTTGCCATTTACGGAGCCGACGAACTGGCCCTTCAACGAGACGACCGACGCGCCGGGAATTTCGTCCGTGGTGCCCTTCAGTGTCGCAGCGCCGCCCGTCTGGGTTTGTCCTGTGCAGCTGACGTCAATCTTGGAGACGCCGCTCGCAACCTTGGCCGTGCACGTCAGTGGGCCGGACAGCGTCATCTTCGCGTTCTTGAACTGCTCCTCGCCCTGCTGGGTGGCAATGTTGCGCACCGCGACCTCAGCGGCATTGTCGGCCGCATTTCCTGCGGCGTTGCCGACGGTCGAGATCGCGCTTTGCACATCAGTCTTGATCGACTGGCGTGAGTTGCTGCTACAGCCAGCGATACCGAGGAAGCCGACGATGAAAAGGGGAGCGAAAGCACGTCGTGTCACAGCCCTCGTCGTTCCCCGGTTGTCGGTGCACGAAACCCTCCCTCATGCTGGGAAACCGACGATCGGCCGATCGTCAAGCCGGACCGGCATGGCACAATGACCGGCATGGCACAATGACCGGCATGACACGGGCCGCGTTCATCGGATTGGGAGTGATGGGCGCGCCGATGGCGCGACATCTCGGGGCGTCGGGTCACGAGGTGACGGTGTTCAATCGAAACCGTGCGAAGGCCGATGCATGGGTCGACGCGAATGGCGGAAACTCTGCGGCCACGCCTCGCGAGGCGGCGCTCGACAAGCAGTTCGTCTTTGTCTGTGTCGGGAACGACAACGACGTGCGTGATGTGACGATGGGCCCCGATGGCGTGCTGGCCGGAATGGCCCACGGGTCGACGCTCGTCGATCACACGACGGCGTCGGCCGACGTCGCCAGAGAAATCGCCGGGGCTGCTCGGTCCCGTGGTGTCGGCTTCGTCGATGCACCGGTCAGCGGCGGACAGGCGGGCGCCGAGAACGGCGCACTGACGGTGATGTGTGGATGCGATGACCAGCAGACATTCGCAGCAGCTCGGGACGTGATACTCAGTTACGCAAAGGCGTGCGAACTGATGGGTCCTGTCGGCGCCGGTCAGCTGACGAAGATGGTCAACCAGATCTGCATCGCCGGCGTCGTGCAAGGCTTGGCCGAGGGGATCAACTTCGCCCGACGCGCCGGACTCGACGTCGAGAAATTGGTTGGAACGATCGGCAAGGGAGCAGCGCAGAGCTGGCAGATGGACAACCGTGCCGTCACCATGGCGAAGGACGAATTCGAGTTCGGCTTCGCCGTGGAATGGATGCGCAAAGACCTCGGCATCTGCCTCGCCGAGGCCGCCCGCAACGGCGCCCAGCTACCCGTGGCCGAGCTGGTCGACAGCTACTACGCCGAGCTCGTCGAGCGAGGTGGCAAGCGCTGGGACACGAGCAGCTTGATGTACCTGCTCAGTCATCCTCGCGTGGCGGAAGAGTCGGCAACGCGGTCGTCGGAGGCGTCGGCGGATCTGATGCCCCCGTCGTCGCCGGAACACGTGGATGGAGACGCAGGATGAGATGAGCGACGAGAGCTGTCCATCCCGTTTGGTGATCGGCCCCGAGACCGGCACCGGTGTCACCGTGGAAGTACTCGTGGAACAACGTTCCGCCTGATGCATCGGGAACGATCAGGCCGACCAGTCGACGTGACAGTTCCATCGCCACCTGT
>JAYTOM010000381.1:0-15467 GCA_043747765.1 Actinomycetota bacterium
GTCGCGTTCTACATGCCATTTGCTGCGTCGACCGCCCTCATCGCCGAGGCCGTCGACGCAGTCAAGGCTGCGTAGTCAAGGCTGCGTCGTCGAGGCTGCGTCGTCGAGGCTGCGTCGTCGAGGCTGCGTGGTCGAGCGTTCGCTTCTCAAGCGTCCAAGGCAGCCGGCATCTGAACGGTCGGCGGCACGGCGGCGGGCAGTGCGCTGCACACCCCGACAGCGAACTGAACTGCCCGGTCGGCAGTTGTGGGCAGCAGTGCCATCGACGTATCGAACGTCGTGAAGTCGAACGCCTCGGAGAGATCTCCGCAGGTTTCGCGCCGCCATTGTGAAATCAGGGGCGCCTCGACGCCGAACCGTGTTTCCAGCATGCGCAGGATCGAGGTGTGATCGAACACGGTGCTGTTGACGCGGGCGCCAATGGGTCCCGCACCGTCACCCGCCTCGGTCGTGCCGCCTGGCGGGCGGCGGGTCCACGGCGAGACGATCATCGTCGGAACGCGGAAGCCGAGCCCGATCGGTGCACTGCCGACGAATTCGGCGGCCGTGCCAGGCGCCGGCGACGGCGCAACCATGTGATCGAAAAATCCACCGTTCTCGTCGTAACTGAGGATGAACGCAGTCTTCGCCCAGAGCGCCGGGTTTGCCATCACGGCAGCGATCTTCGATGCGGTGAAGTTCTCGCCGACCGACGGGGCAAACGGTGGATGCTCGGAGATGACGGTCGGGGCGACGATCCAACTGACCTGTGGCAGGTTGCCTGCTGCTGCGTCCTGTTCGAACTGATCGGCGGGCAGATTGACCATCGCGTTGTCGTAGAGAGGGTTGCCTGCGAAGAGCCCCTGGAACTGGGTGAAGAACTTGACGTTGTTGTCGTCGAAGTCGTCCACCTCGTGGTACACCCGCCAAGAGATTCCTGCCGCCTGGAGGCGCTCGGGATAGGTCTCCCAGGTGTAGGCGACGCCCGAGTTGTCGATCGCCGGTCCACCTCCGTGGCCGGACGGATCGATCGTTCCTGTCATCGAGACATGACGATTCGGATTGGTCGGCCCGAGGACAGAGCAGAAGTAGTGATCGCACAGCGTGAACTGGTCGGCGAGCGACCAGTAATAGGGAATGTCGGCGCGATTGAAGTAACCGAGAGCGTGGGCGCCCATCGAAGTCGCGAACCCGTCGTTCTTCCCACCGTTCACAGCACCATGCTGCGCCTCCCACGAATGATTCGGATCCTTTCCGCACTGCGCCGACGTGACCGTCGAGTCCGTATGGAACGGCAACAGGTAGCCGTCAGGATGATCGGGGAACGGATTGCGATAGTTCATGCCGGCGGGAGTCGAGGCGAATCCGGCAACGCCAGGGCGGGTGCCGAAGTAGTGATCGAAGCTGCGGTTCTCCTGGAACAGGATCACGAAATGCTCGATGTCCTTCAGGCTCATGGCCGGTGCCGTTGATGTGGTCGTCGTGGTGCTCGCGACGGTCGTCGCTCCGCCCGTGACGACTGGTGCGACGGTCGTGTCGGGTGCCGAACTGCTACTCGGTCGGGATGTGCTCGGCGGGGATGTGCTCGGTGGTGCCGTCGTCGGTGGGGGTGTGGTCGGCGGCTCGTCCGAGGTTGTTGCCGCGGCAGCATCCGGTGTCGAAGCGGAGTCGCTGGCACATGCCGCCAGCGACGCTCCGACAACCGCTGCACCCGCCACCACCGCCCCGGCGCGAATGAACAGGCGGCGGGTGAGGGCCGCTCCGCAGGTGTGGTCGGCACGTTGTGGATGTGAATCGTGATCTGGTGTCGCCACGCCACGAGTATCTCAGCGCTGCGGGCCTCGCGCCGAACGCGAGGCTGCGCCCGACCACCGTGCTCGTCGGGCAGTGGCGGGCATGTAGGTTCCGGGTCGTGTTCGACAGCCCCCGCAATGCGCGCCTTTTCTTCGGCGCGACGTCACTCGTCGTGTTCGCCGGACTGATCCTGCAGGTCGTTCTCTCGGCCACGTCGGACGGTGGCAGCTTCGGCAGCGTCAGGGGCAAGGTCTTCAACTTCTTCTGCTTCTTCACGGTGCAGTCGAACATCGTCGTTGCGATCACGACCGGGATGCTCGCCCTGAAACTGAATCGCACGAGTGTCACGTTCGACGTGTTCCGCCTCGTCGGCGTGATCGCGATCGCTGTTACAGGCGTTGTCTTCCATCTGGCCCTACGCGACTTGCAGGAGTTGACCGGGTGGGATGCCCTCGCCGACTTCGTGTTGCACACCGCTTCACCGATCCTGTCGACGATCGGATGGCTGACGTTCGGGCCTCGTCGCCGACTGTCGTGGCGCGTCATCCGCCTGGCCGCCATCCCGCCGCTGCTGTGGCTGGTGTTCACGCTGGTTCGCGGTTCGTTCGTGCAGGACGTCCACGGGCAGGACTACTACCCGTATCCGTTTATGAACGTTCAAGAGCACGGATACGCGACGGTTGTCGTCAATTCCGTGATCGTCGTGGTGCTGTTCATCGCGCTGTGTTCCGGAGCCCTCGCTCTCGACCGGAAACTGCCGGCGAGGTCTACTGTGACAGCGCTGACGAACTGACCGACGCCCTGGCCGGTGTGAACTGCATCACGCCGTCGTCGATGGCCGACTTGCGGAACATCTTCTTGTCGCGCGTGTAGCTCTGCGGGTTGAGCCACGGCTCTCGGTCGCCTTGACGCGGGAACAGGTGCATGACGCGCTGCATGTAGCCGGATGTGAAATCGGCGATCCACGGTCGTTCGGGCATCGACCGATCCGAACTGCGCAGGCGTGGCGTGCACTGCTGAGTGCGCGTGTCGCGCATGTGGTTCAGCAGACGACAGACGTATTCGCAGATCAGGTCCGAGCGCAGTGTCCACGAGGCGTTGATGTACCCGAACGATGAACCCATGTTGGGCACATCGGAATACGCGAAACCCTTGTAGGTCCAGGTTTTGGAAAAGTCGAGTGGCTCGCCGTCGATGGCGAAGGCCATCTCACCGAGGGTCACCATCTGCAGACCCGTTGCCGTCACGACGATGTCGGCCTGCAGTTCCTCGCCGGACGCAAGCCGAATGCCGGACTTCGTGAACGTCTCGATCGTGTCGGTGATGACTGAGGCCGTGCCAGAACGAATCGTCTCGAACAGATCGCTGTTCGGCACCAGGCACATCCGCTGATCCCACGGGTTGTACTTCGGTGTGAAATGGGTGGCCACGTCGTAGTCGGGACCGAGCTGCTTGCTGACCATCGACACCAGCTTGGCCTTGACCTTGGCCGGCTGCGTCCTGGTCCGCTTGTACAGAAACTGTTGCAATGTCACGTTCTTCCAACGCGTGGCAGCGTAGGCGGCCTTCTCGGGAAGCACCTTGCGCAACCGGTCGGCGATGGCGTCGTGATCAGGCTGCGAGACGACATATGTCGGCGAACGCTGCAGCATCGTCACGTGGCCGGCCGTCGCAGCCATCGCCGGTACGAGCGTCATCGCCGTTGCCCCGGACCCGATGACCACCACCCGCTTGCCGGCGAAGTCGAGGTTCTCCGGCCATTTCTGCGGATGAACGACCTGGCCACCGAACTGGTCGATGCCGGTGAAATCGGGGGTGTAGCCACCCCGGTAGCTGTAGTACCCGGAGCACATGAACAGGTACCCGCACGTGTAGGTGATCGTTTCGGTCGGGCCGCCGTTGGTTCTTGCCACAGCCGCGTGGATCGTCCAACGTGCGCTGTCTGTCGACCACTCGGCGTCCTGCACCGAGTGCCTGAAACGAATGTGTTCGTCGATGCCGTGCTCGCGACTGGTGTCGCGCACGTACTGCAGGATCGACGGACCGTCGGCGATCGATTTCGCCGCCGTCCACGGTTTGAAGCTGTAGCCGAGCGTGTGCATGTCGCTGTCCGAGCGAACGCCCGGATAGCGGAACAGGTCCCACGTCCCGCCGATGTCGTCGCGTCCTTCGAGGATCACGAACGATCGATCCGGGCACATTGTCTTCAGGTGGTACCCGGCGCCGATGCCGGACAAGCCGGCACCGACCACCAACACATCGAAGTGTTCGATCGTCATACGAGCGAACTCTACGACTCACACGTCATTCAGCGTTTTCCAGCACCAGTTCAGCGAGTTCGGCCTCGATCGCGGCGACGCCGTCAGCAGCCATCAGGCTCTGCCAGTCGTAGGCGATCCCTTTGCGTCCGGCGGTTGCGGTTGCATCGAATTGATTCATGACGTTGTGTCCTTCCGTGGCGACGTTGCCAGGGGAATGCGGGGTGGGATCGGTTTCCTTTCTGCCCGGCCTCTGGGAATCGCGGGTCCGATGCAGCGCGCTCAAGTTAACGACACATTTCGCGTCCGGCTACTCACTGATCCATCAGTCAGCGGGCACTGATCCATCGGTCAAACCGGCTAACCAAGTCAGCAGTTCGGTGCACAATCGATCGCGGTCCAGATCGAGTGCTGCGACGTGCGCGCTGTTGGCCAGGACGAGGCGCTTCACGGGGCCACGCACGGCGGCGGCAATGACATCGGAATTCGCTGGATCGACCACGCCGTCGAAGGCGCTGGACGCGATGAAGGTCGGTACGACGATCCGGTGCATCGACTCGTTGACCGATGCGGCACCGACGCCGAGTTCGATCAACGCTGACAGCGCCAGTTCGGGATAGGCACTGTCGTGAGCATCTGGGTCGCGCAGATCCGGGTCGCCTGCCGGCTGCATCGTGCGGCCGCGGCCGATCAGGTGCTGCAGGTGTTCGGTGGCGTCTGGACCGGGCGCAACGACCAGGGCGTTGATCGCCGCTACGCCGATGATCGATTCTCGGCGGGTCGCCACAGCGAGTGCGAGCGTGGCGCCCAGTGACTGCCCGATCACGACGATTCGTCCGGTGCGTGCGGCAAGCTCGTCGCTGACTTCGAGGACTGCATCGAGCCACTCGGTCCATGTCCGGCCGATCAGATCATCGGGCGTCGTGCCGTGCCCGGGGAGATGCGGAGACACTGTGCTGTATCCGGCGCCGTGCACCGCAGCAGTGATCGGCATCACGGCGTGCGGACTGCCACCGAGGCCGTGCAGGACCACGACGCCGAGATGGGTCATGGCCGGTTCATGGCTCTGGCTCGACGTGAATTGCCTGCAAGAAGTCGGCGACGAGATCGTCCGGATCTTCCAGGCCGACCGACACGCGCAGCAGGCCGGGGCCGATCCCGGCAAGTTGCAATTCGTCGGTGGTGAGGCTGGCGTGGGTGGTCGTGGCGGGATGACAGACCAAGGTCTCCGGTCCGCCGAGTGACGTGGCGGCGTAGCCCAGACGGAGGCGGTCGAGGACGGTCGTCGCATGGGCCAGCCCACCGGTGACCGAGAACGACAGAACCGTGCCGTTGTGTTTCATCTGGCGTTGGGCGAGGTCGTACTGCGGATGGCTGGGTAGGCCGGGATAGTGAACGGCTTCGACGTTCGGGTCGGCTGCCAGCTCCTTCGACAACTGCAGCGCCGACGCTGCCTGATGGTTGATCCGCACGGCCATGGTGCGGATGCCACGCAGCGCGTTGAGGGCGTCGTGCGGCGATGCCGTGGCTCCGTGTAGGACTCCGTAGCCCCAGATCTCGTTGAGCAGATCACGCTCGCCGGCGATCACCCCGAGGGTGGCATCGTTGTGGCCGGCGATGCCCTTGGTGGCGGAGTGCAGCACCAGGTCGACGCTGTACTCGAGCGGTTGCTGCCCGAGCGGGGTGGCAAAGGTGGAATCGACGAGCGTGAACGGCCCTGTGATGGCGCCGAGCTCGGCCAGGTCGACCAGTTCGAGCAGCGGGTTGGACGGTGTCTCGGCCAGCACCAGCATCGTCCGGCCGGGTTGGACAGCAGCTGCGAAAGCCCCGGGCTGAAGAGCGTCGACGAACGTCACGTCGATGCCGAAGCGTCGACACGGCCCCTGCAAGAACGCGAGGGTTCCTGCATACAGCTGACGCTGGGCGACGATGTGGCTGCCCTGCCCGCAGAGCGCGAGGACGACGGTGGTCAACGCGCCCATGCCGCTGCCGTAGGCAAGCGCGTCCTCTGCTCCTTCCAACTCGGCAATCGCTTCCTCGAAAGCGCGAACCGTCGGGTTGCCGTAGCGGCTGTAGAACTCTGATGCGCGGTGCTTCGTGGCGCGCCGCCGGGCATCGACCAGTCCCGCCGACTTCCATGTACTGGACGACCACAGGGGCGTGGCCAGCGACGTGCCGTTCGCTCCTCGCCCGGCGGTGATCGCGGTCGTCGCCGGCCGACGAGGCGCAGGTGACGTCTCGCCGACGCGTCGATCGTCTGGTTGCGCCGGGTCTGCAGTCACCGCTTCAGATTAACCGCGGACGGCATCGCCGGCCGCAGAGATTGCCACTGCTGGCCCGCGCCGGAACCTGGAGAAACACCATTACATGCCGTGTCGTGGGTACCCTGACACCCAACATGCCTGACCTTCCAGCCCGGCTCGGTGCTGGTCGCGGTAGTCATCGGCGCCCGAACAAGCCGGCGGCCGACCACATCCCCGATCACCGAGAGCCCCCCATGCCCACCACCACCGTTTACGCCCCGACCGGCTTCGCCGCCCTCGGCGTTCCCGCCGATCTCGATGCCGGCCTTGCCGCAGCGGGATTCTCCCATCCATTCGCAATCCAAACCGAGGCCATTCCCGTCGCTCTGACAGGTGTCGACGTCTGCGGCCGGGCCCGGACAGGGTCGGGCAAGACCCTCGCCTTCGGTATCCCGATGCTCGCCCGCCTCAGCGCCAAGGCCGAACCGAACAAGCCGCGTGGACTGATCTTGGTGCCGACGCGCGAACTGGCTCTACAGGTCGCTGAAGTGCTCGAGCCCGTCGCCCAGGCGTGCGGGTACGGAGTGCTTGCGGTCTATGGCGGCTCGTCCCGCCACCGTCAGATCGACGTTCTCAATGCCGGTGTCGAAGTCGTCGTCGCCACACCGCTGCGGCTGATCGATCTGCTCAAGAACAACGAGTTGGATCTCGACCAGATCGAGGTGCTCGTCCTCGATGAAGCCGACCGGATGGCCGACGATGGGTTCACGCCCCAGGTCGAATGGATCCTGCGCAAGATCACCGGAGCCCATCAGACGATGCTCTTCTCGGCAACGCTCGACGGAGATGTCGGCCATCTCGTGCGGCGCTACCTGATCGACCCGGTCGAGGTCTCGATCGACCTGCCGACCGACACCGTCGGCACGATGTACCACCTGTTCCTCGCCGTCCACCGGATGGACCGCGACAAGGTCGTTGCCTCGATCGCCAGCTCGTTCGAGCGAGTCATCGTGTTCTGTGGAACGAAGCGGATGTGCGACCGGGCCACGGAGGCCCTTCAGGATCTCGGGGTGCGGGCTCAGGCGATCCACGGAGACCTTCCGCAGCCGTCACGAGAGAAGGCTCTCAAGCGGTTCATCTCCGGCGAGATCAGCGTGCTCGTGGCCACCGATGTCGCGGCGCGCGGCATCGACATCGACGACATCGGAGCGGTCATCCACTACGAGCCGGCACCGGACGGAAAGGCCTACCTGCACCGCAGCGGTCGTACCGCTCGCGCCGGCAAGGACGGCTGGGCCGTCACCTTGGCCGAGTACAACCAGCACGTGCAGTGCACCGTGTTGCAGAGAGCACTGCGCCTGCCGTTCACGAAGCCGATCGAGGTCTTCTCGAATAACCCCAAGCTGCGCAACCTCAGCGAGTTCGACGCCCTCGTCTGACCGCAAACCGCCCCATCTCACCAAACAATCGCGAAACTTTGGTGGGGGTTTCGGGGTTACGGGAGCCAGGACGGGCGGGTCGACTCGTACGAATCGATCGCGCCGACGTGGGTCATGGTGATGCCGACGTCGTCGAGGCCGTTGAGGAACCGGTAGCGGTTCTGGGTCTCCATCGGAAATGGTTGCTCGAAGCCGATCGCCGGGATCTCGACGAGCAGACGGTCGACATCGATCGTCAATTCGATCGTCGGATCTGCCTCGATCGCATCCCAGATCGTCTGAACGGACTCCATCGACAGAACGACCGGGGCGAGACCGTTCTTGGTGCAGTTGTTGCGGAAGATGTCGCTGAAGCTCGGCGCGATGACAGCGTCGAAGCCGTATTGCTGGATTGCCCAGACCGCATGCTCACGCGACGATCCGACGCCGAAGCTGGGCCCGGCGACCAGGATCGACGCCCCCGCATACCTTTCGTCGTTGAGCACGAAGTTGCGGTCATCGCGCCAGCTCGAGAACAGGCCCTTCTCGAAGCCGGTGCGCTCAACCCGCTTCAGCCAATCGGCCGGGATGATCTGGTCGGTGTCCACGTCGCTGCGCTTGAGCGGGATACCGGTGCCCGTGATGATGCGAACCTGCTTCATGACTGGACTCCTGGGGTATGGGCTGCTGCGGTATGGGCTGCTGCGGCGTGAGCTGCTGCGGCCGGGTCCAAGACGCTGGCGAGTGCTGGCAGATCGGCCGGGCTGGCGAAGTGGCCGAGCACGGCAGTAGCGGCGGCTACTGCGGGAGAGACGAGATGGGTCCGGCCGCCCCGCCCCTGTCGGCCTTCGAAGTTGCGGTTGCTGGTGCTGGCCGAGCGCTCGCCGACGGCGAGCTTGTCCGGGTTCATTGCCAGACACATGCTGCACCCGGGCTCGCGCCAATCGGCGCCCGCCGCTCGGAAGATCGCCGGCAGTCCTTCGGATTCGGCTTGGGCCTTGACGGCGTGACTTCCCGGTACGACCAGCACACGCTTGGCCGTGACGGTGCGTCCCTGCATGACGGCCGCCGCAGCGCGCATGTCCTCGATCCGGCCATTGGTGCAACTGCCGATGAAGACGGTGTCGACGGGGATGTCGCGAATGGGGGTGCCCGCTTCGAGATCCATGTATTCGAGCGCCCTCTCGATATTTTCGCGCGTCGTCGGATCGTCGTAGTCCGAAGGTGACGGAACGACCGAGCCGATCGGCAGGACCTGTGCCGGGTTGGTGCCCCAACTGACGAACGGCGTGAGCGTGGTCGCATCGATCGAGACTTCCTTGTCCCAAACTGCGCCGTCGTCGGTGCGCAATGTCTTCCAGTCGTCGACGGCTGCGTTCCATTCGGCACCTTTCGGAGCGTGAGCGCGCCCCTCGAGATACGCGAACGTCGTCTCGTCCGGAGCGATCAAGCCGGCCTTCGCACCAGCCTCGATGCTCATGTTGCAGACCGTCATCCGACCCTCCATGCTCAGCGCGCGTATCGCCGAACCCCGGTACTCGATGACGTGGCCGATGCCGCCACCGGTTCCGATCTGGCCGATGATCGCGAGGATCACATCCTTGGCTGTCACACCGTCGGGCAGGTCGCCCTCGACATTGACGGCCATCCATTGCGGTCGGGTCTGCGGCAGCGTCTGGGTCGCCAGAACGTGCTCGACCTCGCTGGTGCCGATACCGAATGCGAGTGCGCCGAATGCGCCGTGTGTCGATGTGTGGCTGTCACCGCAGACAACCGTCATGCCGGGCAGTGTTCGCCCTTGCTCGGGGGCGATGACGTGGACGATGCCCTGCAGCGGATCGCCCATCGGATAGTTGCTGATGCCGAACTCCTTGGTGTTCTCCCGCAGCACCTCCACCTGGCGGGCCGAGATCGGGTCGGCGATTGGTTGATCGATGTTCTCGGTCGGGACGTTGTGGTCTTCCGTGGCGATCGTCAGGTCTGGCCGACGGATGCCGCGGCCACTGAGACGAAGACCGTCGAAGGCCTGCGGACTCGTCACTTCGTGTACCAGATGGAGATCGATGTACAACAGATCGGGCTCGTCGGGAGCGCTGTACACGACATGGCGCTCCCACACCTTCTGCGGCAGCGTCTTGGGCTGGGTGGTGTCGGGTGTCGAGGATTGCTCGCTCATGCGCTACTCATCTCACTTCCTGAGATAGGATTCTCGTTCAATGGACAGCGTATCGGGAGTCGGAGTTCTCGACAAGGCGGTCGGTCTCCTCCGCACGCTCCGCACTCACGGCCCGATGGGACTCGCCGAATTGCACGAGGCCACAGGTCTGCCACGCGCCACCGCGCATCGGTTGGCTGTTGCCTTGGAGGAACACGGGCTCATCCGGCGAGACGATGTGGGTCGGTTCTGCCTGGGCTTCGAACTGATTGCGCTTGGGCGAGCGGCGGCCGACGCGTTCGCGCTCGGTGACATCGGTCGCCCGTTGCTCACAGGGCTACGCGACGAGACGGGCGAGAGCGTGCAACTGTTCGTTCGCGAAGGTGACGAACGTCGATGCGTCGTGTCACTGCAGTCTCCGCACGGCTTGCGATGGATCGTTCCCGAGGGCGCTCGCTTGCCGCTCAGCCTGGGGTCGGCCGGTCGGGTCCTGTCGGCAACCACCGGTGCTGGCGATGGCGCAGACAGCGGCCACTCGGGAGAGCTCGATGTGGTTGAAAGCGTCGAGGAGCGTGAGCCCGGCGTTGCGTCGGTCTCTGCCGCGGTGTTGTCGCGGTCGCGGGCAGTGATTGCCGCAGTGAGCGTCAGCGGGCCGGTCGAACGTCTGACTCGTCACCCCGCACAGCGTTTCGGATCTGCTGTCGCCGATTGCGCTGCGGCGCTGTCCACGTTGTTCATCGATTCAGGGCTGCACTGACCGCATGTCCGGGCGGTCTGGTCGATGGCGGTCTGGTCGATGGCGGGCGCGGTTCAGCCCGGGGCGCGGTCCGGCTTGCCGGCCCAGATGCCGAGATCGACGGCCACAGCAGGGACGGCGATATCGCAGAGTCCGCTTCCGCTGGCCGGATGCGAGCCGGAGATCACGGCGACGACCACGGTCCGGCCGCCCTCCATCACCCAGGCACAGGCCTCAGCACCGTCGACGGTTCCTGTGTGTCCCCAGCCGTACTGGTCCGTCATGATGCCCGGGGATCGCAGCGTGAGCATGTCTTGCGGGGTCACCGAATCGAGCATTGCGGCGAGGTCGTGTGTGGACGCTATCCACGTTCCGGCGCCGCCGAGTCGCTCGAGTCGGGCGACACCGTTTGAGTACGGTGCGTCGTTCGGAAGCAGACCGTCCGTGGTGAGATGTGGTCCGGAGACGTGAATGGGAGCGAAGATGAGTGAGTTGGAGGCGACGTTGCGTCTGCGCCGAGTGACGGCCTCGATCAACAGCCCGAGTGCGCAGTAGTTGCCGTTCGAATACGTCCACTGACCGCGTGTCGATCGCGGCGGGGTGGACATCGCCTCGGTCAGTGGGAACGCGCACGATCCCGGATCGTTCAGCCAACTGCTCTGTGCCGGTGGCATACCGGACGTGTGATCGAGCAATTCGCGTACGGTCACGTCGTCCCAACCGGGATCGTGACCGATGTGCATCGAGTTCCACGGCACGGGTGCCGACACATCGAGTTTGCCCTGCTCGGCAAGTCGAGCGATGGTCAACGCAGTGATCAGCTTGCTGACACTGGCGAGGACAAACGGGGTGTCGTCGATCGTCGGCTTCCCGTTCACGCGTTGCCCCGATGCCTGACTGAAGATCGGCTGATGGTCGCGCCAGACGGTGATCGCTGCGGCGAGGTTTCCGGCCGCGACGGGACTGAATGCCTTCGACAGAGTCGGGAGAGGGACCTTTCCCACCACCGAGCTGATCGTGTTGGGCGGCGGCGGCTCGGTTGTCGCCGGTTGGGTCGTGGCGGGTTGGGTCGTGGCGGGTTGGGTCGTCGTCGGCTCTGTTGCGATTGTCTCAGGACTCGCGGTCGTGGCCGGCTGTGTCGTCGAAGTCGTCGTCGGGCCGATGGTCCCGGCGCGAGCGGTCGTGCATCCGGCAAGGATTCCGGCGATGACGACGAGCGCGACAGTGCGTGCCCAACGACCGTGCGACAGGTGCCCGTAACTTTTCACGCCACCGCAACGCTACGCGGTGAGTCGAGTGGGCACCCGTCACCCCACCTTCACGTCCGACCGTGGGATTCCTTTTCCGAAATCGTCCTCTCGAAGCACTCAGTAGTACGTGAGTGCATCTACATTGAACATCGCCATCTGGCTGGAACGACGCCTCGACATGTCGCTCGGATTCCACCTTCCAGCCGCCCGCCTGTACGGGTTGATCGTCAACGATGCGAGACGCCTGTTGGACGATGGACCACAGGCCGCTCGTTCGAGCTTCATCGACGGAGGCGGGGATGTGTACGCGCTGCTCAGTGGCTCGCCAGGGGTGATTGCCCGCTCGTTCGACGCCGCCGCTGTCGTGACCACTGGTTGGGCCGCGCCGCTCGGCGACGACGGGACGATGTCCGAACGGGCCAGCCGCCATCCGCTTCGGCGGCGTGTCCGCGCCATCGCCGTGGTGGATGACGATGGTGTGGCAAGCGTCGTCCGGTTCGAGGACGATCCCGTGCATGCCGTCCTTCAGTCCAACCGCGGTACAGGCGACATCGTGGATGCACTCGAGGCGATGTGGTTCGGCGATCCGACCGAGATTGTGAACCTGCGAACAACCAGAGGTGGGTGTACGCGCTGGCCCTAGGGTGGCCACGTGAGGGAGACACGCGAAGCACACGACGTGAGCGAGATGGCGACGATGAGTCACTCGGTCGGCGCAGCGCGATTCGATCCGTCCTTCGACCGCGAGGCGTGGGCGAATGAAGTACGCGCGCTCGCACGCGAACGCGATGCGGTCATCCTCGCTCACAACTATCAGGTCGCCGAGATCCAGGACATTGCCGATCACGTCGGCGACTCGTTGGCCCTCAGTCGCGTCGCAGCGACTGTAGAACAGTCCACGATCGTTTTCTGCGGGGTCCATTTCATGGCCGAAACGGCCAAGATCCTCGCCTATGACAAGACGGTGCTCATCCCGGATTCGCGTGCAGGGTGCTCACTCGCCGACACCATCACGGCCGACCAACTACGCGCATGGAAGGCCGAGTATCCGGATGCGGTCGTCGTCAGCTACGTCAACACGACCGCTGCGGTGAAGGCCGAGACGGACATCTGTTGCACGTCGTCGAACGCGGTCGATGTTGTCGCCAGCATCCCCGAAGATCGGCCGGTCCTGTTCTGCCCGGATCAGTTCCTCGGTGCTCATGTGCAGCGTTCGCTGCAGCGCGAGAACATGCACATCTGGCTCGGCGAGTGCCATGTCCACGCCGGCATCAACGGCGCCGATCTGAAAGCCCGGGTGATGGCCGAGCCCGATGCCGAACTGTTCATTCATCCGGAGTGTGGTTGTGCCACCAGCGCCCTGTACTTGGCCGGTGCTGGCGTCGTCCCCGCAGAACGCACCAAGATCCTCTCGACGGCAGGCATGGTCGACGCTGCCCGCACCACCACCGCCAAGAAGGTCCTCGTCGCCACCGAGACCGGGATGCTGCACCAGTTGAACAAGGCCAATCCGCTCGTCGTCTTCGAGCCGGTCAACCCCGCAGCTGTGTGCAAGTACATGAAGATGATCACGCCTGCCAAGCTCGTCCGTGCATTGCGCGATGGAACGGACGAGGTGACGGTCCCGCGTGCAATCGCCGACCGGGCGCGTGAGTCGGTCGAGCGAATGATCGCGATCGGCAAGCCGTCCCGAACAGGAGAGTGATTCGATGACCGCCAGGGTTCCGCTGCAACTCGCCGCGCCCACGGACACGTGGCAGCGCGATGTGGATGTCCTCGTACTCGGTTCCGGCGCGGCGGGGCTGGCCGCAGCGATTGCTGCCCGGCCCGTTCGTTCTGTCTTGATCGTCACCAAGGACACGCTCGATGCCGGGAGCACGGCCTGGGCGCAGGGTGGTCTGGCGGGCGTCTTGGATCCGGCCGACTCGTTCGAGAACCACGTACGCGACACGCTCGCTGCGGGAGCGGGGTTGTGCGACGAGGATGCGGTCCGTCAGCTCGTCGCCGAAGCACCGAAGGCGATCCGCTACCTGATGCGTCTCGGCGCGTCGTTCGATCCTGACAACGACGGTGGCACGGAACCTGCACTGACGATGGAGGGCGGCCACTCACATCGCCGGATCGTGCATGCCGGTGGCGATCAAAGTGGCGCCGAGGTACAACGCACGCTCGATCAGTCGGCGATCTCGGCAGGCGTCGACGTGCTCGACCACGCGTTCGCGCTCGACCTCGTCACGGGCACGAACTCAGATGGCCGGCGTCAAGCGGCCGGGGTTCGTATCGCGATCACCGACACCACAGGAGTGGTGCAATCGGTCGGCGTTGTCTCGGCTCGCGCCATCGTGATCGCGACAGGTGGTTACGGCCAGGTGTTCGCCTCCACCTCGAATCCTCCGGCTGTCACCGGCGACGGCCTTGCCCTGGCCCTTCGTGCCGGGCTTCCGGCACGCGACATCGAATTCGTGCAGTTCCATCCGACCGTTCTCTGGGTCGGGCCGGATGCGCGCGGCCAGCAGGCTCTGATCAGCGAGGCGGTGCGCGGCGAGGGTGCAATCCTGTACGACGCAGCCGGGCAGAGGGTCATGGCCGGGGTTCATCCTCTGGAAGATCTCGCCCCGCGCGATGTTGTTGCAAATGCAATCAGTGAGCGTATGGCCACTGGCGCCGGTGGCGTCGATGATCACGTGTACCTCGACGCCACGCACCTCGGTGCACGCTTTTACGAGCGCTTTCCGTCGATCACGGCGTCATGCCGGGCGATCGGTATCGATCCAGCGAAGGATCGCATCCCGGTCGCGCCAGCAGCGCACTACGTGTGCGGTGGCCTTCGTGCCGATCTCGACGGTCGTACCGAGTTGCCCGGACTGTTCGCTGTCGGCGAAGTCGCGTGCACCGGAGTTCACGGAGCGAATCGTCTCGCCAGCAATTCACTCACCGAAGGTGTGGTCGCTGGTACGCGTGTCGGGCGCGACCTGGCGTGGGAGCTTCCCGAGTTGGTCGAACCGGACATCGGTGACAACGACCTGAACAGCGTCCGGGTCGGCCTGCTGCCGGAGGAGATGCGCACACAGGTGCGCTCGACGATGTCCCGGCATGTCGGCGTGATGCGTCGCCCGGAAGGTCTGCGCGCCGCCCAGGATTCGCTGGCTGATTATGCCGCGTGCGTGTCGGTCGACGTCGTGGCCAGTCGCCGAGCGTTCGAAGCAACGAACCTGCTGACGATCGCGGCCTCGGTGGTCGAAGCAGCGTCGGCGCGGACCGAAAGTCGCGGATGCCACCGGCGTAGCGACTTCACCGAGCCACGAGACGTCTGGCTGGTCCATCTCACCGAGCGCCTCGACCGGGGCGGCGCGCCGACTGTCGCCGGCATTCCGGAAGGCCTGTAGATGTTCGTGTTCCACTCGCTTTGCGAACCGACACGCACGCGTCTGATCGACAGTGCGGTCGATCCCGATGCCGTGGCCGCGCTGGTCCGGATGGCCGTCACCGAGGATCTGGCCGGAGGGTTCGACGTGACGTCGACGGCCACGGTTCCAGTAGGACAGCGGTCGATCGCGACATTTGGTGCGCGAGGCGCTGGCACCCTCGCTGGTCTGGCCGTCGCCGCAGCGGTGATCGACACGGTCTGTGGCCC
>JAYTOM010000382.1:0-19828 GCA_043747765.1 Actinomycetota bacterium
TGGCGATACCGAGGCTGTCCGCCACGTGCGGGTGGATCAGCTTCTGGATTCCTTCGTATAGCGCGAACAGGCCTCCCATGCTGAACAGGACGAGTGCAACCACGAAGGCCCAGAAGTACCGCTCGTTGCCGAACCCGAATTGGTGACGCTCCGTGGCCCGACGTTGGGCACGTCTGCCGCCGAGCATCAACAGGGCCTGATTGCCGGTGTCGGCCAACGAATGGCCGGCTTCGGCGAGCAGGCCGGCTGACCCGGTGAGCAGGAAGCCCACGAACTTCGCCACGGCGATACCGAGGTTGGCGAAGAACGCTGCGATGATCGCTTTCCGGCTGCCTTCTTGCATCTGGCAAGGTTGGCACAGACACGTCGATCTGGGGGTATGAACAGGAGCGACAACAGATTCGTAAACGCTCGCCAGTCGGCGGGGCGGGTCGCTTTGGTGACTGGCGGTGGCCGTGGACTCGGGGGGACATCGTGATGTTCTCCTCTGTCGCCACATCACGGATGGCTGCCAATGGTGCTCCGTACAACATGGGCAAGGCCGACGTCGTACTCTGGCTGTGCAGTCAGGCAGCCGGCTGTGTCACCGGGCAGCGCATCGAATGCGACGGTGGCGGTTGACGCCCACACCCGGGCACGTCCGATAGCATTTTCGTCGTGACAACCACCTCTTCGTTCAGCGCAGCTGCCTCGACCGAGTCCGACACGATCATTTCGATCACGGCCGCCGCGCACGAGCAGATCGTGGCGATGCGTGATCAGGAACCGGAGACCGATCGCCTCGGCTTGCGTCTCGAGATAATCAGCTCGCCGGGCGAGGACTTCCGCTACGACCTGTCGTTCGAGATCGTCACCAAGGCGGTGTTCACGGATGAAGTTCGCACGCACGATGGCATGAAGGTGATCATCCCATCCAAGGACCTCGATCTGCTCGCCAATGCCACGCTGGACTACACCGAGTCCCAGGGTCTCGTGATTCGTAATCCGAACAAGCCTGCCGCGCCGACGATCGAGGGTCTGGTCAACGACGATCCGCTGTCGGCGGAGGTCGAGAGCGTGATCTCGGCGGAGGTCAATCCGGCGCTGGCCTCGCATGGTGGTTTCGTCACCTATGTCGGCCACGACACCGAAGGCACGGCGTATCTGACGATGGGCGGCGGCTGCCACGGCTGCTCGATGAGCCGGATGACGATGCTCGAAGGCGTGCAGACGACGCTCGTCGACCAGATCGAAGGCATCGATCGCGTCAAGGATCTGACCGACCACGCCAGCGGCGAGAAGCCCTTCTACCACTGAAGAGAAGGTCGTTCGAGCCCGCGCCATGGGCCAGCTCGTGCCAGAGAGCATCCCTCACAGTCTGCTGGTCGCCCTGACTCCGCGATTCAGAACGGGCGGATCGTTCGGTCGGCCGCCGGAGTCGGCCGTCAGGCGCCAGGACTCGGCGGAGGGATTCGTCACGTGGCGATTCCCGAAGGCACCCGGAATGCGCAGACAATGGGAATTCAGGCCCAGCGGATGGTGATGTTGTCACGGAACGAATCGAGCACTGACGGGTCACCGTCGATCGTCAGCAATTCGGTGCCCTGTCGGTTCCACAGGGCGAGATAGACGTCCGACGCTCGACCACTGATTGCGCAGTCAGCCGGACGACTGGCGCGATCGGTGACCACCGGGCCTTCACTGATCGTCAGGTGCCAGGTGTGCGCATCGTCGACCAGATTGACCGCCATCGTCAGCGGCGTCGCGGAATGCAGTGGGCTGTGCCGGCGCGGCAAAAATCCGGTGAGGAGCTCGTCGATCCCATCGGCCGCACAGGTCGACGGGAACGGTGTCACCGACCCGACCGCAGATTCGGCATCGGCCCGATGAACGCCGGTTTCGAAGGCCTGGCGTCTCGCCCAGAACAACACGGGGGGCGCAGCATCGGCCAGGAAGGTCCAACAAAGGAGATCCTCGGACGCAGCGTGCAATGTCTCGACGAGCGTGTGCCACCCGGCGTCGAACCATTCGATCAGATGGTCATCGTCCGGAAGTGGACCGAGGAATTCGGGTGGCAGCTCCGACGGACGCATGACGGCCAAGGAGACGATGTTCGTGGCCCAGCGATGGACCTCGCCGATGTGCAGTAACAGATCCCGCGTCGTCCAGTCGGTGCATGTCGGTATCGATGCGTCCGGCCCGGTGTGGCCCGCTGCGCGAGAGAGCAGAATTGCGTCTGCCTCGATTCGCTGCAGGTACATCCCGAGATCCAGCATTGGAATCGTCATTGCGTTCTCCCTGTCGCCGGCTCGGTCATCGTCGCGATCAGCAATGCATTGCGGACGACTGGACCGGCCATCTGCACAGTTGATCAGATCGGGCCCCATCGTTGTAGAACATTGCAGTGACGACCAACAACTCGAGCCCCTCCTGGCGTGCCCTCGAGGTGTGGCTGCAGCCTCGCCTCACCGGTGCGTCCGACCTGCACCTCGAGCTGCACGGCAAGCCCGGCAGCGGTTTCTCGGCCGAGACGAGCATCCTGGCGGCGACGTGGACCGGTGGTGACACAGAACACGCGGAGCGGTTCGTCCTGCGCCAGGAGACACCCGATCCTGCGGTGTACCCGGCCCAGGTCCCAGGGATCGAAATCGAGATCGATATCCAATACCGGGTCATGGAGGCAATCACGGCCGCCGCAAGCAGGCACGCTGCGATCAGCATCCCGATCGCCCCGTTGTACGGTTACGAATCCGACCCGTCGGTGCTGGGCACGCCGTTCTTCGTGATGGGATTCGTGGAAGGAGTCGTGCCGATCGAATCGCCGATGTACACGCTCGAGGGATTCTTCACAGACGTCTCGGCGGAATCACGTCGCACGATGATCGACGACGGCGTGCGGATGATGGCCGGCATCCACGCCATCGACTGGCGTCAGGCAGGGCTGCAGTGGTTGACCGAGGGAGCCACGCCGTCGGTCGCCCGCCAATTCGAGTTGTGGCGTACGTATGCCGAGCGCGAACTGAACGGCCGCATTCATCCACCGCTCGAACGGGCCTGGATGTGGCTCGACGAGAACCGGCCGGCAGAACCGGAGCCCTCGCTGTGTTGGGGCGATCCTCGTCCTGGCAACATCATCTGGCACGCGGACCGGGCGGCATGCGTCACCGACTTCGAAGCAGCGGCGATCGCACCCCCCGAGATCGATCTCGGTTGGTGGTTGATGTTCGACCGTTGGGTGCACGAGACATCGGGCGTGGAGCGACTCGACGGCGAGCCGACCCGTGCCGAGCAGACCGCACTGTACGAGCAGCTGGCGGACCGCACCGTCGGTGACACTCTCTGGTACGAAGTCTTCGCGGCTGCCCGCTACTGCGCGATTGTGGTGCGGGTGATGAACCGACTCGTCCTGCGCGGGAGCATGCCAGCGGACCAGACCGTCTGGATCGACAACCCGGTGGTGCCGTGTCTCGAACAACTGCTCTCAGAAGTGGATGTCAGTCGTTGATGCGGGCGATCACGTCGCCGTGCAAGAGCCCGTTCGAACTGACGGCCGAGTTCTGTTCATAGGTCCGCGCACCGAGTCGATCGGTCCACGTTCCACCCGCCTCTTCGACGACGATCTGCGGAGCGGCGAGGTCGTAGGGCTGGACGCCGATCGCATCGACGGCGATCTCGATCGCCCCTTCGGCGACGAGCATGTGCTGCCAGAAGTCGCCGAACCCGCGAGCCCGATACGACGCCTGCTGCAACTTCACCAAATGGCCGGTCAGCCCGAGTTCGTCCCAGCCGGCGCTGAACGTGACGCAGACCTGAGCGTCGTGCAGCGAATCGATCGTCGAGACTCGGATCGGCTGACCATTGACGAACGCGCCGTGACCCTTCGCAGCCCACCATCGACGGTTCATCGACGGTGCGGAGACCACACCCACGACTGGCCCGACATCGGCATGCGTCAACGCGATCAACGTCGCCCAGACGGGCACGCCGCGTACGAAGTTGCTCGTCCCGTCGACAGGATCGACGATCCACTTCCATGGTGTGTCGGTCGGTCCTGACACGCCCGTTTCTTCACCGAAGAAGCAGTGCTGCGGGAACGCTTCGGCAACACGTGACCGCAGTGCGGCTTCGGTGTTGCGGTCGGCGATCGTGACCTCGCTGCGATCGGGTTTGCGATCGACCACGAACTCGCGCTTCTCGTAGAACGGCAGCGTGATCGCATCGGCGACATCGGCCAGCGACCGGGCGAACGCCAACTCTGGCGCGAGGTCGCAGAGCCTGGTCTCGGATGTCATCGTTCCGCCGATTTCAGTCGAGCTGGGGACGGTCGAGCTGGGGACGGTCGAGCTGTGGAAGGCCGTGAATGGTGGCAACGAGGCCGTCGGCGTCGAGACCGAACTGGGCGAGGATGTGCTCCGGCTTGCCCTGCGGGATGAAGCGGGTGGGAATGCCGAGCACCTCGACGAACGTGGTCGACGAGAGGTCGTGCACGCGATCGGCGATCATCATACCGATGCCTCCTTCGCGAATGCCGTCCTCGATGGTCACGACGTAGCGGTGTGCGGCGGCGTCAGCGATCATCGCTGGGTCCAATGGGGCACACGACCTGACATCCCACACAGCAATGTCGACGCCACACGCAGCCAACCGCTCAGCGGCTCGTTCCGCCGCAGCGACCATCTTGCCGATCGCGAGGACGCAGACCGACTGCGGTGGATCGGCGGCTGTGTGGAGCTTGCGACCGAGGAGGCCAGTGCCGACCTCGTGCTCGCCGACCTGACGCGCATCGCCACGCGGATAGCGGATCATCACCGGGCCTTCGTCGGCTAGCGACATTGCGTCGTGCAACATGACGTGCAGTTCCTGCGCGCTCGATGGGGCGAGAACCCGCATGCCGGGAACTTTCGACAACAGCGCCATGTCGTACACGCCGTGATGGCTGGCACCATCGGGACCGGTGATGCCAGCCCTGTCGAGGCAGAAGATGACCGGGAGGCGGTGCAGGGCGACGTCGTACACCACCTGATCCCACGCTCGTGACAAGAACGTCGAGTACAGCGCGACGATCGGGCGCAGGCCGCCCATCGCCATGCCGGCAGCACCTGTGACAGCGTGCTGTTCGGCGATGCCGACATCGAAGAACCGGTCGGGAAACCGGGTCTCGAACGGGATCAGACCCGTTGGACCAGGCATCGCCGCAGTGATCGCGACGATGCGCGAATCGGCGTCGGCCTCTTTGATGATTGCCTCGGCGAACGCCTGCGTGTACCCGGTGGGCAGGAACTTCGGTGGCCCGATGCTGGGGTCGAAGATCGGCGCGTCGTGCAGGTGCTTCTCGTCGTCGTCCTCTGCTGGTGGATAGCCGCGACCCTTTTGGGTCAGGACGTGGATGCAGATCGGACCCTCGGCCGACAGTTCGACAGCGTTACGCATCGCCGTCTCGAGCGCCTCGATGTCGTGACCGTCGACCGGACCCACGTAGCGCACGCCGAGCGCTTCGAAGAACGACGTCGGCTGCAGGAATTCGCGTACGGCGGCTTTGAACGCTTCCATGCCCTTTTCGGCCTGTTGGCCAACGACGGGGAGGTCACGCAAGAAGCGCTCGATCCGTCGCTGACGCCGCACATACGTCGGGTTGAGACGGATGTTGGTGAGCCCGTGGCTGAGTTTCTCCGTGATCCGGAACGGTGAACCGTCGATCGACTCGGTGCCGATCACGGGCGGAGGCAGAACCGGTGCACTCAAAGGAGCTGACGTGAGGTTGGAGATGGTCGGCGCGTAGCTGCGGCCGTTGTCGTTGAGGACGACGATGACGCGCTGCTTACTGTGGCCGATGTTGTTGAGGGCCTCGTAGGCCATCCCTCCGGTCATCGACCCGTCACCGATCACGGCCACGATGTGCCGACGATCGCCGTTGGTCCCGAGATCGCGTGCGACCGCCATGCCGTAGGCGTAGGACAAGACAGTGCTGGCGTGGCTGTTCTCGACGAAATCGTGCGGGCTCTCCTCACGACTCGGATAGCCGGACAGGCCGTTGGCCTTGCGCAGCTGTTCGAACATCTCGCGTCGACCGGTCACGATCTTGTGCACGTACGCCTGGTGGCCGGTGTCCCACAGAATTGCGTCGCGCGGTGATTCGAAGACCCTGTGCAGGGCCAACGTCAGTTCCACTGCGCCGAGGTTCGAGCCCAGATGGCCAGCATTCTCGGCGACCGCGTTGACGACGAAGTCGCGGATCTCGCCGGCGAGTTCATCCAGTTCGGGGTACGAGAGGTTACGGAGATCAGCCGGCTGGCGGATCGACTCGAGCGTCATAACGGTGGTCACGATACTGCCGTCGAGGCGCGGGCAGAGTATCGGTGTCGAACGGCTCAGGTCTCGGTACCAGGCCGATGAGGTAGGGACCCCGGGATGAACGGTCCTAGTCTTGAGGCCATCTCGTTGAAGACCGATGACCTCGACCTCGTCACAGGGGTGGTCGAAACCTCTGATCCGACGGCGCCTTCGTCCGGTTGGCCGCGAGGACGGACGCTCGCGCTGCGATTGCTGGCCGTTGTCGGGGCCGTCGCGATCTACACCCTGTACCGCCACCTGCGCGTCGGTGCCGGCCGCGACGTCTTCGTCCACGGACTGCCGGTGCAGCCGTTCCGACACGCACTGACGGTTCTCAAGGTGGAACATGCGCTGGGGCTGGACATCGAACAGGGCCTACAGAGCATGTTCCTCTCCCACGGTCTGATCATCCGCTTCGCCAACGCCTATTACTCGTGGGCGCACCAGTGGATGACGCTCGGCCTGCTCACCCTGGTGCTGCTGAAGGCGCCCTGGACAGCGGCGTGGCAGTGGGTCGCGGCCTTACTCCTGCAACTCGGCGTCGCGCTCGTTGTCTTCCGCCTGTACCCGCTGATGCCACCTCGGCTGATGGATGCCGGAGCCCCGTGGGGAGGTCGGATTCTGGAGCAGGATCTGTCGATGCGTCCGATCGGAATGATCGACACGCTCGTCCAATTCCACGGTCCGTGGTCTTCCTTGCCGAGTTCCGTGAACTCGTTCACGAATCAGTTCGCGGCTGCGCCCAGCCTGCACTGCGGCTTCGCGATGTGGGTCGGCGTGGTGTGGTGGCAATTCGCGAAGGGCCACAGATGGCGCATTCTCGGGCCGCTGCACACGGCGACGATTCTGTTCTGCGTGGTGGTCACCGGCAACCACTGGGTGCTCGACGCAGTCCTCGGGTGGGTGGTGGCGCTGGCTCTCCTCGGGGTCACCGGGCGCTTGGCTGGCGTCCAACGTGTGATGCGTTCCTACGGCCGGCAGGGCGACAGCAGCCGGATGTTGTCGACAACCTCGATCTCGCAGTAGTTCGCGGCCACGTACGCAGCGATCGGGCTGGTCGCCAGCGGGTAGCGGTTACCCCCGCGTACTACTTCGATGGCGGCGTCGACGATCAACGCCGGTCGATTTCGCTCGAGGTCGCCGAGAAGAATTGCGGCGGCGCCCTTCTTGCTGAGGACATACGCTGGCACGCCGGGCCGTTTTGGTGTCACGCCGGTGATGAACGCAATGTGCGGGTACCGCGTCGCCGGATCTCGGTTGCTGAGCCAGTAGATCTCCGGTGCCTGGCCCCACACGAAAATGCGCTGGCCAGGCGTGGTCAGTGCATCGATCGCGTGGGCAACCGGGTCGACTCGCGGGAGGTCGTGGAACAGGTTCGGGTCGAGCAGGGTCCAACCGCTGAACGTCAGGCCACCAACGAGCCAGAGCAGGGCGAATCGCGGCAACCGTCGTTGCCGGGCGAACAACCGTCGGGGATCGGCCAGGACGGGCGCGACGCACATCACCAGCGGCGGCAGCACCTGATCGAAGTAGTGCAGGATGAACCTCAGGCCGATCGCCGTGGCGAGCACGCTGGCCCCCAGCCACACCACGATGTCGAGCTGCGGTCGCGGTGCAGCGTGCGGCCCCTCCGGTCCGGCGCGCCGCTGGTGCGATGCGCGTCCGCCGTATGCGCCGAACACGGCCAGGATCAGCAGCCCCATCATCAACCCGGCGAACGAGCCCAACTGTTCCAAGGCCACGATCAGCACGGTCGTGATGTGAGTGCCGCCGAGGTAGTTGTCGCCGACCCCTGCATACCAGCCCCACGCGTTGCGCAGCCCGAACGGAATCAGCCCGGCGACAACGGTTGCCGCTGTTGCGAGCCCGGTCATGCCGAGCCGGACCAGGCGTCGCATCCACCGTTCATCGCGAGGACTGTTGCGGACGAACAGAACTTGGATTGCGAGCGGGAGGGCGCCGAGGAGCATCGGCTGCTTGAACAACGCAGCAATCCCCAGCGCGATGCCGGCGAGGAGGAAGCGTCGGCGAGCACCCAGAACGAACGCGGCGACGGCAGGCAGTGTTGCCAGCAGTTCGAATCCAACGGCACGCGAGTCCTCGGCGGGAAGCAGTGCAAACGCGATCACGCCGATCAGCGCGACAGCAAACGGCGAAACCTCGGGCCAACGGCGATTGGCTTCGAAGCCCAGCAACCACATCGCGATCACGCTGAACACCAGGGCGACCCAGCGGCCAGCGGCCAGGGTCCACGTGCCGAACAGCGGTTCCAGCAACCTGTAGACGACGAATGCTCCGGGAGGTTTGCGGTCGACCGCCGATGTGTACAGCCGCGCCCCGTGCCGCATCATCCGCGCAATCACGGCGATCGTCGCCTCATCGCCGTTCAACGCCGCTTTGCGGACGAGAGCACGTCCGTGGAGCACCAGCGCGACGGCAGTGACGATCGTGACCTGGCCCGCCGTCGGCCGCAGTTTGGACGTTGAGCGCCCGGAGGAGGAGGTGACGTCGACCCGGCTGTCAGCCGGTGACGACATCGACCACGTCCATCGGTGTGTCCGTCATGTCTGTTGGGTGGCGTCGGGGGCGGATTCTGCACGCTTCGCGTACAGGCGATCGAGACCTGCCGCCGAGAGGTATCCGGCCCCGAGGATCACGAGACCACCGACAGCGTCGATGATGTAGTGGTTGGCGGTCGCGACGATCACGGTGAGGGTCAGGAACGGGTAGGCGATCGCCGCGGCCCTTGCCCAGGTCTTTTTGGTGACGGAGAGCACGACGAGCATGCACCAGGTACTCCAGCCGATGTGCAGGCTGGGCATCGCGGCGTATTGATTGGAGACGGCATCGAGCTTCTTCGAGTCGAACGACCACAATCCACCGACGGTTCGCAGGGTGTCGACGAAGTGGTATTGCGGTTTGCCCGGCAACGAATCGGCGAGTTCGCCGCCGCCGTAGCGGTAGCACACGACAACGTTGGTGGCTTCGACCGTTTCGTTCTTGACGCAGTTCGGCTCGTGGGCATAGGCATTCAACAAACGCGGTGGCATCAGCGGGAACAATGCGAAGCCGACCAGAGCGAGGACGGTCGTGACCATCAGCGTCGTCCTCCAACGCCCGAATGCCTCTCGTTTGCGAATGAACAGCCAGATCAGGAATCCGAGTGTGACGACGAAATGCGCCGTGCCGTAGAAGATGTTGAAGAGCTGGATGATCCAATCGGTCCCGATGAACCAGCCCTGGATCGCCCGTTCGTGGAACAAACCGAGTGACTTCTCCAGCCTGATCACATCCAAGGCGTTGTGGAACGCTTGAGTGGGTTCGGCGCCGACTGCCAGCGTGGCGGAGCCGAATTGATTGCGGACGAAGCTGTAGACGAGGTAGACGACGCCGATCACCACGATCTCGCAAACCCACGGCAGGGCGGCGCGCTGCTTCGAGGACTGAATCTCGGCTGGCGCTGACACGAGCCTGAACTCTAGGTGGTCGACTCCAGCGAAACCGCCCCATCAGATCTCGTTCATGTCAACTCGCGTTGTCGATGTCGAGGATCCTGCGGATCTCAGACGGTCTTGGCCATGAAGCGTTCGATGTCGACGACGACACGCACGATCTTGCCGGCGGCGACGAGCCCGCGGTCGTCGTCGACCGACACTGCGAAGATCATCTTGCGGCCTTCGACGTAACGCAGGACTGCTTCGGCGTGCACCACCTGACCAACCGCCGTTGGCTGGAGGTGGTCGATCTGGACCCGCATCCCGACCGTGGTCGTACCTGGTGGAAGCCGGTCGCCGATCGCCGCGATCGCAGCCTTCTCGCAGAGCGCGATCACGCACGGGGTCGCCAGCACCGGGACAGAACCGGTGCCGCGATTGATCGCCGTGTCGGCGTCGGTGACGGTGAGTCGTGCCTCGCCGCGCAGACCGACATCGATTGCGTTCGCCATAGATACGAGGTTAGACGCGTCCGCGCGCCGAGCTGCAAGGTCGTGCCCGACGACATCGACGACGTCTTCCACGCGAATCGGTCGGTGGAGCCCGAGAACCTCACCGAATCATCGCTCGTTAGGCTTCGATGTGTGATCGAACAAGACGTGTTGGAGCGGGTACTCGGAACAGCATTACGGAACGGTGGCGACTTCGCCGAGGTGTATGCGGAGGACAAGTTCTCCACCTCGGCCGGCCTGGATGACGGTCGTGTCGAACAGGTCACCAGCGGTCGCGATCGCGGCGCGGGGATCCGTGTCGTGCGCGGCGAGACGACCGGATTCGCGTATACGGCGGACCTGTCCGAGAGCGGACTGCGCGCTGCCGCAGAGGCCGCTGGTGCAGTCGCGGCGCAGGGCGGGGGCGGCGTGCGTACCGTTGCGCTGACCCGTCAGGCGCCGCACCATGTCAACACCGTCGAGATCTTCCCGGAGGAAGTGGGCAAGGCGGCCAAGGTTGCATTGCTGCAGCGAGTGGACGAGGCGGCGCGATCGGCGGGCGCGGCCATTGCCCAGGTGTCGGCTGGTTACGGCGACAGCCGCAAGCGGATCATCGTCGCCAACAGTGACGGTCTGCTGGCCGAGGACGAACAGGTCCGCCACCTGTTGCGGATCAGTGTGGTCGCCAACGGCGATGCAGGTATGCAGACCGGATTCGAATCGCTCGGTCACACGATCGGCTTCGAGGTCTTCGACAGCAACGACGTCGAGGAATTGGCGCGTACGGCAGCCCGTCAGGCCATCACCAAGCTCCGCGCTCGACCGGCTCCCAGCGGTTCCATTCCGGTGGTGATCAAGGCCGGTAGCGGCGGTGTGTTGTTCCACGAGGCGTGCGGCCACGGCCTCGAGGCAGATCTGGTCGGCAAGAACTCCAGCGTCTACGCCGGCAAGGTCGGCGAGCAGGTCGCCTCGTCGCTCGTCACGCTGGTCGACGACGGCACGATGGCGGGCGAGTGGGGCGCGATCGGGATCGACGACGAAGGTCACGCCAGCCAGTACAACGAACTGATCAAGGACGGCGTACTGACCGACTACATGTGGGATCATCTCCGCGCCCGCAAAGAGGGCCACGCGCACAGTGGCAACGGCCGCCGGCAGAGCTACATGCATCTGCCGATGGTTCGGATGACCAATACATATGTCCTCAACGGAACGGAGACGCCCGAGGACATCATCAAGAACACGCCGAACGGGGTCTACGTCGCCAAGCTCGGCGGGGGCAGCGTGAACACGGCCAGCGGCGACTTCGTGTTCGGAATGACCGAGGCCTACCTGATCGAGAACGGCGAGATCACCGAGCCGCTGCGCGAAGGCAATCTGATCGGCAACGGCCCGCAGGTCCTGCGTGACATCGAGGCACTCGGCAACGACTTCGCGATGGGCAACCCGGGCACGTGCGGCAAGGACGGTCAGGGCGTGCCGGTCGGCGACGGACAACCGACGCTGCGGGTCAAGGCGATGACGATCGGCGGGACGGCAGCATGAGCAACGTCTCCACGAAATCAGCAGCGACCAGATCGACTGCTTCGTCCAGCGAGTTGCAGGCCATTGCCGACCGGGTCATCGATCAGGCCGGCGCCGGCGAACACATCGAGGCCTACGTCTCGCGTGGTCAGGAGACCGACGTCCGTGTCTACGAGGGCGAGATCGAGCACTTCGTCAGCGCGCAGAGCGAGGGCATCGGCATTCGGGTCATCAAGGATGGTCGCACCGGCTTCGCTTACGCGGGCACGCTTGACGCTGACGCGATTGCGTCGGTTCTGGCCGAGGCCCGAGACAACGTCGCCTTCGGTACCCCCGATGAATGGGCGGGTCTCGCTGAGCCGGATGGTGTGGCCGTGATCGCCCAACAGTTGTGGAGTGACGAACTGGCGGAGTATCCGACCGATGCCAAGATCGAGTTGGCCAAGGAGCTCGAGCGTCTGACCCGGGGCGCTGACAAGCGGGTGCGCGTCGACGACTCGAACTACAGCGACGCGTCCGGCGAGGCTGCGGTCGCGTCGACCTCCGGCATCCGCGTCAGTGGCCGCGAGAACGGATGCTTCTGTTCGGTCGGCACCCTCGCCGATGACGGTGACGAGACCCAGACCGGCTTCGGTTTTGCTGTCGGCCGCTCGCCGCACGAGTTCGATCTCGCCAAGGCGGCGCGTGAGGCCGCCGACCGAGCAACTCGTCTGCTCGGTGCGGTCAAACCGCCATCGAAGAAGATCACTGTCGTGTTCGATCCGTATGTCACAGCGCAGTTCATCGGCATTCTGAGCAGCGCCCTCAACGGCGAGAACGTCTCCAAGGGGCGCAGTCTTTTCGCCAACCGTGTCGGTGAATCGGTCGCCTCCCCGTTGTTCACGCTTGTCGACGATCCGACCAATCCCAGGGCCTACACAGCAACCGACATCGACGGTGAAGGTCTGGCGGCACGCCGCAACTCACTGATCGAAGCGGGCATCCTGCAGGGTTTCGTCCATTCGTCGTACAGCGCTCGACGGGCGGGCACGACGAGCACGGGCAACGCCGTGCGGGGCGGCTTCAAAGGCACCCCAGGGGTGGGTTGCCTGGCAATGCAGCTTCAGCCAGGAACGCGTTCGCAGGCCGACCTGATTTCCGACGTCGACGACGGCGTGCTGATCCAGAGCGTGCAGGGCATGCACAGCGGTGTCAACGCGATCAGTGGCGACTTCTCGACGGGTGCCTCTGGCCTGTTGATCAGCAACGGCCAACTCGGCGGCCCTGTTCGGGAGTTCACGATTGCGTCCACGTTGCAGCGTATGTTGCAGGACATCGTCGAGATCGGCGGCGACATCGACTGGCTGCCGATGCGTGCCACCGGCGTCAGCCTGGTCATCGGCGATGTCACCATGAGCGGTGCGTGACGCGTGGTCGAAGTCGGGATCCCGGTCATCGATCTCCGCGATGATCCGCACACGATCGCGTTGCAGATCGGTGAGGCATGCGAACACGTTGGCTTCTTCCAGATCATCGGTCACAGCGTTCCGGACGACGTGATCGATGATGCCTGGGTGATGACGCGAGCATTCTTCGACCAGCCCGAGGCCGTCCGGAACGGCGTTGCGATGCCAACCGCCGGATACCCGTACGGATATCAGGGATTTGCCGCCGAAACCCTTGCGTCGTCGATCGGCGATGTCACACCGCCCGACCGCAAGCACACGTACTCGTTGGGCCCTCTCGACACCCCGACGACTGCCCCGACCGATCCCGACGAGATCTGGGTCCGCTCGCCGAACCTCTGGCCAGTTGCTCCCGCTGCATTCCGAGAAGCGATGGAGACGTACTACATCGAGATGTCGTGTCTGGCCGCCCGTCTGCTCGGTCACATGGCCGCAGCGCTCGGACTCGGCCGTGACTATTTCGTGCCGATGATCGACGAGCACGTCAGCGCGCTTCGCTGCCTCGACTATCCGCAGCTGCCGACCGTGGCGCTGCCCGGTCAGCTCCGAGCTGGGGCGCACACCGACTACGGCACGCTGACGATCCTGCGCACCGCGGTTGGCAGCACCGGGCTGGAGGTCCGGTCTGCCAACCGCCGGTGGATTCCGGTCGATGCAGTGGCCGCCGGGTTCGTGATCAATCTCGGCGACAGCCTCGCCCAATGGACGAACAACCACTGGCGCTCGACGATGCATCGGGTGGTGGAACAGCCGGAGGCGGCCCGACGGACATCGATCGCCTTCTTCCACAACGCCAACTGGGACGCGCTGATCGAGTGCCTTCCGGGCCGCGGCGAGCCGCACCACCCTCCTGTTCTGGCCGGACGCCACCTGATGCACAAGTTCCAGCGCACCGTCGTTGGCTGACGTGGAAACCGAACATGGCCGACGCGCACGCGTCGGCCATGTCGTTCGTGTTCACGTCCGTTCAGCAGATGACGGCGAACAGAGTTGTGTGCGGAGACTCGGTCAGCCAGCCGGGGTCGCGGACGAGGCGGGCAGGCACTTCTGAGCCTCGGGGCTCAGCGCCTCGCCGGCCTCGCTCAGCGTCGGGTTGCCGCCGACGCCGGCGGTCACGATCAACTGCGCGTCTGCATCGCTCATCTTGGCAATCACCTTCGACAGGCACGCTGAATCGATGACGACGCCCTGCGCGGCCGCACCGGTCACGGTGACGGTCAAGGCTTGGGCCTGGGCTGCGCTGAGGCCGGTCGTGTCGATGCTCGGAACGGGCACGCTGCTGGGGGTACCCCCAGCGATGGTGGTGGCGGCACCCGCAGCGGTGCCGAGGTCGGTACTGAGAGCGGTGGTGACCGCAGTGTTGAGGTCAGTGCTGGCGGCAGTGCTCACAGCGGTGGTGTTACCGCTGCTGACGGTGGTGTTGACGGATTTCGTCGTGCTCGTCGACTTGCTGTCACTGCTGCACGAGGCAACGGTCAACAACAGGCCGACGGCGACTGCACCCTTGATCAAAGTCTTCATGATGGTTTCTCCCTCGCCCGCGAGGCTGGTCCTCGCGGTTCGCCCACAACGTAACCAGCCTCGGTGGCCGCCCGGTGTGACACATGTGTCCTTCAGTTGACGCGCATTTCTGCCCGATCACGCTCTGAGCCCCGAATCAGCGCAGACGAACGGCGCTGCCCGGACTACCGTGCGGTGGTGCCAGTTGCCAATCCGGAAGCCGTGGCCCGGCACCCTCACCTGGCCGTGCCGCTGACGCAGGGCTGGGTCCGCGTCGACATGCACAGCCACACGATGTGGAGCGGTGACTCGACGACGACGCCGGAAGAAATTGGTTCTGCCGTCGTCGCGGCCGGCCTCGACGTCGTCTGTATCACCGACCACAATGCGATCAACGGCGCGGTGGAACTGGCGCGGTGGCTGCCGTGTCGCGTCGTCATCGGTGAGGAGTTGCGGACCCACGCCGGCGAGATCATCGGTCTGTTCCTGACCGAGCGGGTTCCGATCGGTGTGCAACCACGACAGGCAGCGGAGATGATCCGGGCCCAGGGCGGGCTGGTCTACATCCCGCATCCGTTCGACCCGATGCGGCGCAACCTGGCCGAGAATGCGATGCGCGATCTTGCCGACGCAGGCCTCATCGATGCCGTCGAGGCAATGAACGCGAAGACATCCCTGCAGTCGTTGAATCGCCGCGCGGCAGAGTTCGCTGTCGAGTATGGCCTCCCGGTCGGATCGGGGAGTGACGCCCACGTACCGTTCGCCCTCGGCGCCGCATTCGTGGAGATGCCAGACTTCGACGGGCCGTTGGATTTTCTCGCCAAACTGCGCTCGGCCCGCATCGTCGGGCACCACTGGGACGAGGCTCGGCCATGGTCATCGCGAATCGTGCCGAGCACCCGCGCCGCAGATTGAGCCGGTGGCTCATCAATGGGCGAGAGCGATGACGGCCGAGCGCTGACTGACCGCGCGGGCAACTGCGCCAGCGACGTCAGACGGAACGCCGATCACGACAACGCCGGATTCGACGCCAAGCACGATGGCGTCGGGGGCAATGATCGCCCCGTCGGCCAGAATCGCGGCGGCATCACCCACGACGAACATCGGCTGCGCCTGTCTGGAATCCGAAGGCGTCTGCGACACCGATGCGGTCTGGTCGGAATCATCGACGACCCGGATCGCCAGCCACCCCGACGGGAGGAGCGCGAGTTGGCTGCGCTCCGGGGCAATGTCCGCCTCGACGATCATCTCACCGCGGGAGATTTCCTGCGTCGCAATCGCGGCAACCGGTAGGCCCGTGAGGACTGTCGACGGGGCCAACCCGATCGGAACAGCGCGCACGAGAAATCTCCCGACCATCGACTCGCCAGGGACGACGTCGCGTTCGGCCACGATCACGTCGATCGTCTTTGCCCACGCGTCACGCTGACGGCGTACGTCGGCCAGCTCGGCCGCGACGATCGCGGCGACGCCGGCTGCCAGGATTGCGACGAGAACCCAGTGGAGCCATGGCCTGCGGGCCATAAACATTCTCAGCCGTGGCATCCAGCGCATTGGCGACCTCCGAGATCCGACCCGGACGTCGTGGACGACCGGGTATCGATGTGCGGGGGAAGGTGTTGGTTGGTGTGGGTCGAGTGCGAGCCACGCCCGCACTCGACGAACGTATCGTGCGCGTCGCCGGCGCGGCACCGCTCGCGACGACTGCTGGGCTCAGTTCGACGGGGTACTGCCGGAGCCGCTGGACGCGGACGAGCTCCCCGAGCCTGTTGATCCACTCGAAGGCGACGGAGTGCTGGCCGGTGTTGGCGAGCTCGTCGGCTTCGATCCGGATTCCCCGGATGGAGAGGCGCCGGAGCCGGAGCTGTCAGCGGAGCTGGTACTGCCGGACGACGAACCGGCCGCTCCATCGCCGGAGCCGGTCGTTCCGGTCGCTCCCGCTCCGGAGGTGCTCGAAGCGCCCGAGCTCGAGCCGTTGCGACTGTCGGTCTTGTAGAAACCGCCACCCTTGAAGGAGACCCCGACCGGAAGGAAGACCTTCTTCACCGGGCGAGTCTCGCCTGATGACGGATGCACGGCTTCGGTCAGGGCGTCGGCGGAAAAAGCCTGCTGGACTTCGATCGTCTCGCCCGTGTCGATGAATTTGTATACGTAGGTGGGCATGTGGATTCTCCGGCGCGGTGCGCACTCGACGTTGGTGAGTGCCGAGGGTATCGTCTCGGCGATTGTATTTGTAAGCTCGCCGAATGCGAGTGAGAACCGCCGTCATCCCAGCAGCGGGCCTCGGCACGCGTTTCCTGCCGGCCACCAAGGCGGTGCCGAAAGAGCTCCTGCCGATCATCGACGTGCCCGCCCTGCAGTTGATCATCGATGAGGCTGTCGGAGCTGGCATCGATCACATCGTGATCGTCAACAGCCACGCCAAGCCGTCGATCGAGGCCTACTTCGCCGACGCCCCCGAAGTCGTCGACAAACTCGTTGCCAGCGGGCGGACCGAGATGGCCGAACGGCTGCGGTCGATCGGCCGAGACGTCAGAGTCAGCTTTGCCTACCAGGACGAACCGAAGGGCCTGGGCCATGCGGTCGGCTGTGCCCGCGACGTCGTCGGCGACGAGCCGTTCGCTGTCCTGCTCCCCGACGAACTGATCGGCACCAGCGAACTGCTGGCTGCGATGTGTGACGTGTGCGTGGACACCGGCGGAAGCGTCGTTGGTCTGAAGCAGGTCCCGGTCAGCGAGGTCAGTGCGTATGGTGTCATCGCGCCGATCGGCGAGATCGATGCCAACGGTGTCATCGGCATCTCCGACATGGTCGAGAAGCCAGCGGTCGCCGATGCTCCCAGCGATCTGATCATCATCGGCCGATACGTGCTGACGCCCGATGTCTTCGATGCGATTGCCGAGCTGCGCCCGGGGGCCGGCGGCGAGCTCCAGCTGACCGATGCGCTCCGCGTCCAGGCCGGGCGTTCGCCGTTCCATGGCGTTCTCCGAGATGTTCGGCGTTTCGATACCGGCAACCCGGTCGGGTGGCTCAGCGCTGTCGTCGAACTGGCGCTCGAACACCCCCGCTATGGCAAGGGGTTTCGCGCCGAGCTGGACCGCATCCTCGGCGCCGGCTGACGGCCCCGACCCATCCACGACTGCCCGCCGACGACCCCTGCGCGACTGCTCGCAGATCCGGTCAGTCGATGCGACGGAACCGGGTCGGGTAATCACGGACGAGGCCGAACCGGTCGACCTCGAACTCCTGGTTCCATCCAGTCGACAACTGCTCGAATCGCCACCTGTGGGTGTCCAGTCGGGTGTAGCGCTGGCGATCCGGCTGGACGTCGAGTGTCTCGACATCGATGTAGGCGACCTTGATCTCGGCGGTATCGCCGACCTGTAGCGGTAGCCGCCGGATCGGAATCGTGTTCGTGAACGGTGTGCATGGCAGATCGAGATCGACGCACCCGTCCAGTTCGGGCCGGTGCGCTCCGTTCATCTCGCCCCATCGACCGTGGCCATCGGTACCGAGCCAGAGGTCAGGGTCCTCGAGATCCCTGAACAACAGGAATTGGCGCACGTGCCAGGTGGGCGAGATGCGCAGGATGTAGTGCACCTGCTCGCGACCGACGACCCCTGAGGCCGTCCATGCTTCGTTCTCCCAGACGATGGTCAACGCCTCGTGGACGGCCCGGCCGCTGTCGTCGGTCGGTTGCTCCCACGGAGACCATTTGGCAACATGGCCATCGGACGAGAAGGCCTGATAGGCGGGCGACGTGTGCGGCGTTTCCGGATCCGACATCAGTCCAGTCTGGTGCCTCCAGTGCGATTCAGGTCGACGTGAATCGCCGGGGTCGCGGACGTGCCGATACGGTGCGGTCGTATGGGAGCATCGCCTGATCGGCTACGGGTATCCATCATTGAGGCGCGCCACATCGTTCTCGATCTGTGCCCGGCGCTCGAGGCCGTAACCGTTCGGCTCGACGAGGCTGTGGGGTGCGTGCTCGCCGGCGATGTGGTTGCCGTCGAGAACGTTCCGCCATTCGCGAACAGTGCGCTCGACGGGTATGCGGTGCTGGCTGCTGACGTTGCTGTTGTTCCCGTCGAACTTCCGGTCGTCGCCGAGGTGGCTGCCGGCGCCGTTGCCGATCGCGCCCTGCAGCCCGGTGAGGCGATCCGGATCATGACCGGAGCCCCGATGCCCGACGGGGCAGATGCGGTCGTCCTCGTCGAGCGAACGGACCGGCTCGACGACGGAGCCCGGGTACGCATTCACGAGTCGGTCCACTCCGGGCAGGCCGTCAGGAGTGCCGGGGATGACATCGCCGTCGGAACCACCGTGTTCACCGCTGGCACGGTGATCCGCCCCGCGGTCGCCGGAGTCCTGGCCAGTGTCAACGCCCGACTGTTCGACGTCGTGCCGCGAGTACGCGTCGCGGTGTTGTCCACCGGTGACGAATTGATCGACGACGGACGTCCGCTCGGGCCCGGTCAGATCCGCGAGAGCAACAAGACGATGCTCCTCGCCCTGGTAACGGAAGCTGGCGCGGTCGCCGTGGACTTCGGCGTGATCAGGGACGACGAGGCGATGCTCGAGCGTGTCCTGCACAAGGCTGCCGACACCTGCGACGCCATCGTCACCAGCGGCGGGGTCAGTATGGGCGACTACGACGTGGTCAAGGCGGTGCTGTCGCGCATCGCCGAGATGCAGTGGATGGAGGTCGCGATCAAGCCGGCCAAACCGTTCGCCTTCGGCATGCTGCGGAACAGCTCTGGACGCATGATTCCGGTCTTCGGCCTGCCCGGCAACCCTGTCTCCTCGCTCGTCAGTTTCGAGCTCCTCGCCCGCCCGGCGCTGCGTCAGATGATGGGACAACCTGCGCCACTGATGCGTCAGCGTCTCGTCGCGATCGCCGACTCGCCCCTCCATCGCAGCCCCGACGGCAAGGTCCACTACCAGCGGGTCCACGGTTCGTTCGGCGATGACGGGCGGTACCACGTGCGGTCTGGCGGACCACAGGGCAGCCACCAGCTCGCTGCGTCGGCGGTGGCCACGGCGCTCGCCGAGCTGCCCGATGGTGGCGGCGTACAGCAGGGCGACGAGGTATCCGTGTACCTCCTGTCCTCCTGAAGCGGTTCGG
>JAYTOM010000383.1:0-4624 GCA_043747765.1 Actinomycetota bacterium
TTCTTCAATGACGCGGTGCTGCACTACAACAGTCGCCTCCGGACAGTGCCGAGAAACCTCGTCGCGGCCCCGCTTCGGTTCACGGAACGAGAGTTCTTCGTCGCGAACCCGAGTGCCGCGGCACCGACCGTCGTCCAGTTCTGAACGGTGTTGAATGAGCGCCGAGCGGTCTCGTCGCAGATCTCGGCGAACAAGTAACGCTCCTAGCGTGCGCCTGGTAGGGCGGGATGGGATGCCATGCCGCCGCCGCGGTACAGCACGCACCCTCGCGGCTCTACGGTCAGACCCGACTTGCGGGTGCTCGGTCGTCAGCGTGTTCGCCGCGACTGCTTCGTCGGTGGGGCGCTGAGTGTGTCGAGGCGCAGGGTTCCGGCAACGATCTGTTCCGCGACGCCGGTCAGCTGCAGGTTGCTGACACGCGCATGATGACGGATCAGATTGAACGCTTCCGCCATGTCTATCCCGGTGCGTTCACGCAATATTCCCTTTGCCTGCTCGATGATGACGCGGCTGTCGAGAGCATTCCGGAGCTGGAGGTCTCGGACGCGGGTCTTGCGGGCCGCTTGGTCCTGCAAGATCGCGACACTGGCGACGTCGGCCAACGCTTGCGCGAGTTGGACGTGGTCTGCGGGCATCGGACCGGCCTTCGTTTTGAACAGGTTCATCGCTCCGATGGTGCTGTCGCGCAGTCGAAGGGGGAGCGCATACACGCCCTCGAACCCGGCGCCGACCGCGTATGGCGTGAACCTCGGCCAGCGTTCGAGGGCTTCGCGTAACTCGGTACAGCTCACCGGCTGTCTCGATCTGAAGGCTTCCACGCACGGGCCTTGTTCGTTCTGGAGTTGGAACAACTCGAGCAGGCGAGCTTGCTCGCTCGACGCGGCCATCACCCGCAGGTTGCCGTCTGCGTCGGCGAGCAGGATCCCGACGGCGTCGGCATCGACGAGTTCGACGCAGCGGTCGGCCAACATCGTCAACATGTCGATGATATCGAAGTCGGCGACAAGGGTGTCGGCGAGTTGCAAGAACGTGCTGGAAATGAGGGATTCGCGTGACATCTGGTCGGCCTTTCAACGTCGACAGGAGCTACTCGGTGGATCCGGTGGTTCGGTCGTCGTTGAGCCACAACTCGTGAGCAACGATCTGTTGGGCGACATCGGCGACGGATTGGTCGGTGGCAAACGCGTGGGCGCGAATCCGCGCAAGTGCTTCTGCGACATTGATGTCGAGTTGGACGGCGAGGATCCCGGATGCTTGGTGCACCTCGGCTCGGTGGGCGTTGGCGTCGGTCAAGTCGTTGCTCAGCAACGGCGGGTTGCTTCTGGCTTGGATCGTCATCATCGTCTGGGCGAGGACGTCGGCGACGACCAGACTGTCAGCGGTCTGCTCGTCGCTGAGTGATCCGGCGGCGTCCTGGTAGAGCGTGAGGACGCCGATGCGTGCGCTGCCGACGCTGAGTGGAAACGCGAAGACCCCGCATGCCCCCAACTCAACCGCGGGCTGTGTGTAGTTCGGCCAACGTCCGGCATGGCGATGTTCGAGGTCTGGCTCGGTCACTGGTCTGCCGGTGTCGAACGCATCCCGACAAGGCCCTTCACCGAGGGAGAACTGGAGGTCTTCGAGGCGACCCATCCGTGCATCAGACGAGCACACCGGGCCACTGTGAGTCCCGCTCATGATCGTCACGCCGGCCCCGGAAACGTCGAGGATCTCGACGCAGGCACTGCACAAGCGCGCGGCCGGGGCTTGCGACGCCTGTCGAGCAAACGCCACACCGATCCGGACCGCTCGTTCATCGCTCACTCGCAACGAACGATCACCGGGGCGAGACAATCGCCTTCATCGCAGCGAACACGTGGCCGCAATGTTGACGACATCGGTCCTCCTCGGGCGTTTGCACGGCACTTCGGCACATCCGTCGCCGAGGACTAGAGCAACTACGTGACGACGGTAGCGCCTGATCATTGATTCCGTGTTCGTGCCTGGCGGCGGGGCGGAGGTCTGTGTAGCCGTGGGGTACGGTCGAGGAACCGTCGATCGCGTTCGGAGCGGGTCGCACGTCACGCGGGGTCAGCCTCGACGGTACGAGCCGCGCGTCGCATTCGGCCACCGTTGTTGGGCACGCGAGCATTTCTGCTCGGTCGCGGCATCAACGGTTGCGGCCCGACCGGTTTGGCTTGGCCGTTCGAAGTAGTGACCAAGGTCCTCTATGCGGGTCTGTCCCTGCGGGGTAGGTTTCTTGGTGGAGGGCATTCCGCTCGCCTTTGCGTTGCTCCAGACCCTGGTTGCGCCTGATAGCCGATGGAGGCGCGGCGTGGCCGATGTACTGAGCAGACGAACGTCGCAGTGGTCATATGCCGGCGAGTGGTACGCGGTCGGTGTCCGGCTCGACCACCCAACGCATGGCGTTGAGATGGCGGGGGAGCTGGATGCGGCGTACCGGGACGAAGCAGTCCATGCGTGCACGTTGCCCGATCAGGAGCATGCGGTCGTCGGTCTGGCGAACGTGACGTTCATGGATTGCTCCGGCTGCGGCGCTTTGGTCCACGCTCGAACGGTCTTCGAACGATGCTGCGGCTCGTTGTCCTTGACCGGTCGAGTGAGCGAACCGCTCAGCCTGTTCTCGCTCATCGATCACGGGTTTCGTGACTCCTCGTGGTTGCCGCTGGAATTCTCCTCGGTCCCGTCGCTCGTTGTGGGTGGGGCGCCGTGAGCGACGAGCGTGAGTTCGTCGACATCGGGTCAGCGGCACCGGCAGGAGGGGAGCTCGGACGGCACCTTTCCGCGAGCGATCGCCAGCGCGACACCATTGCTCGATGGGGTGCGGCACTGGAACATCATGACGCCGATGAAGTCGCCCGGCTCGTCCGGCAAAGCTATGAGGCCCGTGTGGAAGATGCCGAGATCGGACGACTCGGGCCGATGGTGGGCACGGCCGACACAACGACAGCCAAAGGTGGTTTCGGATGATCGCCAACTGGTGTGACGGTGGATCACCAACCGTGGCAGGCCTGCCGTGTGAGGACATCGTCGTCCTCGCTGCAGGTACGTCGTGGCGAGTTCCCTGGGAATTGATGATGCTTGGCCCGTTCGCCAGCTGTGGCCTGATCGACGGCACCGTCATCCGGCACGTCACAGTGCCGACAATGGTTGCCAGCGCCGCTCGGCGCTGCTCGCCACCGGACACCGTATTGAGGGCGTGTGACTATCCGTCGATGCCGCTGTTCGCCGCCGAGATGCCGTTGCTCGACGCAGCTGTACTGGTGGTTGAGACCGGGTGGGATCTGGCCGTCGTGATGGCTCGCGAACCGCGGGTGATCACGGCACGGAGCGTGTATCGAGCTTTGGTCGGATCTGTAGCGCCGAGCATGGCGCCGCCATCGACGTCACGATTCTGTGCTCGCATGTCGCCTGCGACACGACGGCTGCGGCCGTGAGTCAGCGACCCGTCGGCTCCGCCCGTGCGCCGGTCATCATCGAACGGCATCGCGATGATCGCTCCCGGTGGCAGCGGCAGTCGTCATCGGCGCAGACGAGGGTCAGTTCTTCGGTGGCCATGACCGGGTGATTTGGCACCGATCGCCTCGTGCGCCCGCGCAACCGTTCCGGAATCACCGTCAATTCCACGATCGCCACATTGCACGCACCGATCACACACCCAGGAGCACATGCATGACAGACCGAAAGCGATCGACACGATGAACAACGACTACCCACCTGGCCACCCCGCCGGCACTGACGAGTTCATCTCGGTCGGCGAGGTCACCTCCGGTCACGGACTGGGAACCGCCGGCGTGCTCGGCAGCCGAGCGCGAGCCACGGGAGAGCCCACCGAAGTGACCGACGCGCCGCCAACCGCCACGGCCACCGTGGCACTCGGTCCGACCGTCCTGATCGCTGTCGACAGCGGATCGATGGCAGAACGTGTGGTTCGCACTGCCCGCCGTCTCTTCGGTGAGGACGCCACCTATCTTGCGATCAATGTCGGACCCGGACCGTACACCGAGATGCGCTGGGCGTATGTCTGGCCGGTCGGCGGCCCGTCCACCTGGTTTCCGCCGCCGGCGGTCGGCCATGTCGCCGGCGCCGGTGCCAGCGCTGCTCTGACACGGGCAGCGTCTCGCGCTGAGACCGTCACTCACGACGCAGGACTCGACCAGGCTGAGCCGATCGGTGATGTCGGCGATCCGACGTCGGCCATCATCCGAGCCGCACATCATCACCACGCCGGCGTTGTCGTCATCGGTGCGGACGCTCGCAGTTGGCTCAACCACCTCCTCGAACGCTCGGTCGAACGCGAACTCCTGCACGACGCCGACTTCGCCGTGCTCGTGGTCGCCGACCCCCACCCGGTCGACGGAACGTAGAAGGTGATTCGAGGACACTCCGCCAGCAGTCGGGTCCGCGATCCCTATTCTGTCGAGGAGCTTCGGACCACAGCGTCAGCACGATGAGCCCGGCCACGCCCACGATGGCCAGAGCGAGGAGGATCAGGTGTACCCGATGGCCACCGAAGCTCTCCCGAAGGTGCGTCCGGTGCTCCCACTCGAGGTTCGCCGGCGAACCAACCTTGGCGAGATGAGTGGGTCGTTCACGGCTGATTGAGCAGTATCGCTACCGATAG
>JAYTOM010000384.1:0-17884 GCA_043747765.1 Actinomycetota bacterium
GAGCGTCCGTCGACCGGCGGCTACAAAGGGCGCGACGAGCGTCCGTCGACCGGCGGCTATAAGGGCCCGGGCAGCAAGCCCCCATTCGGCGCGGCCCGCCCCTACGGTGCTGGTGCCAAGCCTGGGGCGGGAGCCGGGAAGTCGTCAGGTTTCAAGCCCGGCGCCGCCCGCCCCGGTGCCATCAAAGGTGGTTTCCGTGCAGCTCCCGGCGGTCGCGCCCGCCGCGATCAGGACTGACCGGCGGACCTCGCCGTGACCGCGCCGAAGATCCGTCCGATCTCGCCCGATCGCTATTTCAAGGCGATCCGACGCACGATTCTCGATTTCGGTCGGTCGGGCGCTCCGGTGCCTAAGGGGACAACCTCACGGAACACATACGCCGACTTGTACGAACAGCACGCTGCTTCGTTGCCACCGGACTCGTCCATCGGCGACGGTGACTTCGACCTCATTGGTCAGCGTGAGCTGGCGATCCTGACCGACGCTGGGCTGACGCCGACATCGACGTTGCTCGACTTCGGCTGCGGCACCGGCCGACTGGCCGTTCACGCAGTGCCGTTCCTCAGCGGCGGTCGGTACATCGGCACCGACATCGCGCCGACAATGTTGGTGCACGCAGCGTCCACACTCGAAGCGCATCTTGGCACGATGCCGGACAACGCCACGTTCGAGGTTCAACTCGACGAGACGTTTCCAGCAGGCACGGTGCCCGACATGATCTGTGCCTTCTCGGTGTTCACGCACATGGAGCACGAGGACATCTTCCGCTATCTGCGGTCGGCACTGTCGGTCAGCATGACGCACACGACGTTCGTGGCCTCGTGTCTCCAACTCGATCTGCCGGAGGCACAGAATGTGTTCTCGGTGTCGGCGTCCAAGTCGCTCGACGAACGGTGGCGCGAGGTTCGCAACGTCGTCACATCTCCGGATCTGTTCACCGAGGTCGCCCGCCTCGCTGGCTGGGCCGTGACGGCCTGGTATCCGGCGAACGGCCCGGCCGGCACGATGCCCGACGGCGAACGGGTCGGCATCGGTCAGAGCGTCGTCGTGATGAACCTCGTCCACTAGACCCTCGGAGGCTTTTGCGCGCCGGAGGCTTTGCGCGCCACTCGGGCGCGCAGCAAAGCCTCCGGTGGCGGCCAACCATCTCATTTGCGAGCGCGTCGCTTGCCGTCGTGCATCGCGGCGATGCGACCAATGGGGATCTCGTGGCCCTCGGCAACGAGATCGGACGGGATCATCTGCGGAGCCGGCAATTCATCCGACCAAGGATTTCGATCCCCGAGCCGTTCGATCGCATTGTGGACGGTGAAGTCGGCGGGTCGGATCGAGTCGAGATCCGCCCAGCCGACAGGAAAGGAAACCGGCACACCAGGCCGGGCCCGCGGGCTGTACGCGGCCGCAACCGTTGCGCCAGCCGTGCGGGTCGCGTCGACGAACACCTTGCCGCCGCGATCGGCTTTGAGGAATGCCGTCGTGGCGGCCTCCGGATCGAGGAGTTCGGCGCGTCTGGCAATCGCCCGGGTCGCGGCCGAGGCGTCATTCGCCGACACGCTCGGATCGATCGGAACGAACACGTGCACACCCTTCGCACCGCTGGTCTTGACTGCACCGCTCAGGCCCACATCGGCCAGCGCGCGACGGACGAGATGAGCGGCGTGGACAGCCTGCGCGAATGCATCGCCGTTCGGTGGATCGAGATCGAGGACGAGGTGAGTCGGATGATCGAGGCTGCCGGCACGGGCCAACGTCGGGTGGTACTCGACGGCGCGTTGGTTGGCGAACCACAGCAGGGTTCGGCGGTCGTTGCATAACGCATACGAAACGGTTCGCTTCGATGCCTCGGCCCATATCGGCACAGTCACGATCCAGTCCGGGGCGTAATTCGGTACGTTCTTCTGCATGAACGGAGGTTGATCGCCGGTCACCCTGATCACCGACAGCGGTCTACCCGTCAACTCGGGCAGGATTCGGTCGCTGACCGCGTCGAGGTAATCGACCAGATCACGCTTCGTCGCGCCGGCACCCTCGAACAGGGGCTGATCGAGATTGGTCAGGGCGACGCCGTCGCGGACCTCGTCACTGTGCGGCTTCGCCATGGATTGCAGATTGTCTGCTCGGCGCCGCCGTTGCAAGGGTCAGCGAGCAACCAATCCCTGTTGACCGGCCCAGTCGCGCAGGTCGCGCCGATTGATGGCAGCTGCGATCAGATCGGGAAACGCATCCGGGGTGCAGGCGAAGGCCGGAACTCCGAGGTCGGCGAGTGCGCTGGCTGCGGCATGGTCGAACGACGGGGCGCCGTCGTCACTGAGCGCGAGCAGGGCGACGCACGTGACTCCACGACGCGCCATCGACGCAATCCTGGCCACGAAATCACCGCCGGATGTGCCTTCATAGAGATCGCTGATCAGGATCAGCACCGTGTCCGTCGGCCGGCTGACCAGCGATTCGCAGTAGGCCATTGCCTGATTGATGTCCGTCCCTCCGCCAAGCTGGATGCCGAAAAGCACGTCGACCGGATCTTGGATGTGTTGGGTCAAGTCTGCCACCGCTGTGTCGAAGGCAACGAGGTGCGTCTGCAGCGAGCGCATCGACGCGAGTGCAGCCCCGAAGACACTGGCATAGACGACGCTGTCGCTCATCGAAGCGCTCTGGTCGATGGCGATGATGACGTCTCGACGCATCGCGCTGGCCTGACGCGCGTAGCCGACCAATCGGTTCGGGATGACCGTCTTCAGGTCGGGTTGGTAGTGAGCCAGGTTGGCGTGGATCGTGCGGTCCCAGTCGATATCGCTCGGAAGCGGCCGACGAGTTCGTGATGATCGCGCCAGCGCCCCACGAACCGCCTGCATCGTTGGCTCGGCAAGACGGTGCTGCAGCGCGTCGACCACTCTGCCGACCACCATCCTGGCTGTCGCCCGAGTTGTTTCCGGCAGGAGATGTTGCAGTGCCAGAAGCGTCGCAACCAGATGGACATCGGGTTCGATGGCCGCCAACATCTCCGGCTCCAACAGCATCCGCTGCAAATTCAGGCGGTCGATTGCATCGCGCTGCATCACCTGCACGACACCGGTCGGGAAGTAGGTGCGGATGTCGCCCAGCCAACGGGCGATGTTCGGCGCGGAACTCCCGAGTCCACCGGACCGTTTCGCGCTGCGGCCACGCTGACCGCTCGTCGGGGGCGCATCGTAGAGCGCGCTCAGACACGCGTCCATCTGCTTGTCGTGGCCGTCGAGGTCGATGCCGGTACCATCAGGATTGTCTGGTTCGCCGGCGCCGAGGACCATCCGCCATCGCCGCAGGCGCTCACCCTCGTGAACGCGCGCCGGACGTACATGGAGCCCCGACCAGTCATCGACCGCGTCATCGATCCCGTCGATCTGGTGATCGCTCATCGGCCGGCACCGAGCAGTTCGGCGATGGTGTGAAGTGCGGCGGCGACGCGTGCCGCGTCCAGGTCATGTCCCCCGCCGGTGTCCGTCTGTGTCGTGCCGCGCCTGACCCGTTCACCGATCTGGCGGCGCTCGGCCACCTCAAATGTTCCGAACGTACGCCGCAGTAGCGGCAACACGTCGACGAACGAATCGACGTCGAGCGTGGTCAACCAGTTGTCGATCAATGCCAGCAGTTCGACGTCGTGGACGAGGACCGTGCCTGATCCGCCGAGGAAGCCCTCGACGAACGCAGCTCCGTCACCGGGCGGCGTGCCAGCCGACAGAGCCCGCGACACTCGGCGCTCGACGGCGTCAGCGGACATCGTTGCACCGTCGGCGAGCAGTCGCGTCGCTCGACCCTGCAGTGAGGCATGGACGCGATCACGCTCGACCAGTTCGCCGAGTGCCATGCGGAACAACCCTGTCAGCTCGTCGTCGCCGAGGAGCAACAGGGCGGACCGGGTGTTGTTGATGTGCGCGGCCAACAGGTCGGCGGCGTCGCCGTCGACACCGCTGCATGCCGTTACCAGCCCTGCAGCGATGCGCACGACCATGCCCCGGATGACCCCGAAGAGCGACTGCGCATCGGTGCCGCGGACATCGCCGTAGCGCACCGTACGGACCAGAGCAGGAAGGGCTTCCATCAGGTGAGCGACGTCGACGTCCAGTGCGGCGCGGTCGGCCACGAGTTGGACGATGCCGGGCAGCGGCGACGTCAGATCGGCGAGCAGACACTGCTCGATCGCATCGGTGAGTTCGGCCAATGAACGAGCTCCGAGCGACCGCTGTACAACGGCCGCTTGTGCCGCGGCGGACACGGTCGTTCCGAGCGCAGATGCCTCGATCAGGCGCACTTCGAGTTCAGGTTCCCAGACCAAGTCCCATGTCTCGCGGAACGTGCCCGCCGAACGTCGGCCCGCCACCTCGTGGCCCCACGTGACACGCAGCATGGTCAACCGATGCAACAACCGCGAGCGGTTGAGGTCGAGAGTCTTGCGCAGGTCGAGTTCGAGCGACTTCGTCGTCGCTTCGGGTTTCAGGCGGCAACGCTTTTGTTCGACGACGAGATTCCTGGCCAGCGGCACCATCGGCGTGTGATCCGGAACCCGACCGATCAACGTGCCGATCACGAGTTGGTTGCTGAGCAGCGACATTGGTGTGTCGGTTCCGTCGCCCAGGACTGCCCGGGCAGCGTCGTTTGTCTCGACCAGACCGGGCAACGGTCTCCCCCGCAGCGTGGCGAGCGACGTGGCCAGGCGCGTCGCTTCGACCACGTCGGCCGCCGACGCCGCGTAGTCGTGGGTGCGCAGGATGACCGCCGCCTCCGTGAACCAACGCGCAATCGTGTCCGGGCCGGGGTGATTGAACAGGTGGTGGTACCAGCCGGGCGATGTCACGCCGGCGCCGTACCCGGAGGCGGTGGCGAGACGCCGATGGGTCCACGGTACCCACGTGATCGCGACCTTCGTCTTCGCCATCGCGCGCAGAAGGACTGCATCGGAACGGGCCTGCTTCGGGTCGGACGCTGTGGCCAAGGCCGGCACGTGCCAAGCCCCACAGATCACGACGATGTTCGCGTACCCGTCTTTGACAGCGGTGCGGATGCCTGTACGCATCTGCGCTTCTCGCCGCCGCTCGGTGGGACCTGCGGGTACGAAGTCCGGTTCGTACGCAGAGCGGAGCATCGTCATCGCCTCGGCGATCGCTGCGAACGGCCCATCCTCGCCTGTCGCCTCGCCGGTTGACTCGCCACCCCTGTCATCGACCCTGTGCTCGACGACGTCTTCCCACCAACGCTCGGCATCGTCGTAGCCAGCGGCGTGGGCCAACTCGGCGAGTGGATCATCGGGTCGCGGTGGGGCCCCCTCGTCGAGTGTCGACTGCTCGGGCGCGCGACCCGCACGTCGGCAAGCCAAGGTGTTGGCCAGCGCCAGATCGATGTGGCGCACAGGGACATCGGCGTTGCCCGCCCACTGCAAGGCGACCCACTCCGGGCTGAACGACGCATACGGATGGAAGACCGCTGTGTCCAGATGGTCGACCGCGTAACCGAGCATGGTCACCGGCGGCCGCATCTGTGGATGCACAGCGAGGCGGGCGATTCCGTCGGCCTCGCGGGGACCTTCGATCAGCACGATGTCCGGCGGATCGTGTTGCAGTGCCCTGACCACGGCGCGAGCCGAACCCGGGCCGTGATGGCGGATGCCGTACAGACGTACCGTCACTGACGACCTATCTGATCGACAGCGAGTCGAGGTATTCACGCCACACGACAGTGTCGTGCACGGGATCCTTGACCACCGTCGATTCGATGCCGACAAGCAGGTCGTCGAACCGCAAGATGCCATCGCCGAGGTGAGCGGCAAGAGCGATTCCCTGCACCGTCACGGAGATCGCCTCGGCCGTACTCATCGTGCCCGACGGGCTCTTGAACTTGATCCTGCCGTCCTCGCTCTGGCCCATCCGTAGCTCACGGAAGACGGCGACCACGCGCCGGATCTCGTCAGCGGCCACGGTGACCTCCGGCAACGACAACGCTCCCGCCAGTGCAGCCACGCGCTGGGTGACGATGCGTACTTCCTCGTCCACCGACGACGGCGAGGGGAGGATGACGGTGTTGAAGCGGCGACGAAGCGCGCTGGACAGTTCGTTGACCCCGCGATCGCGGGTGTTCGCAGTCGCGATCAAGTTGAACCCGGGTTTGGCCTGCATCTCACTGCCGAGTTCTGGAACCGGAAGGACCTTCTCGCTGAGCACGGTGATCAGCGCGTCCTGCACATCACTCGGCATGCGGGTCAGTTCCTCGACACGGACGATCGATCCCTGATCCATTGCCCGGTACACGGGTGACGGCACGAGCGCAGCGGCGCTCGGTCCCTCTGCCAGGAGGCGGGCATAGTTCCAGCCGTACCGAACGGCCTCTTCGGCCGTGCCTGCGGTGCCCTGCACGAGCAGCGCCGAATTGCCGCTGATCGCAGCCGACAGATGCTCGCTGACCCACGTCTTGGCAGTGCCGGGCAGGCCGAGGAGCAACAGTGCTCGGTCCGTCGCCAGAGTCGCGACGGAGACCTCGATCAGGCGTCTGGGGCCGATGTACTTCGGCGTGATGATCGTGCCGTCGGCCAGCGTGCCGCCCATCAGATACGTCACGACAGACCAGGGCGACAGCTTCCAGCGGGGCGGCCGCTGGCGGGTGTCATTGAGGATCAGGGCCCTCAACTCGGACGCGAACTCGACCTCGGCGTGGGGACGCAGAACGTCGCCGGCGTCGATGATTGCGGCCGTGTCTGTCACTCCAGGCAACCTACACGGAGGGTGTCGCAGCCACCCGAGAGAGTCGCAGCGGTGGGCGCAACCGCCTGCTCGACAGCGACGGAACTGACCGTCATGCCGACTGATTCGGTGTCGGAGACGGCATCGTTGCGATCATCTCACTTCGCAACTGGGCAACACCGAGCAGATCGACCCTGGTTCGCTCGGTCACTGCGTGGAACGGCGCTCGGTTCAACTCGACGATGAGCGCCGGCAACCACGTCGGTTCGATCCCTGCCAAAGCGAGACGGATCTGTCCGGCGGCCGCCCACGACGCCGTACGGTCGACGAACGTACCGACGATCGCCGACACGACGGCGCCACTGTCGACGGGTGGAGTGGGCGGCAGAAACGGATCTGTGCCGGCCGCCAACGGCGTCGGGCGGACCTTGATCCGCAACTCGGGCATCGCTTCGGCCAGCCACGCTGCCCGCGGTCCGGCGACAGCACGGACGGCTGCATCGAACGCCGGATTGCGCCGGCCACGAAGCAGCAGCGCAGGGAGCAGATGCAGAGGCAACTGGAAATCACCCTTCCTGCACAACACAAACCACTCCGGCAGCAGGATGTCGTGCTGGCCGCGCAGCATTCGGTCCAGATACGCAGCTGCAGCGACAGGGCACGTGGCGCGTTCGTCGAAGGGAACCGGCTCGATCGGCGGGGGCGGATCAGCAGGCCTCATGCCCGATCGACGCGCTGTTGCGACGGCCGCAGCCCGGTTCAACAATTCGATCGCGGCATCGCCGGTCGCGACAGGCGACTCCCATCCCGGTTCCGCTGGCGGCAGCGGACGCCGATCGGTACCGAGCACTGCCGTCGTGACGAGCCTCGACCACTCGCGCTCCGCCGACTCACCCATCGAGACGTCGCTTCCAGCCACGATTTCGTTCACAGCACGATCACCTGTGCGCCGTCGAACATCGTCAACGGCAGCAGTCCGTCCGCGCTCCACTCGCCGACGATCCGCACCGGATGACCACCTGAAACTGCGACGACCTCGGCCATCCGGGTGAATCCCGGCGAGAGCGGGAGCGCTCCGGTGGCGTCGGACAGTACCCAACGGCCGTTGCTCAGTGGCGCAGGAGTTGCCGCCACTGACATCGGATATCGCTCGAGCCAGGGCTCGCCGGCGAGCGCCCAACCGTAGGCCTCGACAGCGTCCGAGACGGACGTCGGCGCCGGCCCGCTCGTGGCCATCGCCGATGCGCCGGACGTCCGGCCGACGATCGCGCGCAGAGTGATACCACCGGGATACCAGTGGAGGTCGGCATCCATCGTGGTGCCCACCTGGTACTCGGTCGTCACCTCGTTGCCGAACACACCGAACGCGAGCACCATCGCCCACGTCACAGGAGCCGGTCCGGCGCTGGCCAGCCATGTCCGCTGCACGGTGATGCGGTCCTCGCGGGTCCGACTCTCGCCGGCGACGATCCACGTTGCCGTCGACGGCACGCTGGCCAGTACGTCGTCCTTGGCAACGGTCAGGCCGGTCGCGATGTGCACACCGTCGGCGAGGTTCGGCGACAGCGCAGACGTTCTCTGAGCACCGACTGCGAGCGCATGCATCAGGGCCATCTCCTCGAGCACGTCCTCGTGCCAGTGCGGATGCGCACCGACCTTCGTCGCGACCCGTTTGACCCTGTTCGCAAGGGCGCCACACTGCGCATCGACCAGCCGTGCCGCGAGTCGGTCCCACGTCTGCGGATCGCTCAGCTCACTCGCTGCCAGACCGACTCGGATCCGGTCGGCCAGCCACCGGTCCAACTCCTGCAAACCGGCACGCATCCGTTCGGCTCGTTCAAATTGTCGCTTCTGGCGTTGCGGGTCCGCGTTGGCGAACTCGGAGTTCGGCGATCGCGCCCCACCACCCAGGGCTCCCTCGCCCGCATCGGCCGTCTCGCCACCGTCGTGGCTCGGTACGAGCGCAGACGTCTCGGCGACCGGGGCCTCGGTTTCCGGTGCTTCGGTATCCGGGGATTCGGTTTCTCGGTCGCGGGAGCGAGCAGCGCGGCGCTGCAACCACTCGGCTGCGAACGGCAGTCGGCGGGCCGGGGCGATACTGCCGTCGGCCAGCAACAGGAGCAGCGCGAGCGAGTGTTTGCACGGGATCTTGCGGCTCGGACAACTGCACCGGTATGCCGGCCCACCGAGGTCGTCGGACAGGTCCACGGCAACGTTGTACGGCTCCGCCGCCGTGGCGATATACGCACCCCACACCGCGTCGCCGTCGCATCCGGCCGCCGACCACGAGCTGGGGACGACCAACGGGAGCGCTGAGGCAGCAGCGACCTTGTCGGGCGCCAACGACAGGACCTGATCGCGAGTGGGACGAACGGCCATCGGCGCAACGGTACCTGCGAGGTGTCACGTTGGTTCGGTGGCGAACCGCGACGGGTCGGCAACCTCCGCTTCTGAAATGCAGATACTCTCGCTACATGGCTTGGGGGAACGACGCCGCAGATGTTCGTCTGCACGGTACGGACATCGCCGAATCGGTCATCGACCTGATCGGCCGGACGCCGCTCGTGCGCCTGAAGCGGATCAGCGAGCTGGAGAACATCCCCAGCGTGTTGACGATGAAAATGGAAACCACCAATCCGGGTGGCTCGTCGAAGGACCGTCCGGCGTTGGAAATGATCCTCGCTGCAGAACGCGACGGTTTCCTTCAGCCCGGTGGCACGATCGTCGAACCGACAAGCGGCAACACCGGAGTCGGCCTGGCGATCGTTGCTGCCCAGCGTGGCTATACGTGCGTGTTCGTGATGACCGACAAGGTCGCCCCCGAAAAGGTTTCGCTGTTGCGTGCCTACGGCGCCGAAGTCGTCGTCTGCCCCGTCGCTGTGGCACCGGACGATCCGACCAGCTACTACATGGTGGCCGAGCGGCTGACCAACGAACTCAACGCCTTCCGGCCGAACCAATACGCCAATCCGAACAACCCGCTCTCGCACCAGAAGACAACTGGACCGGAGCTGTGGCAACAGACCGGCGGTCGCATCACCCATTTCGTCGCTGGCGCGGGCACCTGCGGTTCCATCACGGGCACGGCTCGGTACCTGCGCTCGATGAATCCCGCGATCAAGATCATCGCAGCCGATCCCGAGGGCTCGGTGTTCAGTGGCGGTTCCGGTCGGCCATACCTCGTCGAAGGTGTCGGCGAGGATTTCTTCCCCGCCGCCTGGGACGCCAGCCTGTACGACGACATCATCCCGATCAGCGACGAAGAGAGCTTCCTCACGGCGCGTCGGGTCAGCCGCGAAGAAGGCATCCTGATCGGTGGCAGCGGCGGTATGGCCGTCGCCGCAGCGATCAGGGTTGCTCAGGCCGCGCGTCCGAACGACATCGTGGTGGTGTTCAATCCGGACTCCGGTCGCGGGTACCTGTCGAAGATCTTCGACGAGAACTGGATGGCGAATTTCGGCTTCCTGGCCGAGTGCGAACAGTGCGTCGGAGCGATGCTCGGCAGTCGCGGCAAGACCCCGGAACTGCTGTACGTCAATCCGACCCAGACGGTGCGCGAGGCCGTCGACCTGATGCATGTCCACGAGGTCAGCCAGTTGCCCGTGTGCAAGAACACGCCACCGTTCGCCAATGCCGAAGTGTCCGGCGCCGTTGACGAACTGGAACTGATGGACGCCATCTTCCACGATCCATCGGTGATGGATCGCGAGGTACAGAGCATCATGGGCCCCAAACTGCCGACCATCGGTGTCGGCCAGAAGGTGGAATTGGCCGTGCAGATGCTGGACAGTTCGCCGGCCCTGATGGTGCTGTCCGGCGGTCGTCCGCTGTCCGTGATGACCCGGTCCGATGTGCTCTCGTACCTCCAGGCGGTGTCCGCATATGGGTGACCTCGAGCAACAGGCCGGCTGGGGCTTCGAAACCCGTGCGATCCACGCCGGACAACATCCCGACCCGACGTCCGGGGCAGTCGTCACACCGATCACGCTCAGCACGACCTTTGCCCAGGACGGAGTCGGTAACCACAAGGGATTCGAATATTCGCGCAGCGGCAATCCGACGCGTGCCGCACTCGAAGCATGTGTCGCCTCGCTCGAAGACGCAAAGTACGGGTTTGCGTTCGCAAGTGGACTCGCCGCAGAGGACAACGTCATTCGAGTGCTGCATCAGGGCGACAGGATCCTGCTCGGCAACGACGCCTATGGCGGAACCTTCCGCTTGATCTCGAAAGTCTGGGAGCCGCTCGGCTTCCCGTGGAGCGCCGTTGACCTGACCGACATCGATGGACTCGCCGCGAACTGGCCGAGCGATACGCGACTGGTCTGGTTGGAGACGCCCACCAACCCGTTGCTGACGTGCGTGGACATCGAGTCGATCGCCGAGCTCGCCCATTCCCGTGGAGCACTGGTGGTGGTCGACAACACGTTCGCGACGCCGTACCTGCAACAGCCGCTGACACTCGGCGCCGACATCGTGGTGCACTCGGCCACGAAGTACCTGGGCGGGCACAGTGACGTCGTCGGTGGCTTTCTCGCCCTGAACGACAACACATTGGCCGACCGGATCCGCTTCACCCAGAACGCGGCCGGCGCAGTGCCAGCTCCCTTCGACTGCTATCTCGTCCTGCGCGGTGTGAAGACATTGGCCGTCCGGATGGAACGTCATTGTTCGAATGCCCGAGCCATCGTCGATATGCTGCTCGGCCACTCGGCGGTCGACGGCGTGCTGTATCCGCAGTTGCCGGACCATCCTGGGCACGCCGCGGCAGCGAAACAGATGCGCGACTTCGGCGGCATGGTGAGCTTCACCCTGAAGGGGGGCGAGCAGGCAGCGCTGGATGTCGTTCGCCACACCAAGGTTTTCACGCTCGCCGAATCGCTCGGCGCGGTCGAGAGCCTGATCGAGCATCCCGGGCAGATGACCCATGCTTCCGCAGCGGGCTCGCCGCTGCAGGTGCCGGCAGCGCTGGTGCGCCTCTCGGTCGGAATCGAGTCGGCCGCCGATCTCGTCGACGACCTCGCCCAAGCCCTCGACCACCTCTGACATCGCTGGCATCGCTGGCATCGCTGGCATCGCTGACACCGCTGACATCGCTGACATCGCCGGCACATCTGACCGGTCCCGGATGCGGTTCACGCTGCCCTCTTTCGCTGCCATCGCCGTTGATCACCCGGTGGTCCGGTTTGTCGAATGCTCCCGTCCGGGTAGGTGATCGTCAACGAACGGTTGCGGTGCAAGACGAGTTGCCAGCCGCCTTCGTGCACGGCGTGATGATGCCGGCTGCAGACGGGGATCAGATTGTCGAGATCGGTGTTGCCGAAATTGCTCGACCAGCGGATGTGGTGTGGCTGGCAATGCCGTGAGCTGACGGTGCACTCGGGTATCCCGCACGTGTCGTACATCGCGTAGAGAGCGAGTCGTTGCTTGATCGTTGCCAGGCGTTTGGAGCGGCCTTCGTCCAAGGCAACACCGTCGCCGTCGAGAACGACGGGGATGATCGCAGCGTTGCAGGCCATCCGCCGGTAGGACACGACCGGCAGCTCGACGTTGTGGCCGTTGGAGATGATCGAATTCTCGTGCAACCCGTGAAGCAGGGTGTGGAGGTCGATGACGACGACCATCTCGCACCGATTGTCGAACACCGTGATGTCGGCATCGTCGTCCGCGTGCGGATCGCCAGCAGGCGGCGAAGGTTCACCGACAACATCCTCGACAACATCCTCGACAACATCCGCGTCGGCTTCCGGCTGGGTCTCGGGCTGGGTCTCGGGCTGGGACTCGGGCTGGGACTGGGACTGGGACTCGGCATCCTCGGCAGCGTCCTTCTTGGCGCGTCGGTCGAGGAGCCGCACGAACGCAGCGGCGCGGAGGTAATCCTGCTTGCCCTCACCCTTGGGACAATCCGCTGGCTGTTGGTCGTGAAACAACTTGTCCGCTGTCGCATCGATCCGCGACAACACCCGTAACCCGGTCTCGGGATCGAGCTCGCAACGGATGGTCACCATTCCGGAGTCCTTGTCGGTCCACGACCGCAACCGGATCGCCCGCTTCTGCCTCGCCAACCGCATGTCGCCCTCACGCTGATCCAGACGGGCTACCTCACGCTTCAAGTGGGCTTCGAACTCCTCCGGCGTCGACCGCGCCGCAATCTGCGCCAACCGTTCGCCATCAGCCGTCAGCTGTGCACCGTGGTCGGGCTGCAACCGCCGTAGAGCGCGACCGACCGCATCGACATGCTCGGCCGACACGTCGCCAGCGGCCAGCGCCTCTTCCAACTCGGGGACATCGTCGAGCGTCTTGGCCCGTCGCGTCGCTTTGCCTGCGTCTGAACGCGAGGTTCTCGTCGCTTCCGCGATGTCTGCCTCCGCGAACATCGACGGCACGTCGTCGGCGATCTCATTCAACCGGCGCACCAGGCGCGCTCGCTTCGCATCCAACCAGCCCTGCAACCGCGCCGCTGCACCGAACGCCCCACGGACCTCGTCACGCGACAACGTCGGTACGTCGAGCAGTTCCAACGCTGCCACTATCTCGGTCACACCCACCACATCACCCACTACGTCACCCTCCCCTTGGAAACACCGACAAGCACACCAACGACAACGGGAAGACCAGGGCCTTCTGAATCGATCGGGGAAGATCTCACCGACCAAGATACCGAACACACGTTCGATTACAACACCGACGCCAAACTTCTCCCCAAGATCTGTCGGAAACGGGATGAGGGTTCTTGCACGCAGAACGGTCTGACAAGATGAACCGATGTACTGGTCAGCCGGACCGAGCGCGCGCCGGACCGGCACCGAGGACCCGTTGGGCGCTCAGCCCTGGCGAGAACTGAGGACGTCGACCTCGCCGGCGAGTTGTCGGCGGCCGGTCTCGATCGCTCCGTACAGCTGAAAGCCTCAGCCGTTGGGGAGGAGCTCCTGCGCCACGCGTGAACCGCTGCGCAGCGCGCCCTCCATGAAGCCGCAGTACGCATCCGTGTGCTCACCGGCCAACAGCATCCGCCCGTATCGGCGACGCAGGAACGGCCAGGCGTCGAGGAGTTGGCCGGGCCCGAACGTGGCGTAGCAGCCGAGGCTGAACCGGTCGTTGGTCCAGTCGGCGCGTACCCGCTCGCCGGTCATCGCCTTGATGCCGGGGAACAAACGATCTGCCTCGTCGATCACCCGCTCGACCGTGTCGGGCACCGCAGCCAACGCCGAGCCGTCGTGTGAGGACAGCAACGTCGTGAGAACACCGGTGTCACCGGGCTGGGAATCGCTGCCGTCCCACATCTGTCCCCAGGCGCGCTCTGTGTCGACCGAGCCGTCGAGGCCCGAGTCATTCCAGATCCGTCGACCGACCTGCACGCTCACCTTGCCGCCGAGCCCGTAGCCGACGCGTGACAGCTCGAGCGGCATGTCGAACCACATCCGCCCCAGAGCGGGTAGGGGCGCAGTGTTGACGATGTTGGCGGCGGTGATCACCTCGCCGTCGACCAGCACGATCCGGCCGGCGTCCGGGTCGACGAGATCGACGTGTGCGCCGACACGGATCCGGTCGCCCAACTGTGCCGCGAGCCCACTCGCCAACTGGTCGTTGCCGCCCGCGATGCGGTACGCCTCGCGGCCGCCAGGTGAGCGCCGATGCAACGCCGTCATCCATCCGGCGAACAACTGCGAGATCTCGTCGGGACCGAGCATGAACTCGGTACGGATCTCGCGGCCGATCGCGACCCGTCCCATCAGTCCGAGCTGCAGGTCGTTGGCCAAAGCACTCAGGGGAAGATCGTCCAGGACCGCCGCTGACGGTCCACTCACGGGATCGTCAGGATCGATCGTCGTCGCGATTCGGTCGAGCGCTTCCCCCCAACGCACGAGATCACCGGCGAGTGAGTGGTGGAACGCGAACGGTGCCGCACGGCCGCCGACGTCGAGCAGGCGACGGGTCGGGTCGTGGCCGGACATCACGTCGGCGAGCGTCAGCCCGAGCTCCTTCGCAAGCGAGATCACGCACGCGTGGTTGGTGTCGATGAACTCGGCTCCGTGCTCGCACGTCTGGCCGTTGCCGAACCGATGCGTCCACACACGGCCACCGACGCGCTCGCGCCCCTCGAGGACGACGACATTGCGCCCGGCGTCAACGAGATCGACGGCCGCCCGCAGACCGGCCAATCCGGCGCCAATCACGACGACATCGACATCGACGCGTGCGGCATCGCTCATCCGACGCAGCTCAGAACAACGTCGGCTGTTCGGGGCGGAACGTGCGCAGACCCGGCCAGGGAACGTAGTTGTCCATGAACACCCACGATCGGCGATGGATCACCGAGGGTCCATAACCCTGCAGCGCCGTCTTGTGCAGCGGACACGGATAACCCTTGTTCGTGTCGAAGTGCCAATGGGGGTAATGCTCGGCGTGTTCGCGCATGATCCGGTCGCGGGTCACTTTGGCGAGGATGGAAGCAGCGGCCACCGACAGGCAGTAGGCATCGGCTTTGACGCGCATCTCGACGTGCTCGACGTGCGGCGAGACGAAGTTCCAGTTGCCGTCGACGATCGCGACATCGGCCACGATGCCGAGTCCCTCGATCGCGCGTTGAGCAGCCAACTTCTGCGCCGCCGCCATACCCAACTGGTCGCACTCCCCGTGGCTCGCCCCGCCGACCGCCCAGGCATCGCACCACGATGCAACTTTGGCGAACAACGACTCACGTTGGACCTCGCTGAGCATCTTCGAATCGCGCACACCGTTGACTCGTGTGGTGCGCGGCAGGATCGCTGCGCCGACCATCAACGGACCGGCCCACGACCCCCGACCGACCTCGTCGATACCGACGATGATCTCGTGTCCGGCTTCCCACAGGTCACGCTCGATCGTTCGAGTCGGCGCGACCTTCTTGCTCGGTGCCTTGACCACCTTCTTGCCCTTGGCAGCGGTACGGACAGCCATTGGTTCTAGTGCAGCACGATCTGAGCCGTGCCGGCGACGACGGAACCGACCGGGGTGAAGCCCGAGCTGGCAAGTACGGCGGCAATCGACGAATCGACAGAAGCGAGCAGACCCCCGGACGTCTGCGGGTCATAACCAATCGCGGCGATCTCGTCACCGAGCCCACCAACGATGCGCACGTGGCTCTGGACGTGCTCGCGGTTGCGTGGATCGCCACCCGTGCGCACTCCACGGGCCAGAGCCGCAGCGACGCCCGGATAGAGCGGCAGCGCAGCATGGTCGAAGTCGAACACCGCTTCGGCCCGCTCGGCCATATCCCATGCGTGACCGAACAACCCGTATCCGGTGACGTCGGTGACCGCATGCACAGCAGAACCGTGTGACTGCAACACCTCGGACGCCTCCCGGTTCAAGCGTCGCATTCCGGCGATGGCCGCGGCCTTGTCGTCGGCCGTGCCGCCCGCCAAGGCGATTGCCGTGCCGAGCGGTTTGGAGATCATCAACACGTCTCCGACCATCGCCCCCTCCTTGCGAAAGATCCGGTCCGGATGCACCAGTCCCTGCACCGCGAGACCGAAGATCGGCTCGGGATTGCGGATCGTGTGCCCGCCGGCGATCGAGCCACCCGCCTCGACCACAACCGTCGCAGCCGCGTCGAAGATGGCCATGATCGCATTGCGAGGGAAGTGCTCGGGGAACGCTGCGATGTTGACGGCAATGGTCACCCGGCCGCCCATTGCGAACACGTCGCTGCAGGCGTTGGCGGCCGCGATCGCGCCGAAGTCGCTCGGATGATCGACCAACGGCGGGAAGAAGTCGGTGGTGCTGACCATCGCCAGATCGTCGCTGATCCGGTAGACGGCTGCGTCGTCGAAAGGGGCCAGGCCGACCAGCAGCGACGGATCGTTCGATGTGGGGAAATCGCTGACCAGGCTGGACAGCAGCGACGCGCCCCACTTCGCAGCGCAACCTCCACACGACGTCCATTCGGTGAGCCGCATCTCGGCGAGGTCGACCGGTTCGTCTACGTTTGCCTCGACCATCCTGTCCAGCTCCGAACTGTCGAGATCTGTCACAGTGCCACAGCCTACGGTGTCGTGTCATGTCGAGTTCTGCGGTCATCGAGATCGGGCCATACCACTTCACCGAACAGGATGCGGTCCGCACGATGAGCAATCTCGACGGCCTGTGGCGGCAGATGATGGACCGTCGCGTCAGCGCGACGACCGATGCCCTCGGCGCGGAGTTGCGAGCCCGATTGGCGATGGACCCGGAACTCGAGACGGCCCTGAACGATGCTTGGATCACGCTACGCGCAGCATCGGACGTGCTGCGTGCCGAGGGCCAGACGCCGCCGACGTCCACTGGAACCGTGGCTCAGCTGAATCTGTCGAAGGGCGGTGTCCCGAAACTGGCCACCAATGCTGTCGATGTCGGATTCCGAGGAGTCATCGGTGATGTGCAGCGGGTGCGAGTGCACCACGGCCGGCCGTGGCAGGCGCTGTGCATCTATTCCGCTGAAGTGATCGAAATGCTTCGCTTCGAAGGCCATCCGATCAGGCCCGGTTCAGTCGGTGAGAACATCACCGTCTCCGGGCTGGATTGGTCGGTGGTGCGCCCGGGTGTCCTGCTGCAGATCGGAGGTGTCCTCGCCCACGTCCAGGCCTACGCCGAGCCGTGTCGATCGAACGCGCAATTCTTCACCGATGGCGACTTCCAGCGGATGAACGTCGACCGTGGTCCGGTCAGCCGGATCTACGCCACGGTTCTGCGGCCCGGTCGAATCCAAGCCGGGGATCGCGTCGTGCTCGAACCCGATCTCGGGAGCACGTTCGGCAGCACGATCGGCAGCACGATCGGCTGCACGATCGAGGAGCTCACGGCACAGACGAAGGGCCGTCGGGCCTCCCCGGCGTAGGAGAACCAACGCAGCTGTTCGAACTCGCCGGTGGTCGGCTGCGGCGCAGTCGTGCCGAGCGGCGGTGCGTGGCTTCGTCGATGATCGACCGGGCGCGCGCCATGAACATCGGCAAGTGGTTGGCCCTGCCCCGCCTGGTGCGCAGCGGGAAGCTCATCCTGCCCCAGGCCGTCAAAGTCCGGGTCAGAGGGGCCCATCGACGTCGAGCAGGTGTCGTTGCGATGCCGCCACAATCCACTGCACGGCTCGAACCGGTACCAGGTCAGCAGGCTCGATGCTTCGTTGCTGATCAGTTGAACGGCCTCGACCATATAATCGAACG
>JAYTOM010000385.1:0-3790 GCA_043747765.1 Actinomycetota bacterium
GCCTGCGGGTACCGCACAGGCGTGACCGTTGCACGCCAGCGTCGACTGCGGTCAACGGCGACCGCCGCCATCGCCGCCGTATGCCTCCTGACGGTCGGCGCAGCGGGTTGCTCCTCATCGCCCGGTAGGACAACGTCGACCAACGTCGTTCTCGTCGGCGATTCCTTGGCCGAGCAAGCTGCGCAGTTCCTCCCAACAATGATCGGAACGAAGTCCTTCACGCCCCAGTTCTTTGGGGGAAGCGCGCCGTGCGATTGGCTCGGCAAGGACCTCGGGATCACGGCGAGCAGCACCGTGGTGATCTCGTTCACAGGGAACGCGATCTCTGCGTGCATGTCCGACGGTGGCGGAGGACACCTACAGGGTCAAGCAGTGATCGACAAATACCGCTCCGACGTTGCCGCCCTGATCACCGAGGCTCGTACCGTGCACGCGCAGGTGATGCTGGTGGGTCAGCCGGTTCAGGGCAACAACGTCGGTGGCAACGACATCGTCGCGGGTCTGAACGCCACCTACGTCAATCTTGCCAAGCAGCACGATGTTTCATTTGTCGATGCCGGCGCTGCAGTCGAAAACCCTGACGGCACGTTTGCCGCGTCGTTGCCGTGCCTGCCGAATGAGAAGAAATGCGACCCATCCGGCAGCAACGTGGTCCGCAACGACGACGGCCTCCATTTCTGCCCGGGCTCACCACCACCCGGGCCGTGCGCCGTGTACTCATCCGGCGCGTACCGCTTTGCCCACGTCATCGCCGACGCGATCACCGCCAGGTGACCTTCCCGAGAACGGACCCGGGATAGTTCGTGGCGCGGGCAGGCCGGATCAGCGAGCGAGCCCTGCAAGTGATCGGCCGAGGAATTTGGCGTGCAGTGACTGACGATTCTCAATGCCGCTCCACGGACGACCCGGCCGCGACCCGGTTACTCGACGCGTGAACAACGTGGCCGATGGTGTCACAGTGATATCCGTCGAGCGACAGTTCGCCCCGCACGACGACGATCAACGGGTAGCCGGCATGCAAATTTCTGGCTGCGGGCGGTCAGTGGTTCTGCCCGCTGGTAGTCGGGACTGTCGGGTGGCGCGATTCAACTCGTCATCGATGGTGGTCAGTCGTCTCTGCTGCGACCGGGTGATGATTTGCTCGGGACGGTGATGCGGGCGAACGGACTGAGCCGTTCACTTCGGCCACGGACAGGCTTCCAGTAGCGACGGCCGCTGCGACGTCGCTGAGGCGACGATTGGTGTTCCGGGCGTGGGCGCGCAGGCGACTGAAAGCTGTGTCCATGTCTACGCTCAACCGTTCAGCGATCATGCCTTTTGCTTGTTCGATCGCGATCCGGCTGGTCAGCGCGTTCTGCAGAGTGCCTTCGCGAACCGCTGCGTCACGGCTGGCGTGATCCGCGACGATGGCGATCGTCGCGACATGAGCCAACGCTTGAGCGAGCGCAATGTCGCTACGCGTGAGCACGACCGATTCGGTCATGAACAGGTTGAGGCATCCCAACGTTGTGTTCTTCAACCGCAGCGGAACAGCGAACACCGACGGGAAGCCGGCTGCGACGCTTTCAGCGGCGAACCCGGGCCACGGTGACGCTTGGTCCAGCATGGCGTGCATCACAATGGCGCCGCTGGTGTAGCAGTCGAGACAGGGGCCTTGTTCGTTTTGGATCTGAAAAAGTTCGAGCAGGCCGATCCGTTCGCTCGACGCGGCAGCGACGAACAGGTTGCCGGCAGGCTCAGCGAGCAAGATCCCTGCCGCGGACGCGTGCAGAAGCTCGACGCTCCGTGTGGCGAGACCGGTCAGGACATCGATGACATCGAAGTCGTCGACCAACGCTTCGACGATCTCGACGAACGCAGCTGCAGCCGCGATCGTGTGATCCTCGTGGTCGTGGCTGTTGTCAGTCATGGCTCCGCTTGTTGGTCGGATTGTTCGTGGCGGTCGTCGTCGAGGCGACGTCGTCGAGCAACGATGTCGGCTGAGATGTTGGCGACCGGACGTCCAGGAGCGAACGCGTGGGCGCGAGGGCGCAGCAAAGCGTCCGCTGGAACGATGTCGAGCTGTGCCCCGACCATTCCGAAAGCCTGGTGGACTTCGGCGCGGAACGCGAACGCATCGTTGACCGCTCCGACCAGTTCACCATCTGGGCCCGTCCTTGCTGGCTGCAATTGATGTGGAAACTTCGGCAGTTGTCGCAGACATGACCAGACCTCCAGAAAGGGCGCACATTCGTTCTTTCCCCGTGACGGAGGTCTGGCAAACCCTCGACCACCTCGAAAGACCGCCGTCGCCCGCCCGACGTCAACGGTCGGGTCGTTTCGCCGATGCAGACACGAGCGTCGGAGAGCTTCGTCGGTGCGGGTGTCATGTTTTTGGCTGTCGGGTATGACGAAGAAGTTGGTTCAGAGGTGAACAACCGAACACGGAGAAGAGTCGATGACGCAGATCGCCATATTCCACTCAGTGCTCGGTGTCCGGTCGGGGTTGTCGACGGTTCCGAACGACTGCGCGCCGGCGGCCATGATGTACTGGTCGCGGACCAGTACGAGGGTCGCTTTTGACGACTAACCGCAGCCTCCGTCTCGCAGTCACGATCCTCCTCGGTGCAGGTGCCCTGAGCGTCGGCAATGTCCTCCCGCTGTCTGCCACTCGACTGACAACGGCGTGCGCACTGTTTTCGAACAACAACCCGTCGAACTTCAGTGAGAACGTCAGCACCGCCTTTTCGCAAGGGCAACCACCGTTCCCGGGCCTGTGGGTATCGTCACCTTCTTCGACCGAGCGGACCCGGTCCCGTTCGCGACCCGGATTCTCACCTCTGACCTTTGACAGCATTGGTTTGGTCGACCACAGCAGGCAGCGTTGGATCACGTCAGCCGTTCCCGCGCGCGATGTCGACTATCTCGACTCGGCCGGGGTGTTGTCACCACAACAGCCATACCGATCGCTGAGCACGCGGGTCACGGGCTGCGTCGAAGGCCAACGCGCCATCCAAGAGCTACCGGCGGCCAAATGGTCACCCCGTGAGCCCGAACTTTTTGAGACCTCTTCGACGCTTCAGCCGAGCTCCAGCCCAAGCTCTAGCCGAAGCCGGCGAGGCTGATCGTCCGAACCATCGTGCATCTCCGACATTGGAGGTCTCGCAGAAATCGACAGCGACGTCGCCGACGCCTCACTCGAATCGAGGGGTGGAAACCTGCGGAGTTTGTTTCTCGTCGCGGCCCCGCTGCCCTAGCGGTGTCGTTCGTGCGGGCCTTCAGCCGGTCCTTTCCTTGAGGGCGTCGCGGGCTTCCGTCAGACCTGGGGGCGCAGTATGGGCGGCCTGCAGAAATCTCATCGAGTGTCTTGTTCTCGTAGGCCATGTCGCCCCGTACTCAGATCAACAGCAACTGGCCCCTGGTTTGCTCGGGCTCGAAATTCGAAGATCAACGTGAATTCAGGGTCCCTTGACAATCACGCATCCTTCCGCCACGACAGCCGAGATTGCGATGAGCAACGAAACCGGCTGTCGCGGGGACTCTGAGACTCTCCTTGTCGCTGACTCGGGGTCAGTCGGCCAGAGGCTGGATTGCCTTCGGGGCGGATACGAGCACCCTTGCGGGGGTCCGGGCGACGGCGGTTGCGATTCGGGTGAGGATGGGCACGATCAATGGTCGGCCGGCGGCGGCGCCGGCGGCGCCGAGGGCGAGCCCGGCGACGACGTCGCCGGGGTAGTGGGCTCCGACGTAGACCCGTGTGAATGCCATCAGGACGGCGAGGACGATTGCGATGATGCCCCATCTGCGGTTG
>JAYTOM010000386.1:0-4917 GCA_043747765.1 Actinomycetota bacterium
CGACCGATGTCGTCGCATCTGCCGCGACATCGACCCGTCGGCCGCCGTACGGGCAGGCGGGAAGTCCGCTCGTCTGTTGTTCGCCGTTCGGTCCGTTCGCTGTGATGCAGTACGACCCTGGCTGCAGGTTGGGGATGGCGTAGGTGCCAGCAGCGTTGGTGCTCATCCGTCCTGCTCCGGAACCACCGACCTGCTCGATACTGACATCGGCGCCGACAACCGCCGTACCGCCACCGTTGACCACCTTGCCCGTCGCTGTTCCGAGATGCACCACACCGTTGATGTTGGTGACCATGCCACCGCTCGTCACCGTCACGGATGTTGCGCCGTCGAGACAGTGCCGCACACCGTTGAACGACGTGGTCGTCACGTCGTAGGACAAGGCGCCGAAGCTGACGCAGTAGACGCCGGGGTCGACCGAAACTGCGTACACCCCGGCGCCGTCAGCCGTTGCCTGGACGCTGATGCTGCCGTCCAGCAAGGTCGCGAAGGCTCGGCCACCGGCGAACGCGCCGCCACCGCCTCGCGTGATCGTGCCGGTGATCGACCCCGCTGCAGCGATTGCCGGTGAGGCGGAGAGGAAGACGATGCCGGACACACAGAGTGCCCCGGCCATCAAAGCGCGGATCAGCTTCGAAGCCATATCGCGATCTCCTCTGACGTCCGCCGGCGGTGCGTACGCACATGCCGACCGTACTCGCACCAACCGCGCCCTCGGGGCGAGGGTGAGTCGCTCAATCGCTCGAACCCACACCGAGGGCGCGAATCGTGCCAGCGATCCAGGCGCGCAGCTGAACGGCTGCACTGACCTGATGCGCGTCAGCAGGGCGTCGTCGGTGTCGTGAATTCGGTGCCGTCCGTCGCCAAGGTCGGGTCGAGGCTCAGTCCGCGGTTGATCCGAGTGTGCAGCGTCTGACCTGGAGCCAACCCACCGAGGGCGGCCGGCGCGCTGATGCCGCTCTTGAACACTCCCCACGAAACCCAGCTGGCACTCATGTCCTCGTACCACATGTTGTAGCCGTCGGGATCGGCGCGGAACTCGGTCGCGATCGGTGTCGCCGTCCAACCTGCACCCGGGGTTGGGCACGAGAACGTAATTCCCGGCGGAGCGAACTGAACGACATCGGTCGTCACCTGGCCCGCCGATGGATCCGTCAACGGCCCTGCCCCAGTGGCAGGCATCGACGAGATGGTTGTCGACGCTGTCGATGGTCCAGGTGTTGCTGCCGCGCGCTTGTCGTCGTGACCGAACTGTTTGGCCACGAACGGCAATGCCGCCACCGTCGCCGCAGCCAGAGCGACGACCACCAGTCCCCGGAGCAGGAGCGGACGAACGGTCATCCGCGTGAACGCCTTCCGTCGCCGGCCGGGTCGAACGTCGAGGGGTCGACGGATAGTCATCGCCGGTTGCGTCACCGTGTCGAGAGGCGAGGTCGAAACCCCAGGTGTTGCGAACAACGCAGGCGCGGCGAACACCGCCGCTTCGGTCACCGGTGCCGCGAGAGAGTTGCCGCGTACGAATCGTCGGGCCGCCCCGACGGTGGCGGCAATGGTCGCTGAGTCCAGGGTCGACGAGGGCGTGGTGATCACCTCCAGCACGGATCGACCGGCGCAGACGATGACATTGCCGCACAGCTGCACGGGCTGGGGGAGGCCGGTGTCGATGAAGCACATCACCGGAATGACTCGTCGGCCGAGCGCAAGCGCGAGTCGTTCGGCTTCGAACGTCAGCGTCGTGAGCTTGCGATCGATCGAGAACTTCCCGTTCCACAATGTTCCCTTGCCGGCCTTCAACGTTCTGGCCCACTTCTTCGCGTCGACCAGGAACACGCCCGTCGGGCCGATCACGAGGTGATCGCCGTTGGCCTTCGATCCCGGGATGTCGACGTCGTCGAGGACATGGAAGTCGACTGCCAGCCACGTCAAGATCTCGCTGACGGCGCGCTCACCCTCGGCGCCGTTGTCCCAGGCGTCGGCGGACTGCAACAACTTCTCCGCTTTGGCCCGTTTGCGCCTGGCCATCTCGGACGCGGAACCGCCAGCAACTCCCTCAGCTGTCACGACGGTCCACCTCCGTAGGTCTCCGAATGCACGAAGTGCTATCGGAACAACGCGCCGTCATCTTGAAGAATGGCGTCGATCACCGACGGTGACTGTGCGCTGCTGATCAGGAGAAGAAGCCGGCGTAGAACAACAGGGTCATCTTGCCGCCGACCACCTCGACCGTATTGAGGCGGGTGGCAGTGACCGGGGTCAGCGGCGCGTTCGTACTGGTGCCCGTTGCTTGGTCATAGGTGGAGGCGGTGATGGTCTGCATCAGGATCGGTGGTGCATCGCCTGACCGGAAGACGAGGCCTGAGTCACCGTTGGCCGGGCACGTCAGTGCCGCTCCGCTGAAGCCCCCGGTCGGGCTGGCGACGATCACAGCGGCGACTGCACTCGGGTCCAGACCGGCCGCGAGTTGGGCGGCAATGACCGACATGTACGCACCGTCGAACGCGCTGAAAAGTGCAGCCAGATCGGCGCCGTTGCCGTACGCGTCGACCGGGCCGCACTCGAACCCGATGAAGCCGATGCCGACCGAGCCATCGAGCCGAATCTTCATGCTGATCGTTGTTGCCTTGTCGATGCCCAACTCGGTCGGCAGGAACGGATCGCCGACGCTGATGCAGGTATCGGCAGTAAGCGAGTTGCACGGGTCGAGCCGTTCGACCTCGATTCCCCAATACCGATCCCCATGGAGGTCCATGCCCTCAGACTCAGAAACCAGGTTCTCGCAGCTGAGATACGTCGCGATGCTCGGATGGTCCCAACGGCATCGACAGCGCACGAGTGAACCGCCACGCGAACACGATGTTCACCTGGGGTAGTTCGGGGGCAATGCGTCGTTGTCAGCGCCCGACGGAGATAGGTTGAGGGGACATCATGCGTGAAATGACTCGGGAGCTCGAGTCGGCTACGTGGGCTGTCGCCGAAGGGCGAGCCACCGGTGAGCAACTCGCTCTGTTCCAATCCGAACCTGACGCGTCGCTGCGAATGCTGCAGCGACTGATCGACGACACCGATGACAACCTCGCGTCCGTACGCGGGTTGCCAGTGGACGAACGCGATCAGGTCGTCGCCGATTTCGAGGAAGAACTCGCCAAGCTGATAGCGATCCACAACTCGCTGGTGCCCGTGCCGGGTGCTGTCGATGTGGAACAAGTGGCCGAGGTCATCGGCGAAGTTCGCCTGCAGTGTTCCTGGCACGACGGCAACGTCGTCGTCTGGGCCGCTGGCCCCGGAACCGCTGCAGCTGCGAATGCCGAACTGGCTGATCGGCTGGAAGCCATCGGCGGCCCTCGCCTCGGCTGGACCGTTCATCCGAGCGTGCTGCTGCCCTCCGGTGTGCGGGCCGAATCGCTGGCGATTCCGGTCAAAGAAGCACTGGGTTGGTTGATCGCCGTTGCCGGCGGGCTCGGCCGAACGGGCGTCGGGCAGAGTGTCGTGTGGCTCGGACGGGTCGCGCTCGAAGGCGTTCGCCTGGTGGCCCAAGGCGCTGTCGTTCCGTCCCTGCGATTCGACAAGCGGGCCCAGGGTCGCGTCGTCGATGCAACCGTGCGATGGGTCCCGGCCCTCGTCGACGATGCACGGCTGAAGCCGCTGACCATCTCGATGCCAGGACCTGTGGCGATGATGTCGACGGCCGACGCACGGGCAACCACGCTTTCCGTACTCGGCGCAGTCGTCGAGGCAGTCGTCAGTGAAGCAGCGGGTCGCCTCGAGTTGCCGGCACCGCCGCCGTCGATCAACAACGCGGTGCAACTCGCCGAGGCATTCACGACGCGGCTCGATGGTTCGTCGTTCATCGCTCCGACCGTGCCGGCGAGTGATCTCGCCCGGCGCCTCGGTGGATGGTCCGGATCGGTCACCTCGTTCTCGCGTCCGCAGCTGATTCTGCAACTCGACCCGCCGGACTCCGGCAACGCCTGGCACTTGTCGGTCCTCGGGCCAGGGGCCAAGGGCCAGCCGATGGCGATCGAGGTCGCGCTCGGCGACAGCCGCGACACGAAGCCGTTGGCCGATGAGTTGGCTCGCCTCGAGCGCGCCTTTCCGGTACTGCGTCGGGCCGGGCAATTGCGTCGTGGCGAAGTGGTGCTCAGCCAGTCAGAGGCATGGGAACTGATGACCATCACCGGTGCGCAGTTGACTGCGGCCGGGTTCGAGGTCCGCGTCCCGGCCTTGTCACGTCGCAAGCCCACGCCGTCTCTGCGCCTTTTCGCCGAGATCGGCGGCAACTCCGTCGTCGGTGCGCATCAACTGGCCAACGTCAGCTGGTCGGTGCTCTTCGATGACGTCGAACTGACCGCCGCCGAAATCTCGCGTCTGGCCACCGAGGCCCGCCCACTCGTTCGTTCGCATGGCAAGTGGGTCGAGCTCGACCGCGTCGACCTCAAAGAGGCCGCCGCAGCGCTCGCCGAGCGAGCCAGCACGAAGCAACTGACCGGCGCGGAGATCCTCCGGCACGGCATCGGGCTCGAGGGTTCGCCGTTGGCCGGTGGCATCACGATCGAGGGCAGCGGTTGGGCGACCGACCTCTTCCAGCGCGCCAAGGACGTCTCCACCGAACCAGTCACCCAGCCGCCGGGCTTCAACGGTGAATTGCGCAGCTATCAGGCCCAGGCCTTGGCCTGGCTCGGCTTTCTCGACGCTGCCGAGCTCGGTGGCTGTCTCGCCCTCGACATGGGTCTCGGCAAGACGCCGACAGTGCTGGCCCACATCGCGCGCACGCCTGGCGATGGCCCGACGTTGGTTGTCGCACCACCGGCGGTTGTCGGGAACTGGGCTCGCGAAGCAGCGCGCTTCGTGCCCGGCCTCGACGTGCTGGTCCACCATGGCGCGTCCCGCGAGGAGCGCGACGGTTTCGCGGCCAGACTG
>JAYTOM010000387.1:0-5714 GCA_043747765.1 Actinomycetota bacterium
GCGCCGAGGCTCGATCACGTCCGTAGCCGGTGATGGACAACCACACGCTGAGGTGGGACATGTCCGAAGGAACAATGCCCAACTGTTCGAGCGCTCTCGGTCGAGACGACTCGATGACAACATCGGCGCACTGCAGAAGTGAACGCAGAGCGTCGATGTCGCGGTTGTCGCGGAAGTCGACGCACACACTCTCGTGTCCGCCGTGCAGCAGGTCGAAGAACTCCCCGTTCCCGAACCGCGCCCCGTCCGGTCGGTCGACGCTTTCGACCTTGATCACGCGCGCTCCGGCGAGGCCAAGCAGATGTGCGCACAACGGTCCTGCCCACAGCGCAGAGAGATCGACGACAACCGCATCGGCCAGCGTCACGCGCGAGTTGGTATTCGGCGACGTCCCGAGCGGGCTGGCGCGGACCAACGAACCAGGTCGCTCGACCTCGCCCAAGCGCGCAACGGGCATCCCCAACAGAACTCCTCGCTCGACGAGGTCGTGCGTCAACCGCCGAGCGACGAGCGACAGCACCGACGGCCACAACTCGTCGTTGGTTCCGACCGTCGCCCCCAGCCAGGCCGGGACACTGTCGATGTCGCTGTTTCGGGCGAGGCACACGACGATCCAGTCGTCGGCCGTCGGCATCACACGGGTCGCCCCGCCACAACTGGTCGCGCCGGCGCGACCCAGACCCATCAGCGCTGCACGCTCGCCGAGCAACGCCGGTCCGTTGATCTCGATCCGCCGCCCGAGCGCGCCGCTCGATTCCGCGATGGCCGCCGCCGACTCCGTCGCCAACCGAACAAGGGCGTGTGGCACATCCAACGCAGGGCCGCCCGATCGACCGGACAACGATGCCGCGCCGGACTGGGCCCACACCGCCGACCAATCTGGCTCGCCTGCTGAATCCATGTCGAGCCGAGATCCTATGCCGCGCCCGTGAGGGCATCGGCCGCATCTGCATAGGGTGGGCAAATCAATACCGCAACGATGACTTCCGCAGCGCTTCAGGAAATGTTGCTGTCGCCGTACCTCGACGATCTGCTCGCCGATGGTCTCTCGGCGGTGGTCGTGCGGGCCGAGCGTGACCATCCCGTCAACGATCTCGATGCGGGTTCGATCCCTCTCGTGATCATCGGCATCACGGCCTCGGACGGCGTCGTCGGCCTGCTACGGGTGTTCGATGTCGTGCTTGTCGAGAGCGACCCATCGCTGCACCAGATCACCACAGTGATCGAGTCGAACCCCGTCGCGGCGACGTCACTCGTCGTGTTGCTCCGCGGCAGCGCGGCTCTGCCCGTTGACCATGCTCTCGCCGCCGAATCCGCCGTGTACTCGATGCTCCAGAGTGGAGCGGAGTTCGCCAGATGGAAGGCCGGCACCACTCGTGCTCCGGCACCCGTCGACAACGAGCCTGCGGTGTTGTCGACACGGAACGATGCGACGCTGTCGATCGTCCTCAACCGGCCTGACCGACACAACGCCTTCAGTCGTTCGATGCGCGACGGACTGAGCGAGGTGCTCGCCCTCGCGGTCATCGACGACACGATCACCCACGTCGAGATCAGTGGGAACGGACCGTCGTTCTGCAGTGGCGGAGACCTCGCGGAGTTCGGCTCGTTCGTCGACCCAGCGGGCGCGCACACGGCCCGACTGACCCGGTCACCGGCGCGTCTGATCAACCGAATCGCGCCCGAGGTCCATGTGTTTCTGCACGGCGCATGTATGGGAGCCGGGATCGAGTTGCCAGCGTTCGCGCGTCGCGTCAGCGCGCATCCGGGTTCATCGATCGCACTGCCCGAGGTGCCGCTCGGACTGATCCCAGGATCCGGCGGGACCGTCGGCATCACCCGTCGCGTCGGGCGTCAGCGATGTGCGCAACTGGCTCTCACCGGTCATCCCATCACGGCGCAGACTGCGCTCGAATGGGGATTGATCGACGAGATCTCAGTCGGATGACGGCAGCGGCTTGGCGTCTTTCAGATTCATCGGAGTCGTGCCGATACTGAGGCTGCCGGCGCCCGGCTTGGTGACCAGCAACTCGAGTCCGAGGTCCTCTTCGGCATACCGCTTACCCATCGCACTGCCGACGGAGAACTGGGCGTCTGGCGCGACATTCGGATCACGCGCTTCGGTCAGCGGGATCATCGGCTGGCCACCACAGCGAAGGTCGACTTCACCGCCCGCGGCCCGCACCACGATGACTTCCGTGCTGCACACTGCGCTTCGCACTCTCGACCCTGTCTTGATATCCACCTGGCGAACCCCTTGTCGTCTGAACATCGCAAACCTAGGCGAGTGGACCCGCTGCCGAGGAAGTCGACCAACGCCTCACTGGTCAGTCGAAGGGCGCAAGCAGTTCGCTGGACCTTTCGTCGACTGTTGTCCAGTCGTCGTCGCCTAGTTCGGCGATCAGTGCCCCAAGCCGGTCAGCGAGTCGTTCGACACCATCGAGGCCGAGCGCAGCGAGTGGCTCGATGGTGTCGACACCGTCGAGCAGTGCCAGCAGGCCAGCGAGGCGCACTGCCAGTTGATTGTGGAGACCTTTGATGTCTGCCTCGGCCGGCGCCGAACGCACTCGCTGCATGGCAGACGCCAGTCCGTCGAGAAGGCCTGCCGTGCGGATCGCTCTCGCGCCGGTCGGCGCGCCCCACTCGTCGGTGACCGAACTGTCTGCCAGGCGGACTGCGGCAAGCGCACCGAGAAAAGCTGCGTTCTCGTCCGGCAACCCGACCGTGACCCGGATTCCGGTCGGGAACGGGCGCACCACGACGCCGCGCTGTTCCATCGCCACTGCCAGTTCAGTGGAGCGCGAGCCCGCCGGGAGCCACCAGAAGTTGCCCTGTGACTCGGGCAGACCGAGCCCGCTGCGGCGCAGCAACTGGGCAACTCGCTGACGTTCGGCGACGATGATCGCGCAACGCCGGCGGACCTCGTTGTCGTGCCCCATCGCGACCATCGCTGCGGCTTGAGCCGGACCGTTGACGGCGAAAGGGATCATCGTCGCGTAGACAGCGCGGACGACGACAGGATCCCCGATCAGGAAGCCGACTCGCATTCCAGCCATTCCGTACGCTTTCGAGAAGGTCCGCAGGACGACCAGGTTCGGAAACTTCTCGAGATGATCGAGTGCATCGGGCACGTCGGCACCGGTCACGAACTCGTGATAAGCCTCGTCCAGAACCATCAGGCAATCGGCCGGTACGCCGTTCATCAACCGCTCGAGATCCGCCCTACGCAAAGCGCCCGAAATCGGATTGTTCGGATTGGCGATGAAGATCACCCGGGTATGGCTCGTGATGGCGTCGAGGATCGCCTCGACGTCGATCGAGAAGCGCCGCACCGGAACGACGACCCGAGTCGCGGCCACGACGCCGGAAAACTGCGGATATGCAATGAAACTGGGCCAAGGGTACAATACTTCGTCGTCGGGACCGGCGTAGGCCAACGTCAACTGCTGCAACAGACCGACAGATCCAGGACCGACCGCCACGTGATCACGCGTCAGACCGAGCGTTCGCGCATACGCGTCAGCCAGCTCGTCGGAATCGTGATCGGCGTATCGAGACGTGTCGTTCATCGCAGCTGCGACTGCTTCGGCGATGCCCGGCAACGGCCCGAACGGCACCTCGTTCGACGCCAGCTTCACCGCCCGCGTGATGCCGTGCTCGGCCATCGCCGCCTCGGCGCTTCTCCCGGGCACGTAGACCGGGACGGACGCGAGATGCGCTCGCGGCGTCGGCGCCGGCCGTCGCAGATGCGGGTCGGCCATCAGTCAGCGCGGCTTGGGTGACATCAGTTCGACCCGTGCTCCGTCCGGATCGGAGAGGAACACGATCTCGATCCCGAGCGAGACACGGGTCGATTCGATGATCGTGCCACCGCACTCGACAAGACGAGCGGCGGCGGCGGCATCGACGTCGTCGACGTAGAACGACATGTGGGTCAGGCCGACCGTTCCGCGACTGGACGACGGACTGCCCGTCGGCGTCGGCGAGGTGTAGCCGGGCAACTCGATCTTCAGACCCCCGAGCTCGATGAACTGCGACGTCACCGAAACTGGTGAGGAGACCTCGAGACCGCTGCCGAGCCCGGGCAGCATCGTGTCGTCGAGGTCATAGGTCAACACCTTCTCGAACCCGAGCCCCTCGCAGTAGAAGCGGAGTGATCGTTGGAGGTCGGTGACACACAGTCCGATGTGCGACGTCTGCGCCGAGGTGTTCGTACCCATCGGGCCGAGCTTACGGGCGCCGTCTCAGTGGACCAGGGTCGAACTCGAGGTACTCGAGGGATCGGACAACGTGGTCGCCGTGGTGGTCGCTGAATCTGAATTCGTTGTGTCCGGCATTGTGACGTGCGTCGTCGGGACCGGCGCCAGGGTCGTCGCGGGCGGTGTTGTCTCGGCGGGTACGGTCGCGGGCGGTGCGGTATCCGGCGGAACCGTCCCGGTCGGTGTAGTCTCGGGCGGTGTGGTCTGCGGTGGAGGCGTCACAGGTGTCGTCGACGGCGTGGTCGTCGACGGCGTGGTCGTCGGGATAGCGGTCGTACTTGTCGTCGCCGACGCATTTGTGCCGGGCGTCGACGGGTTCGTCGCTGTCGTCCCGATCACCGTCGTCGGGGTCTCGTCGACCGAGGTCGTCGTTGTGTTGTTGGAGGGCGGGGGGGTGACGAGCGCTGCACCGAAAAACATCGGGCGGTAGCGCTCGGGAGAAGGCCACGCATCTCGCAGCATGTTCTTCGCGTTGTTCGAGACGCTGACGACCAGTGAACCGCCAGACAGCCATGGCATCAGATACGCGTGATAAGTGTTCTTCAACGGGTCACCACCGCGAGGTGACAACCCGTGCCGCTCCACCGTTGTCCATGGTCCCCACGGGTCGATGGCGACATCGATCGACAACTCGTCGCCCCAATAGCCGTCGACCTTGGTGGCGGCGACCCAATGCCCACCGAGGTAGCGCGGCTCGATCGGATTCTCGGCCCAGTACCGCTCGGAGATCGGCGTCGCCTGAGTCGAGTCGGCGGTCCACGTGTCGTTCGAGTAGTACTCGGGCGTCGCTCCTACATTGCCGAGCGGAACCCTGGCGAGAAACATCTTCGTCGCCGAATGCGGGCCTTGGTCGTAGCCGCCTTCGCGCTGCAGGTTCTGTTCGAACGTGTTCCCGAACAGATACGTGTACGAGGCATCGCTGTCGACCGCGTACCCGTAGATCGGATAGGTGCCGCTGTTCGGAGCGGGCGAGAAGTCGAGACGATTCAACGATTTCGCGTCGTACACGCCGAGCCATGTCTCAGTCGGATGCCAACCAAGACCGTCCGCGCCTGACGGGTCGTAGCCGTCGCGCTGCATCTCCGCCCAGAACATGTACAGCTTGCCATCGAAGGTCTGACCACCCATTGGCCAGAACCACTTCGCAACCGGGTCTCCCCCGTCTCCCGGCTCGAACGCCGACGGCTTGAAGATCGTTCCACGGTGGTACAGCGTGAAACACGTGCCGTCCTGGATCATCGCCGTGTTGTGCGCGAACACGGTCTGCGCAAGGTTTGTCGCTGTTCCGCTGTAGTCGATGAACGTGTCCTGGAAGATCCACAGGTAGCGTTTGCGACCGAGCGGATACACGTGCTGATAGTCGAGCCCGATCGCCGGTCCGACGCGATCGCGGAAGAACGCGTCCAATGACGACGCCGATGTACCCGACGCGCAACCCACATCGGTTGCGACGTA
>JAYTOM010000388.1:0-2372 GCA_043747765.1 Actinomycetota bacterium
AAGCGGTCGTCGGCGGCGATCTGGTCGATGTCCGTTCGGTCGACGACCACGCAGAGGTGATCCATGTTCACGCCGCTCGGTGTACCGGCGACCAGGTCGATGATCGTCGACTCGTTGATCCGTACCGACGGAAAGGGTGACTGTCCGTTGCGCCAGTCGTCGACTCGCACCGGAGTCATCCCGACGAGGTCGATGTACCAGCTCAGCGAGCATTCGACGTCGGCAACTGTGAGCACGATGTGGTCGAGTGCGTGGATGTGCATGGGTCGGATCTTACGGACCGATGTTGCGAACGTGCGTTCGGTTCGACAGACTGTGGCGATGTTGCAGGACACGCAACGCAGTTGGCAGGGCTGCCTCTTCGGCGGCGATGACCCGGCGTTCGATGCCACGTTCGGTGGTGTCGAACGCCGCTGGCTCGACGACTCGTGTTGGATCGACTACGCCCCGAACTGGCTCGGTGGTGCTGATGCGCTCTTTGCCGAACTCGCCGATTCGCTGCCGTGGAGACAACGCGAGGTCACGATGTACGAGCGTCGTCTGCCCGAGCCGCGCCTGACGTGCTGGTGGGATGGCAGCGATCCAGCCATCACTCCGCCTGCGCTGCTGACCGACGTGCGCACCGCGATGACGCAGCGTTACCGACGTCCGTTCGACACGATTGGTTTCAACCTCTATCGCGACGGTCACGACTCGGTGGCGTGGCACGGCGACCGGGAACGGTTCCGCGACGAGGACCCGGTGGTCGTGATCGTCAGCCTCGGCTCGGCTCGCCAGTTCATGTTGCGCCCCCGTGGCGGTGGCAGATCGACCGCGTTCCGGGCCGGCCACGGTGATCTGCTGGTGATGGGCGGCGCGTGTCAACACCGCTGGGAGCACTGCGTGCCGAAGACGGCCCGTGCCGAAGGCCCGCGCCTGTCGGTGATGTTCCGCCACAACTTGCTCTCGGCAACCGCCTGACGCACGCCCCTGATCGCGCTGTCGGCAGCCGGTCAATCGGCGACGTTGTTCTTGGCAACGATGTTGGTGGGCGTCACCCGCACCACCATTTCCGGTGGCACGGCATTGCGTTTCCCGAATGCATCGGCGTTCTCGGCACCCATGTAGCGGCCAGCGATGCGCGTGCTCCACCTCAGCAACTCGTCCGGATCGGTGGAGGTGGTGGTCGTGCCGCTGATGGTCACGAAGTCGAACGGGGGCGTCTCGTTGTCGAGGCACAGGCTGACCCTGCCGTCACGCAGGATCGACTTGCCTTTGATCGTGTCTGCCGATGTCATGAAGACGATGGTGTCGCCGTCGCGATCGATCCACACCGGAGCGACGAGCGGGCTGCCGTCGGCGCGGACGATGGCCAGTTTCGCGGTGTGTGCGGGGAGGCCGTCGACGAACGTCTTCCACCACTCTGATTCTGCTTCGTTGTAGGCCATGCGGTGCTGAACCGCACGCGACCCCCCGACATTCCAGCGTGGCGGTCGGCATTCTCAAATCGATGTGCGAGTGCGGTCCGGGTCTGCCATCCTGAGCGGATGCGTCTGTGAGCGATCGTCTGTCCCTACCATCTCCGCGGAAGGTTCGCCTCGTTCACCATGTCTGCACACGCATCTCTCCACGCCCGCTCTGTCTCGCTGTCGATCGGCAAGGCCGTCATCCTCGACAAGGTCGACCTCTCGCTCTCGCCGGGTTGGCGGATCGGGCTCGTCGGCCCGAACGGCGTCGGAAAATCGACGTTGCTGCGAGTGCTCACCGGCGCTGTCCGGCCGGATGAGGGAACGGTCACCACCGCTCCGCCACGGGCCATCGTCGGCTCGCTTCCCCAGGAGCCGGAACGGACGTCGGAAACCGTGCTCGACTTCCTCGGCAGGCGGACCGGCGTGACGGCAGCGTCGACCGAACTGGATGCCGCGACCGCCGCTCTGGCCGCCGGCGAGGTGGGTGCCGACGACCGCTACTCCGATGCGCTCGAGCGCTGGCTGGCCATCGGCGCGGCCGACTTCGAGTCCCGAATCGGCGAGGTCACCGCTGAACTCGGCATCGCCACCCGGCTCCATGGGCAGGCGATGTCCACCCTGTCCGGCGGAGAGGCCGCACGATGCAGCCTCGCATCGATGCTGTTGTCACGCTTCGATGTTTTCCTGCTCGACGAACCGACCAACGATCTCGACCTCGACGGCCTCGCCCGTCTCGAAGCGTGGGTCGGCTCACTGCAGGCCGGTGTCATCGTCGTCAGTCACGATCGCGAGTTCCTGCGCCGGGTGGTCACCCATGTGGCGGAGATGGACGAGTTCACCCATCAGATCTCGATGTACTCGGGAGGTTGGGACGCATACGTCACCGAGCGCCAGCGTGCCGCGCAGCACGCGCGCGAGCGGTAC
>JAYTOM010000389.1:0-11451 GCA_043747765.1 Actinomycetota bacterium
CCAGTCCCCGCTGCGGTCGCCCGTGAACACCCGACCGGTCCGATTGGCGCCGTGCGCTGCGGGAGCCAGGCCGAGCACGATGATCGCCGCGCCTGGATCGCCGAAGCCCGAGATCGGGCGACCCCAGTAGGTGTCGTCGCGGTACGACGCCCGTTTCTCGATCGCAATGAGCTCGCGCCACGCCACCAGACGGGGGCAGCGTTGGCACGAAATGATCTCGTCGCGCAGCATTGCGACGGCCTGCTGGGTCGGTGTCGGCCGGGGCTTCACCGCAACGACAGTAGGCGCTCATTCTGGCGATCCCCAGTTACATTGGCCCGATCATGGCCAAGAAGAGCGTGCCCGGTCCTCATTCCACGACGATCCTGCTCGTCCGTCACGGCCAGACGCCGACGACGGGCAAGTTGCTCCCCGGCCGCGCCCCCGGGCTGCACTTGGCTGAGAACGGGCAGGCCCAGGCCCAGGCCGCAGCTGACCGCATCGCCGTGCTGAAAAAGGTCGATGCCGTTTACGCGTCCCCGCTGGAACGAGCCCGTGAGACGGCTGCCCCGATCGGCAAGGTCCTCGGCCAGAGGGTGTTGATCGACAAGGGCCTGCTGGAGTGCGACTTCGGCGACTGGACCGGCGCCGAACTGAAGAACCTGATGAAGTTGCCGGAATGGACGACCGTGCAGCGGTCGCCGTCCACGTTCCGTTTCCCGAACGGCGAGAGCTTCACCGAGATGCAGACCCGCATCGTCACAGCGCTCGACCGTATTCGCATCGCGCATCCCGGTGGCACCGTCGTGTGTGTTTCCCACGCCGACCCGATCAAAGCCGCCGTCGCCCATGCAATGGGTACCCACATCGACCTGTTCCAGCGGATCGTCATCTCGACGTGCTCGATCAGCGCGATCGCGTACTCCGCCGGCGGACCCGTCGTGCTCACCGTCAACTCGACGGGCGGCCCGCTCAGCGATCTGCAGCCGTCCTGATGGGCGTTTTCTACCAGCTCGACGACGTCGATGCATTCACAGTCGCTGCGCTCGGCCGACCCGGCGAACGAGTCTTCTATCTGCAGGTTCGCCAAGGTGAGATCCGCATCACCGTCAAGTGCGAGAAGCAGCAGGCGTCGGCCATTGCCGAGTATCTGCGCAAGGTGATGAACGATCTCCCGTCGCCGAACACCAAGCCGCTACCGACCACATTCGAGATCCACGAACCGGTCGAACCAGCGTTCGTGCTCGGTGCAATCGGGCTCGGCTACGACCGTGACACCGACCGATTGCTGATCCAGCTCGAAGAGGTCGTCGTCGTCGACGAGAACGGTGAACCCGACGCCGATGCCCTCGAGGATCGGGGCCATGTCCGACTGCTGCTGCAGCGGGGGCAGGCGCTGGCGTTCTGCGAGCACACCGAGGACGTCGTTGCCTCTGGTCGCCCCGCGTGCATGTTCTGTGGACATCCCCTCGATCCCGACGGTCACCCGTGCCCGAAGATGAACTAGCGCAGGTTCGCGAGGAACGCCTCGATCTGCTGCGGGTCGGAGCCATCGACATCGAGGGCCGGATGCCGTGGAGCAGCAACGCGACGTTCCTCGTCAATATCGTTGATGGTGAACGGGCCGGGCAGGCGATCTACAAGCCGCTGCGTGGCGAGCGGCCACTGTGGGACTTCGAGCCCGGCCTGTATCGACGCGAAGTCGCGGCATTCCTGCTCAGCGAAGCAATGGGGTTCGGAGTCGTGCCTCCGACGATCGTCCGTGACGGTCCGCTCGGCGATGGTTCGATGCAGTGGTTCGTCGATGCCGACCACCAGCAGCACTACTTCACGATCTACGAAAGCCGTGAGGATCTCCACGACCGACTGCGCCTGATGGCCGTGTTAGACATCGTCGCCAACAACACCGACCGCAAGAGCGGGCATTGCCTGCTCTCGCGCGACGACGGCATCTGGGGAATCGACCACGGGCTCTGCTTCGCTGCCGAGTTCAAGCTACGCACCGTGATCTGGGAATTCGGTGGCGAACCAATTCCGAACGCCTCGATCGATCCGCTGCGGAGGTTGATGGACGGAGTACCACTGCGCATCGCCGCGCTGCTGTCCGACGAAGAGGTCGCTGCGATCCAGGAGCGGGCTGAATGGTTGCTGCAGCAGGGCGTCTTTCCGATCGACGAGACGGGCCGGCGATACCCCTGGCCGCTCATTTGACCGTCGGTCAGAGGTTGCTCGGCCTAGTCCGCTTGCCCGGTCCAGGCCGGGTCCAGGCCGGATCCAGGCCAGATCCAGGCAGTCCAGGCAGTCCAGGCAGTCCAGCCCGGTCTGGCTACTGGGCGAGCGAGCCGAACACGTCGATCAGAACGTTGGACTTGGTCGACGTGTAGATGCACACGGTGCCCGTTGCAGACAAGTTCGTGACAACGAGATTGGGTAGCGCCTGACCGGCGGCGAAGTTGACGTTCGAGACCGGCGGCCGAGCGGTTCCACAGGCGTACACGGTGATGTACCCGGCGGTCTCCGGATCCACGACGGTGACGTTGAGGATCGTCACCTGCGGAACGGGGTCGAGTCCAGCACGACCACCGACCGGAATCTCGGTGATCTGGTTGAGGTCGCTCTTGCCGATGCCGTTGAATCGGGCGTCACTCGTGCTGAAGCCCGTTCGAGTATCGAGCAGGCGAGCCGCCTGGCCGAGCGGCTGGAACGTCTGGGGGCTGAGCTGACCGAACACGTCGACGATCACGTTCGTCGCATTCGACGAATAGACGCACACCGTACCGTGCGCGCTCAGTGGCGTGACGACGGCGTTCGGGATGGCTGCAGTCTTTGCAAAATTGACGTTCGAGGTGGTCGGCCGAGGACCGTCACACGACCAGACAGTGAGGAATCCGTTGCCGACGGCGTCGACCGCCGTCACGTTCAGCACGGCAGACGTCGCCGTGGCACTGAGACCCCCGCGGCCGGCGACGGGAACCTCGACCACTCCGTTGACAAGCAGCATTCCGGCCCCGGATGCCCGACCGTCGATGGTCGGCTGACCGACACGGGTGTCGAGCAGCCGGGCCGGATTGTCGAGTGCTGCGACTGCGCCAGCGGGCAACACGTTGAACACGTCGATCAACACGTCGGCGGCGACCTGGGTGTAGACGCAGATCATGCCGGAAGCGCTCAATTTGGTGATCACCGAGTTGGAGATCGTCTGACCCGCCTTGACGTTGAGGCTCGACGTCCCCGGCCGTGCACCGCATGGGTAGACAGTGACGTAGCCGGTCCCTTGGCCGAGGACTGTCACATTCAAGGTGACTGCGGACGCACCTCCCGGCACGGGGCCGCGACCGGCGATCTGGACCTCGAGAACCGAATCCGATGGTTGTCTACCCTGACCGGCGAACAACCCGTCGGCGGTCTTGTATCCGGCGCGCGTGTCGAGGTAGCGAGCAGGCAACGGACCCGACGAGTCGATCGGTGTCCGTGGCCTCAGAACGGCGGGCGGCTTCAGGCTCGGCGCGATCGGCGCCGGGGCCGTGTATGCCTGTCCGCTCTGTACAGCGTTGATCGCATCCCACACCGACGCACTCTCGTAGCCGAGGGCCCAGATCGCGACGCCCGCGAGACCGAGCGACTGGGCGAGTTGGACACGTTCGTAGACCGACTGCTCGTCGTCGTACCAGACCGTCCGGTACAGGTTGCAGACCACGGCGATGTTGTTGTCGTCGACTCCGCTGTACGACTCGATGTAGCTGTAGGTGTTCTCTCGCGCGACCATGTCGCGCGACGGAACCTGGCCCTTGTTAGCTGCCGCCTGAGCAGCGTTGGCCGTGGTCACAGAACGTTTCGAGGTCACGCCGGCGAGGAGGGCCTGCTGCGGACACGAACCGTCGACCTTGGTCACCCAATCGGTGCCGTAAGCAGGCACGCCAAGTTGGAGCTTGCTCGGCGGGACCACCGTCTTGATCAAGGACATCGTCTTGGATACCCATGCATAGGGCGCGTTCGGTCCGGGTTGGGAGACGTTGTACGAATACATCATCACCTTGATCCGGTCCACCGTCTGCGCCATGACCGGATAGTTGTAGACCCAATAACCGCTGCTGATGGTCTGCGCGCTGTCGTAGATCGGCGGGACGCTGACTTCCAGCATTTTGCCGTTGGCATGCAATGTCGCCGACAGTTCGGTCAGGAACGTGCCCCAGTTGTCGTAGGTGCCGGCGACCCCGTTCGTGGTGGGCCAGGTGCTTCGGCCGTCGTTGAAGGCGAACGACTCGTAGTCGAGATCGATTCCGGAAAAGCCGCCGGCGAAGGTGACGAGCGCCGCCTCGTGCGCGGACCGCTGTACGGGATCGGCGAGGATCTGGGCCATGGTCTGCGACCCGGTCGCGTCGACCACCGTCGCGATCAGGGGCTTGCTGCCGTTTTGCGCTGCGGCAGACTTGTACGACTGGAGAAGGGCGTCACCGCGCACCGTCGAGATGTTGGCGTTGTAACTGATGTCCGTCGCCGATTTGACCGTGAACATGAACGGTGTGATCTCGCTCAATGCCGCGCCGTGAGCGGCGAGTGAGGAGGCCGCATTGGCGGAGAAATACGGTGCCCACGCACTGATCTCCAGTGGCGCGGCGGCACCAACAGGCGCCACGCCGGGGACGACCGCAACGGTCAACGACCCGGCGACGATGGCAGAAAGACCGACGACGAGAGCAGTCAGCGTCCACTTCCTCGGCCGCTTCGAGGCGCGCCGAGGCGCTTCAGACGAAAGCATCCGCGGAGCCTAAGCGCGCCCCGTCGATGTTTGACCGCGCCGCCGCTTGCGCGGCGAAACGACGAAGACCGAACCGAGACCGAACCGGCGTACGGACTGTCTACGAACGACCCTGCAGTGCCTCGATCAGCTTGGGGAGGACCTTGTGCACGTCGCCGACGATACCGAGGTCAGCAATACCGAAGATCGGCGCTTCTTTATCCTTGTTGATCGCGATGATGTTCTTCGCACCCTTCATGCCGACCATGTGCTGTGTGGCTCCGGAGATTCCAGCGGCGATGTAGACCATTGGCTTGACGACCTTGCCGGTCTGGCCGACCTGATAGCTGTACGGTACCCAACCGGCGTCGACGATGGCTCGGGAGGCGCCAGGAGCCCCCTTCAGCAACTTCGCCAACTGCTCGATCATCTCGTACTTCGGGGCCTCACCGAGGCCACGGCCACCGGAGACGACGATGGCCGCCTCGTCGAGCTTCGGCCCGGTCGACTCCTCGACATGAACGGCAGTCACAGCCGCTGCGCCGGTAGCACCGAGGTCGCCGACGGGGGCGGCGGTGACCTCGGCGGCCGCGCCACTCGCCGACTCGGCCGCGAAGCTCTTCGGGCGGAATGCTGCAAGGAACGGACCGCTCCCGGTGAAGGTGGTGGTGACCAGCGTGTTGCCGCCAAAGATCGGCGTGGTGACGCTGACCGCCTCGCCGTCGATGGCGATATCGACGTTGTTGGTGAGCGCTGTCTTGTCCAGCTTGACCGAGAGGCGAGCAACAATGTCGCGGCCTTCCGTCGTCTGCGGAAACAGGATCAGGTCGGGCGAATCTCCACCGTCGATGATGGCTTTCATCGCTGCGGACACGGCGACACCGGGCAGCTTGCCGGCGAGGTCGCCGGTTGCGTAAACCTTTGTTGCGCCGTACTCGCCGAGCGTTGCCGCCAGCGTTGCGCCGTCGCCACCGACGAATGCGGTGACGTCGCCGAGACTGCGCGCCTTGGTGAGGAGTTCGAGCGTGCCGGTGGTAGGTGCGCCGGCTGCTTCTTGTGCAAAGACCCAGATCTTCATGATGCGCCTCAGATCACTTTCAGGTTTTCGAGATATGCGACGATCTTGGCGAAGCCTTCGCCGTCGTCTTCGATGATGGAGCCGGCGACGCGAGCCTCGGCCTGAGCGACGTTGCTGATCTTCTGTCCAGCGCCGTCCCAGCCGACCGGCGTGACACCGAGGTCGGCAGCGGTGACCGTGTCGACCGGCTTCGACTTAGCGGCCATGATGCCTTTGAAGCTCGGGTAGCGGGGCTCGACAACACCGGCCGTCACGCTGACGACGGCAGGCAGGGGGCACGTCACGTCGTCGTAACCCTCTTCGGTCTGACGTTGCGCCTCCAGCTTGCCATCGGTGATCGTCAGCGACTTGGCGAACGTGACCGATGGCAGGCCGAGGACTTCGGCCAGCATCTCCGGAACGGTGCCGGTGTAACCATCACTCGACTCGGTGGCGGCAATGACGAGGTCGAAGTCGCCGATCCGCTGGATCGCCGCGGCGAGCACCTTTGCGGTGGTCAACGCATCGGAACCCTGCAGGGCCGGATCGCTGACGAGAACGCCCTTCGCAGCCCCCATGGCCAACGCCGTGCGCAATCCCGAAACCTCGCCGTTCGGCGCCATCGAGACCAGACTGACCTCGCCGCCGCCGGCCTTGTCGACGAGCTGCAGCGCCATCTCCACGCCGTAGCTGTCGGACTCGTCGAGGATGAGCTTGCCGTCACGCTTCAGCGTGTTGGTGGAGGGATCCAACGCACCGGGCGCGGCCGGGTCCGGGATCTGCTTGACGCACACAATGACGTTCATGGAACCCCATTGTTACCGATCGGTTAACTCCGTTCCCAACCAGCTCAATCAATGTATGGCCGATGTGACCGATGGCTTGCCGAACCTGGCGCCGGATCAGACGGATTCGGTCTGATCTGCCACCGAGAATGCGTGGGCCTGCGGGATTCGGTGTCGGGAGTGCTCTGGTACCGTCATGTGCTTGCGGATTCTGCTTGTCGTCAACGCATTTGCGTCGTCTGTGACGGCTCGGAACACCGTCATCGTCCATCAGGTGCTGTCACGCGGCAACGATGTCGAAGTCGTCGAGACCAACCGTCGCGGCCACGCGACCCGCTTCTCGCAGGACGCAGCGCGACAAGGGGTCGATGTCGTGATCGGCTACGGCGGTGACGGCACGCTCAACGAGGTCGCGACGGGGGTCGCCGGCACGGACACAGCGCTCGGTGTACTCCCCGGCGGCAGCACGAACGTCTTCGCCCGGACCCTCGGGATGCCGAACGATCCGGTGCTCGCCGTGCATCAACTGGCCGACGGAATCAACGCTCGACACATCGAGCCGATCGGTCTCGGTCAGGTCAACGGCCGCTACTTCTGTTTCCACACGGGGGTCGGTTACGACGCTGCCGTCGTCAAGGAGGTTGAACAGCACGGCTCGCTGAAGCGTTGGGCTGGACACCCGCTGTTCATCTACGCCGGCCTGCGGACCTGGGCCAGCAACTACGACCGCAAGAACCCACATTTCCAGGTGCAGTTTCCGAACGGCGACCACGTCACCGACGGCTATTTCACGATCGTGCTGAACACCAATCCGTACACCTACCTCGGCAACCGCCCACTCGACCTCTTCCCGGCTGCGACGTTGGAGACCGGTCTCGTCGTGATCACCTTCACGACAATGAAGGTCGGAGCGATTCTCACATCGCTCGGAGGAGCGCTTCGCGGTAGGGGCGTGCGGCCGAGCGAGTTTCTCGATGTGCACGAGAACGTCAGCGCGCTGACCATCGACAACCACCGACCATTTCCGTATCAGCTCGACGGCGATTACCTCGGCGAGGTCACATCGCTCGACTTCCGCCACGTGCCCGACGCGATCCGTCTCGTCCGTCCCGACATCGGCGACCTGACGACCAAGACGACCAAGCGAGCACGTCGCTCATCTGTCGAGCCGACCAAACCAGCACGTCGCTAGCCGGTCGAGTCGGTCGAGCCGTCCAAGACGGAACGGGCGATGTCGGGCACGTTGGTGCAAATCCCGTCGATGCCCCATTCGGCGAGCTCGCGCATCCGGGCCGGATCGTCGCACGTCCAGGTGTTGACCAGCAGGCCAGCGGCGTGACAGCGGTCGACGACGTCCTTCGTCAGCAGGCGTACCCAGGGGTGCAGAGCGACATGACCCTTGGCCAACAAGATCTCGACGACATCTCCTGGAACGATCGACGTCAACCACGCCGTACGCAAATCGGGGGCAATCGCTCGGCAGCGATCCATCGTCTCGATCCGGAACGAGGACATCAGCCAACGCTGCGGCTCACCACGCCTGCCGAGCAGCGCCATCGTCTGCTCGGCGACCCACTCGGTCGTGTCGAAATCGGGTTCGCTCTCGTCGTTCTTGATCTCCAGATTGACCCACATCCCAGCGCAGGCATCGAGCGCTCGACTCAATGTCGGCACGTGCTCGGGCAGATCTGCTGCCAGCGTCTCGAGGATGATCCGACCGTCTCCGAGGCGCGGATCGTGGTGGACCACGAGCGCATCGTCAGCGGTGCGTCGGACATCGAGTTCTGCTCCGTCGGCACCCATCATCGCGGCCCGTTCGAATGCAGCAACGGTGTTCTCACGTTCGGCCCGCGAGGCGCCTCGGTGAGCCAAAACTTGGACCGACATCAGATTTCCACCTATCTCTGCTGGCGATGGGTCACATCGTTTGTTTGCCGAATGGACACATTCCTGAAACTCAGCCCTTGTCAACACAGCGCCGCCAACGTACCGTACGATCGTTGGTGGAAACATCCCCGAAACACCCGGCGACAACGCGAGACTTTCAGATATTTGGTCTCGAATCAGTGTTGTCTGTGCAAGGCAATTCCCGAAACACTCCCTCATCCCGTTCACTCCCCGAGGAGATCTCGTCGTGTCGATTCTCGCGTCAAGCCTCACGCTTGCCCACGCTGATTACTCCTGGCGGAACGATTCGATCTGTCGGGACACAGATCCCGACCTGTTCTTCCCGATCGGTACAACGGGCCATGCACTGACGCAGATCGCCCGCGCCAAGGAAGTCTGCGGAGAATGTCCGGTCAGCGTCGCCTGTCTCGAGTTCGCGCTCGAGACGAATCAGGACTCCGGAATCTGGGGAGGCACCTCCGAAGAAGAGCGCCGCGTCATGCGTCGCGCCATGGTCGCTCGGACCAAGGCGGACCGCGCCAGCTGATTCCCGGCCCGCCCGCCGCCAGTCAGAGTCCTTCCGAGTTCGCCTGCGGCGAGTTCGCCCCTGTGAGTCAGCCCCTGTGAGTCAGCCTTCTTCGAGTGGCACCCGCAGATCGATCACCGTACCGACGCTCTGCATCTGCTCGGGCATGTCGGCGGCCACGAAATCCTCGGGCTGGCCCGGACGCATCGTCAGCGATCCGGCCAACTCCGTCGTCACCAGCGTTCGCACGATCGACAGTCCGAGGCCGGTTGCCTTGTTGAGGTCGAACTCGGGCTCGAGTGTGCGCCCGTTGTTGATCACCCGGACGCGCAACTCGGCACCATCGTTGGCGAGCTGAACAACGACGATGCCTCCGGCGCTGCCTTCCGGAAAGCCGTGATCCACAGCGTTCTGCAGAAGTTCGGTGAGCACGACACTGAGCGGGGTCGCCACGGTGGAGGGCAACCGGCCACCATCGCCCTGCACCTTGAATCGCACGGGTCGGTCGACGGACTGCAGGCCCTCCTCGGCCAGACGCAGCAGGGGACGCACGATTTCGATGAACGCAACGTCGTCGCCCGGCTCGCGTGACAGCGTCTCGTGGACGAGAGCGATCGTCCGGATCCGGCGTACCGACTCGGCAACGGCTGCTTTGGCTTCGTCCGAGCTGAGCCGTCTGGCCTGCAGTCGCAAGAGGGACGAGATGGTCTGGAGGTTGTTCTTGACCCGGTGATGGATCTCGCGAATCGTTGCGTCCTTGGACAGCAGCAGGCGGTCTCGCTTGCGCAGTTCGGTGACATCGCGCACGAACAGCACACCACCGGTGACTTTGCCGTTGTCGACGATGGGGATGCAGCGCGACAGCAGCGTCACGTCGGCGTTCTGGTCGAACTCCTCGATCACGGGTTCGACCCGTTCGTAGGCCTGGCGTACCGAACTGTCGTTGAAGCCGAGCTCCGCCAAACGCATTCCGACTGCGTTGGCGCTGATGCCGACCCGGTGCAGTGCTGACACCGCATTGGGCGATGCGTAGCGAACACGCGCTTCCTCGTCGATCACGATCGCGCCATCACCGACGCGTGGTGCCGCGCCGGAGTCGGCCATACGGCCGGGGAACGGGAACGCGCCCTGGGAGATCATTTGCGCGAAGCGGTCGAAGATACCGAGGTAGGTGCGCTCCAACTCGCCTGGTTGGCGACCCGAGATGCTCGAACGTTCACGGGTCAGGACAGCAATCGTGCGCCCACCGAAACGCACCGGAATCGCCAACATCTGGGCCGGCGCAGCGATGCTGGTGACGTTGATCTCGCCCTCGTGAACCTGGCCGGTTGCTGTCGCAGCAGCCAACAGTGGGAGCTCGGTCTCGCTGGCCCATGCACCGACCCAGTCGCTGAGGTAGACCGTCTGTCCCGTGGCTGGACGAACATGGGCGGTGACGATCCAGCGGCCCTCGCCGGCCGGGACGTACAGCAAGAGGTCCGAGAAGCACAGATCGGCGAGCATCCCCCACTCGGACACGAGGTGCTGCAGGTGCGCTGTTTCATCGCGGGACAACGATGTGTGTTGGCGCGTGAGTTCGGCGAGGGTGGCCATGGGTGCTAACTCCTGAACTGGTCAGTCTTCAGTCTGGCGCATCGTGGGTTCGCCAGAGATGATCGCCCAGTTCGAGCAAACTCGCCAGATTGTGGATGTCGTGGTCGAGAGCCGGCGCCGTGGCCGTGAACGGGGCCAGACGCTGCAATTCGGCGCGGCGCTCGGACTCACGCGTGGCAACCATCGCGATGTCGTGGAAGCGCGCTGCGACCTCGGTCAAGATGCCGCTGACGACCTGTGGGTCTTCGCCGAGCGACGCCCCGAGATCCATTGCCAACGAGCTGTTCTGCGTTGCCAGACCAAGCCGCTTGGCGGCCATGGCCACGGACGGTTCACGTAACACGGTCGGCATCGCCCGATTGATCACGATGCCGCCGAGGGGCCAATGACGTTGGGCCAGCGCCGCTGCGAGGAATGCTGCCTCGTGGGCCGGCGCTGCCTCCAATGTGGAGACGACGAGGAAGCTGGTGCGTGGGTCGGCAAGCAGACGCTCGACTTCTCGAGCGCGCTGCACGAATCCACTTTCCATCGTCTGGAACAGCACGAAGAACTCGGCGATGTCCTGCAGGAACCGTGAACCGAGGATGCGATCGGCCACCTGATAGAAGGGCTTCGAAGCGAGTGTGAAGATGCGCGACCGGTACGGCACGGTCAGCCAGCGCAGCAGCCTGCTGCCGAAGAACTCCATCATCTTCGCCGGAGCGTCGAGGATGTCGAGTGCGTTGCGCGACGGGGGCGTGTCGATGATGACGAGGTCGTAGCGGCCGCTCGCGTGCAGTTCGTGCAGCCGCTCCATCGCAATGTAGTCGTGGCTCTGCACGAACCGACCGGTGACGTTCTGATAGAGCGGATTGGCCAGCACCGTGTCGCGTAGCTTGGCGTCCGG
>JAYTOM010000390.1:0-1819 GCA_043747765.1 Actinomycetota bacterium
GGTGCGCGGCACAACGGCACACCGATCCGCTACCGGGTCAGCACCCCCTGGGACTTCGCGCAGCGGTACAGCGTTGTCAGCTTCGACGTCAGTGCAGGCCGACGCGGACAACCATCAGTCGACTGGACGGCGACGATCAGAGAACCTGACGGGACGGTCCACACGGTGCCGGGCTATGTCGAGGTGCGCTGGTCGCATGGCAAGTTGCACGGCTCGCCGGAGGCCAAAGTCCTGCTCGACTGCGAGCCTGAAACAGTTCCCGGCTACGACGCTCTCTGACACACCGCCTGAGGTGTCAGGTCGTCGGAACCTGATCCAAGAAATCCCGCTGTACGACGCGGCGCAACATCTTGCCGGTCGGAGTGTGTGGCAACGTCTCCACGAACACGATCGTCTCCGGGGTCTTCGAACTGCGCAACTCGGCACGTACGGCGGCGCGCAGTTCATCCACGCTGACGGCGGGACGCGCATCGGGACGCAGCACGACAGCGGCGACAATTCGTTGCCCCCACTCCTCATCCGGCACACCCACCACGCAGGCCTCGACCACGTCGGGATGGGCGAGCAACACCTCTTCGATCTCGGCGGGGGCGATGTTCTCGCCGCCGCGGATGATCGTGTCGTCGGCTCGGCCTTCCAGGAACAGGTACCCCTCGTCGTCCACGGAACCGCGATCGCGGGTGCAGAACCAACCGTCGTCATCGAGCAGACTGCCGGACGCATACTCGCCGGAGATCTGCTCGCCGCGCAGGAAGATCATCCCTCTCTCGCCGGCCGGCAGCGGGCGATCGTCGTCGTCGCGAACCTCGATCTGCACCATCGGCAGCACCTGACCCGCCGACGACAGACGGCGCTGCAGCACCGGGTCGTCACTCTCGATCGCCCGACGATGGTCCTCCGGACCGAGCAGGGCGATGGTGGACGCCGTCTCGGTCAAGCCGTAGGCGTTGACGAAGCCCGTGTTCGGGAAAGCGGCGAGCGCCGCACGGAGCACGCGGGCCGAGACCTTTGCTCCCCCGTACGACAACGAGCGCAGCGTCGGTGCATCGGCTGGAGCGCCGTCCAACGAGTCGACGATGCGCGCCAACATCGTCGGCACCAACATCGCATGGGTGATCTGCTCGGAGCGAACGGTTGCCAGCCAGCGCGCCGCCTCGAAGTGCTGCAGGTAGACGAGACGCCGCCCGGCGAACATGTTCGACAGCAGATTGGCCATTCCGGCGATGTGGTACGGCGGCACCGAGACGAGCATTGCCTCGTCGCCGCCCGCGCTGCCGAACTCGACGGAACCGAGCAGGTACGCCATCAGGTGACGGTGCCGCAGAAGAGCGGACTTCGGCTCCGACGTCGTACCACTCGTGTACAGCACGATCGCGATGTCTTCGTCGTTGTCCGGGGCCTCGGTGGCCACGACGTCATCCGACACAGCAGCGAGCGAGTGCAGCCAGTCGTCGAGTGTCATGATGTCGTGACCGACGATGCGGGGCGCGGTGATCGTGTCCGCCAACACCAGGCTGCCGGGCATCCGGTCGATCAGAGCATTGAGGTGGTCGTCTTCGAGCCGGTAGTTGACCGGGACGAACGGAACCCCCGCCCACGCAGCAGCGAAGAGGGCGACGGGCAGCATGGGGTGATTCTCGCCGACGTACATCAGCGACCGACGCGAGCCGGCCAGCGTCGAGCCGCCACGTCGAACGAGTCGCCCGAGGTCAGCGCCGGTGACCGGGCCGAGGTCGGACCGGAGAAGAACCCGGTCGTCGAAGCCGGATTCGATCATTTCCACCAGCGATGCGAGATGCACGGTCCTCCAGGGTCGAGC
>JAYTOM010000391.1:0-6225 GCA_043747765.1 Actinomycetota bacterium
CCTTCATGGCCGGCAGCGCCGTCGTCGCAGCGGGCGGTACTTTTGCCGTTCTGGAAGTCGGACGACGTCGTCTGCTCCACCGGCTCGGGCTGGTCGAGAGTCCCGATCGACACGCTCCCGTCTCGGGGTGGCCGGTGGTCGAGCACACACTGACGAGTGCGGCGATGAAGCGGAACGTGCTCTGGGCGGTCGCAGTCCCACCGACGGGCGCGACGAGCGTCGTGATCTGTCTCCACGGACGAAATGACGATCACCGTTTCGCCTTCGACGAGATCCATTTGCACGACGTCGTCGCGGAACTGGGTTACCCGATCGCGATCGTGTCGGTCGACGGCGGAGTGGACTCGTACTGGCATCCACGAGGAGACGGCACGGACGCACTCGCCATGGTGACCAACGAATTGCTGCCCGCCGTGGATGCTGCGCTCGGAGTGCCGGTTCCTCGAGCCGTTCTCGGCTGGTCGATGGGCGGCTACGGCGCGCTGCTGGTCGCCGAGCAATCACCTCGACTGTTCGCTGCATCGGTCGCCGCCAGCCCGGCCCTCTGGGACACGTTCGACAACGCCACGACGGGTGCTTTCGACAGCGAAGCGGACTTCGCCCGGTTCGACGTGTTCGCCGGCGTTGCGAGCCTGGCGACGGTGGCTGTCCGGGTCGATTGCGGCACGGACGACGGATTCGTCACACGCGCTCGCGCCCTTGCCGCGAGCTTGCCCAGACCGAACACCGGCCGGTTCTCCGAAGGCTTTCACGATGGCGCCTACTGGCGCAGCATCGCAGCCGATCAGATCAACACGATCAGTTCGGCCTTCCTCGCCGGCTGACTCGGATGGGTATCGCTGTGAAGCGGCCAGGTTGCTGCGGTCGGGCGGGCAGGAGGTGAATCGGGCAGACTCGTCAGATGGACAAGATCACCGGTACAGGAATCTGGGCTGCCTCACTTCGGTACGGCGACGCCTCGCTCTCGACGGATGCCGTCGCCGAGTTGGAAGTGCTCGGCTACTCGGCGGCCTGGATCCCCGACGTGGGCGGCGACGTGTTCGGATCGGTCGAGAACCTGCTCCGCGCGACCAACTCGATGGTGATCGCCACAGGCATCCTCAACCTGTGGATGCACACACCGGAACAGACCGCCGCCGAGCACGCCAGGATGACAGCCGAATACGGCCATCGGTTCCTCGTCGGCATCGGCGTCAGTCATGCACCTCTGATCGACCGGGCCGAGGCCGGTCGCTATACCAAGCCGTTGGCCAAGATGAGCGAGTTCCTCGACGGACTCGATGCGGCACCCATTCCATTGGCCGCGGATGACCGGTTGCTCGCTGCGCTCGGTCCGAAGATGTTGGAGATCGCCGGCCATCGCACGGCCGGAACACATCCGTACCTCGTCACGCCCGAGCACACTGCCGGGGCCCGAGCTGCATTGGGACCGAGCAAGCTCGTCGCGTCCGAGCAGGCGGTCGTGTTGGAGACAGATCCCACCGCAGCGCGGGCGATCGCCCGTCTGCATCTCTCGACATACATCGGGCTCCCGAACTACAGCAACAACTGGAAACGGATCGGCTTCACCGACGAGGACTTGACCAACGGAGGCAGCGACCGGCTCGTCGATGCATTCGTCGTTTGGGGTGACGAGGCGACGATCCTCGAGCGCGTGCAGGCTCATCGCGATGCAGGCGCCGATCACGTCTGCGTGCAGGTCCTGACCGAAAATGTGATCGTCAATCCGCTCGAGCAATGGCGATTGCTGGCCCCGGCGCTGCTCGGCTGAAGTCTGTCGGCTCGGACGACCGCACCCGCTCGGTCAGATCGAGCCCGGTTGGGTTGCCAGCCGGTCCAATTTCTCGAGTGTGGTGATCAGCGCCATCTTGGGCACGATCGGGAACGTGACGCGCTCGCGTATCTGGTCGGAGACGGCGCTCCAGTTGCAATAGGACGTCACATCGGTTTCGTGATCGTTCACGGCGCTCAGTTCATATCCGTACACGTGACCGAGCGGGCCGCGTTCGGCGCTGCCGACGTTCCACTCGAACAACGTGTTCGGTGTGATGCGGGTGACGATGTTGAGGACCGAGTACTTCCCCATCGGAATGTCGCCGAGCGCATCGCGGTCCATGTCGATCACGAACGAGTCGCCGACAGCGGTCAGTTGTCTGGCGTCCGGCGCCAGTTCCAGCATGTGCGACCCGTCGATTGCGACGTGCATCGTCGGATCAGTGACGAGTGCGAAGATATCGGCGGCTGAAGCGCCGATGCGGCGGGTGGCAGAGATCCGATCGGTGGGCATCGGCGCAGTGTACCTACCGTCTCTCGGCGCCGATCAGCCATAGCCTAGAACGCAGGACTTTCATCAGAACGCATCAGGGGTTTCAAGGAGGAAGACGTGGACGTGACAGATGATCCGGTGCTGCAGTCCATTCCGTTGGGCATGCAATGGGCCACTGTCGACCCCTTCCTGTTCTGTGTACATCACCTCGACAAATACCCGGAGGGCAACGAGTTCATGGGGCCGGATGCCTCGCTCGACGCGCGGGACATCGGTATGGACTTCGCCGGAGCCGACGGTTGGCGGATGTACCACGGCAGCACCGTCCCCGGCTTTCCACAACATCCACATCGCGGGTTCGAGACGGTCACGTTCGTACGTCAGGGATACGTCGACCATTCCGACTCGCTCGGGGCGACTGCTCGCTTCGGCCGCGGCGATGTGCAGTGGCTCACCGCCGGACACGGGATCGTCCACTGTGAAATGTTCCCGTTGCTGGACCGCACCGGACCGAACCCGACCGAGCTGTTCCAGATCTGGCTGAACTTACCGGCCTCGGACAAGATGGTCGATCCCTACTTCACGATGCTGTGGAACGAGGACATTCCCCGTCACAGCGCCACCGACGACGAGAGTCGAACCACGGAGGTGACGGTGATCGCCGGCAAGTTGGCCGGATTGACGCCACCGCTGGCACCACCGAACTCGTGGGCCTCGCGCCCGGAGGCAGACTTGGCGATCTGGCACATCGCCAGCCCGCCACACGGCCAATGGACCGTCCCTCCTGCACGCGGCGAGAACACGGTCCGGACCCTGTATGTGTTCGAGGGTTCGCTCCGCATCGGCGATCATCACATCGAGGCGTCGACGGGCGTCGTGTTGCACGCAGAACAGGCGGTACAGATCGCCGCTGGTCCGTACGGTGCGGAATCGCTGATCCTGCAGGGGCAGCCGATCGGCGAGCCAGTCGTCTCGCACGGCCCGTTCGTGATGAACACACGGGCCGAGATCGAGCAGGCTTTCAGTGACTATCGGCGCACCGGCTTCGGCGGTTGGCCATGGCCGACCGATGACCCGGTGCACCCTCGCCAAGCCGGACGCTTCGCACTCCACGCCGATGGTCGAACCGAACATCGTGACCTGAACCACGCCCGCGCTGTCGAGAACTGATCATCGCAAGAGGTCGTTGCCAGCGGTCTGTTCCCAGCGTCACGTCGGGGAGCAGGTGCGTAGTCGGTCGGCCGCAGCGATCAGACCGAGATGTGTGAATGCCTGCGGGAAGTTGCCCAGAAATTCTTCAGTTGTCGGGTCGTACTCCTCGGCGAACAGACCGACATCGTTGCCCACCGCAACCACCCGGTCGAACAGTTGGGTCGCTTCCTCGATCCGTCCCTGCATCGCCAACACCTGAACCAGCCAGCAGGTGCAGAGCAGGAACACTCCTTCGTCGTCTCCGCTGACTGTTTCCGTTGCTTCCGACGGTCGTGCGGATCCGGCAGCCGACGATCGGTAGCGACGGATGAACCCGTTCGCCGACGCGAGTTCCGCCTGGATGATGCGGACGGTCTCGATCATGCGTGGGTCGTTGGCATCGACGAATCCGACGAGCACGAGTTGCAGCAGGCTCGCATCCACCTCGTCGGTGCCGAACGATTGGACGAAGTGCCCACCGTCGGACGACACGCCTTCTGTCTCGACATCGTGGCGGATCCGGTCCCGCACCGCGACCCACACATCGAGGTCGACTCCGTCGAATCCATGATCGGCAACCAACTGGATCCCGCAGTCGATTGCCACCCACACCATGACTTTGGAATGCACGAAGTGACGGGGCGCGCCACGAATCTCCCAGATTCCCTGGTCCGGTTCATTCCACCGTTGCGTGGCGATCTCCACCAGCGAGGCCAGAAACACCCACTCATCCTGATCGAGGTCGTGGTTCTCCTGATGCCACACATGGACAGCGTCGAGAAGGTGGCCGTACATGTCCAATTGAGTCTGATGCGCAGCACCGTTGCCGATTCTCACCGGGGACGCTCCACGCCAACCCGTGAGGTCAAGTTCGATTTCTGGGAGGCGACGTTCGCCGTAGATCCCGTACATGATCTGCAACTCGTCGCCGTGACCGGCCGCTGAGCGCATCACGAATGTCCGGAAGCCCTGGGCGACCTCGCGATGACCGACGATGGAGAGGGCAGCCAACGTCAGAGTGGCATCCCGGATCCAGCAAAACCGGTAGTCCCAGTTGGCTGCTCCGCCGCGAATCTCAGGCAGCGATGTCGTGGGTGCGGCGATGATCGCTCCCGTCGGCGCACAGCACAGCGCCTTGAGAACGAGCGCCGAGCGTTCGAGCAGTGCTGCGTATGGGCCCTCGGCAACGGTGCTGCTCGACCATTCGCGCCACCATTCGACTGTCGCATCGATCAGGGCTGCCGCATCGTCGATCGGCGTCACATCCAGTTGATGGGCTGCCTGTGACCGAGCCGTGATCGTGAAGGATTCACCGGCCGAGAGTGCCGAGGAACCCGTCACGGCGCAGGTGTCGCTGCGCAGTTCGATGGCCACGGTTGCCTGAACGACGAGCGCATCGTCGCCGGCAACTGCGGACACGATTCGCTCGCCGTGCCGACGGAGCCAGGGGTGTGCGGCGCCATAGTCGAACCGGGGTGAAATCGTGAATTCGACGTCGACAGAGCCGGCCACGCACTCGACTCGTCGGACGAGCACATTCGACGGGTCATCGGAGCCGCCGATCTCCATGGCGAACGCGTCGGTGAACACAACGGTCCCGGAGGCAAGGTCGAGCGTGGTCTCCAGCACCATCGTCGCGTCCAGGTATCGGCGCGAACTCGACAGAACCCGACCGCGCGGAACGATCGCGAAGTGGCCACCGCGCTCGTGATCGAGCAGTCTGGCGAAGGCGCTTCCGGCATCGAAGCGCCGCAGACAGGCCCAGTCGATGGAACCGACGCTGCTGACCAGCGCGCTGGAGTGGCAGTCGGACAGCAGTGCGTAGTCGCCGATCGGCCGGTACTCGGACGTTGCCGCTGGAGTGGACGTTGAAGTGGACGTTGAAGTGGACGTTGACGAGGACGTTGAAGTGGACGTTGACGAGGAGGTTGACGAGGATGCTGCCGTGGACGCAGGGCTGCTCTCGTGGTTCGCTGAAGGTTGGGGCACCGCCGCCAACACTGCCATACGTCGTGACGCTCAGACCTTCACTGTGACGAGCAAGTCCAGTTCGGTGACGTGCAATGATCAGGCGATGCAACGCACGCCACACCGACGCGACAGTGGTACCGATGAGCATCTATGACATCGTTGTCGTCGGCGGTGGCGCGGCAGGGCTGGTTGCAGCGCGTGAGTCGCGACGACGCGGAGCGCGAGTCGCACTGGTCCAGAACGGACCTGTCGGCGGCGAGTGCACATTCACCGGATGCATTCCGTCGAAGGCCCTGATCGCCGCTGCAGCGCGTGGCGCATCGTTCTCCGAGGCGATGTCGACCGTGCACAGGGCCATCGCGCGCGTTGCCGCCACCGAGGACGCAGCGACACTTCGCCACGAAGGGATCGACGTAATCGATGGCCTCGGTTCGTTCATCAGCCCAACGGCCATCGACGTCGACGGCCGAACTGTGAAGTCGCGCCAGTTCATCGTCGCCACGGGCTCTCGACCCGCCGCGGCGACCTTCCCTGGCGTGGAGACACTGCAGGTGTTGACGAACGAGAACGTCTTCGACCTCCATCAGCGACCCGATTCGCTCGTCATCATCGGCGGCGGCGCCATCGGGTGTGAACTCGCCCAAGCGTTCGCGCGTTTTGGCACAGACGTGACGCTCGTCGAGTCAGGCGACCGGATCCTCGCCCGTGAAGAGCCGGACGCTTCCGTGGTCGTCGCGACAGCTCTGCGTAACGACGGGGTGATCATCCGCACCGATGCTCACGTCATTGGGTCGAGC
>JAYTOM010000392.1:0-1738 GCA_043747765.1 Actinomycetota bacterium
AAGCTGAGCGTCGATGATCGCGAGTTCGGCGTCGAGGGCGTGAACACGGCGCGCGAGGATCGATGCCGTGGTCTTCGTTGCGCGCATGACGATGTCACCGCTGGCGTGTGGGCGGAGCTTGGCGGCCTCGTTGACCAGCTGTGTCGCGGTCAGCGAGCCGAGGCGAGCGCGCAGGTCGTCGGGTGCGGTGAACATCAGATGGCGGAGCTGAACAAGGGTGCGGATCCGGTTCGAGCGCGCTGATCGTTTCGCGACGAGCAATGCCCGTAACGCCTCGGCGTGCCCGTTCCCGGTCTTGGCTCGGGCCGTGCAGCGACCCGACAGAGTGCCGCGTGCCGCTTCGATCGCGTCGAGCTGATCGCTCTTGCCGTGCTGGCGTCGCTTTTGCCGGTTCGGTCGATCGACCTCGATCACCGTCATCCCCGCCGCCATGAAACGGCGGGCGACACCCGCCCCGTACGCGCCGGTTCCTTCGACCCCAACGCGTTCGATCACACCGAACGTCGACATCCACGACGACAACGATCGATGCCCGCCAGCCGTCGTCGGGAACGTCTCCACCCCGAGCAATCCGCCGTTCATGTCGACCACCGCGGCAACGTTGAAGTCGCGATGCGTGTCGACCCCACCAACCACCAGACGCGCTGAATCTACGATGGCCATGGCCACCCCTTTTCTCAGTTGAGGGGACAGGCACGCACGTCCCGTGAAGGAGACCAGTGACCGAGCAGCTGTTAGCGCAGCAGCTCGAGTCGCCCTCCGGAACGGGGCGTGTCGACCCCGAAGTCAAATCAGACTCTCAGGCCCCGCAACCAACAAGCGGGATACCACCAAGCCGACACCCCATTCTCACTGGCAGTTCTGGCGCGTTAGGTCGGGAAGCATCCGATGCACGTCGCAGCGATATCGATCGCAGAAACCGTCGTGCCGTCATCCAATACCAGTTCCGTTGTGACCAGACGGCCGCGCATCGGGATGGGGCCGAGGGGATCAAGGGTCAAGGTGCCTGAGCCGCTGACGACGTGAAGCGTCTCTGCGTCGGGTTCACCGGTCCCAGAGCAAAGTTGGCCAGCAATCCCAGAACCCCCGTACGCAATGAACTGTGACGACGTCAGCGAGTACAGGGTCGGCTCGGTCGCCGAACGCTGCTCTGCGCTCACCACGACACCGACGCCCAGGGAGTCGTCCGGCGCAACGGCCCAAACCTCAGCACTCATGCAGTTGCGTGGCACGGTGAGCGATAACGCCGACGACCCGGATGAGACCTTCGGCAGCGATGACATTGCCGTAGCCGTGGTGAACGACGAGGCCGGCGCAGGGGCGATCGTCTCTGGCACCTGCGCCTTGCCGCCGTCTGAACTATTGCTGACGACCGTCGCGTTCTCGGTCGTCTCTGGAAGCTGGGTCTTGCCGCCATCCGTACTACAGCTGACCGCCATCGAGGACATCATCAAGAGGGCGATCACATTGCGTGCGTGCCTCATTGTCGTTCGACGTTTTCTACATCGCGTATGGTTCCCAAGTAGCGCATAGTGCCCGATCCCCGCGCCGGTGTCCATGCCGAACGGCAGTTCGGCGCTATTCCAACGGCGGAGGAAGCGATGCGGCCACGCGACGAACGGCGGTAAGCAACTCGGCTGCGCGGTCGCCATTGACCAACTCCTCCAGTAGACCGAGAGACTGGTCGAGACCATCGGCAGCGATGCCTGCGGCAATCCGATTGGAGTTCGCTTCCCAG
>JAYTOM010000393.1:0-3188 GCA_043747765.1 Actinomycetota bacterium
GTCGTGCCCTCCGGGTCGTGCTGGTCATCTCGACCGCCTCGCACGATGTTGTCGAAGCTGTGGGTCAGCGCGACGATCTGCTCGTCGGTGCGGATTGTCGCCTCGAACAACGCAGTTCGCAGCGCACGCCGGTCACGCGAGGTCAGTGGGCGCAGCGAAACCATGCCAGTCTCTCTACCATCGTGCCGCCACGCTTGCCGACGTGCGTGAGCTCGAACGCGGTCCGAGGAGGCGTGCGATCAAGGCACGACCTCAGGTGTCTCCCGACCGCTCGCAGGGCCGATCGCCCGGCAGGATCAGGCGACCTGGGACGTCTTGGCGTGGTGAGGCGGAAGATGTTGCCCTCGGGATCGGCGAGCACCGACTGGCAAGCGCCGTGACCGGTGACGTAGTGGGCGTGGAGCAGCTCGTCCAGGACCTGTCGATGTGTGTCGACAAGCTGGTCGCCGCCGCCGGCAGTCACACGCCGTCGGTAGGAGATGTCCACGCTGTGGTGTTCCTCGTCGAAGCTAACGGGCAGCAACCATTCGTTCCTGTCGTCGGGCAACGCGTGCTCGTGTTTCTGCGCAGCGGGACGGCAACGCTCACCGACGGAACCCAGTCCTGCGTGCTCGGCCTCGTCGAGAACGCAACGCCCTCTGGTCGATCGACGACACCGTCGCCACCAACCTCACCATCAACCAGTCGCTGCCGACAGACCAGGTCGAACAGCAAGCCGCACTCACGTGGACCACGCCCACACCACCGACGGCACCGACAGCGCCAACGACGACCGCTCAGCAGCCGTGACCCCGCACAGAACTGCCTGATGGAGAGCGAGTGGGGGCGTTGGGCGGTTGCCTAACGTCTTTGGTCCTGGCCGGCTGCCTGCTGCTCGCCTGTCCGGTTGGCCACCGAGCGAAGCGTCAGCCGGCCAGGACCGCAGTCGCGGCGTGGCTCGAAAGAGGCGTTCACCATCTCATCAGGAGTGCCCTCCGCGGCGACCCAACCGTTGAAACCGGAGGAACCTTCATGCCTGTCACGATCGGGATCGACCCGCACAAGTCGACCCATACCGCTGTCGCGGTTGACCGCGACGAACATCAGATCGCGCGACTCACCCTGCTTGCGGATCGACATCAAACCGACCGACTGTTGGCGTGGGCGGAACACTCGACACCGACCGCGTGTGGGCGATCGAGTCCGCTGCCGGGCTCGTCCGTCTGCTCGCTCAACAGCTGCTCGCTGCCGGCGAGCACGTCGTCGATATGCCTCCGACGCTGACGGCTCGAGTGCGGCTGCTCGGCTCGACGAAAGCATCGAAGAACGACCCGAACGATGCGCTCGCAACTACGATCGCCGGGCTCCGCCACTGCGGTCTACGCAGCGTCACTCGTGACGGTGACACTGCGACCCTGCGACTGTTGGCCGGCCGTCACCACGACCTCACCGCACTTCGCACGCAGGCTGCGTGCCCGCTGCACGTGATGCTGCGCGAGCTCTCCGCCGGGGCGCTCGGTTGTGGATCAGCGCAGCTCAAATCGCAGAGTTCCCCGATCGGATCGACGCCACGGATCGTGTCGCGGGCGAGCGGAAACGACTCGCAGCCGAGCACTTGGCCGACATGGCCCGGCTCGATGCCGAGATCGCTGCGGTCAAGATCCGCATCGCTGCAGCGGTCACCGAGTCGGCGACGACGCTCACCGAGCTGCACGGTGTCGGCCCGGTGATCGCTGCGACCATTCTCGGCCACGTCCACGAGGTCAGCCGGTTCCGGACCCGCGCCCAATTCGCCAGCTACAACGGCACAGCGCCGATCGAAGCGTCCTCCGCCGGCGAGCAGCGGCACCGGTTGAACCCGCGCTGGAACCGTGCGTTGAACCACGCGATCCATGTCATCGCGGTCACCCAGATCGCGCACGACACACCCGGACGCGCCTACTACCTGCGTCGCCAAGCCGAGGGCAAGACCCGCAAAGAAGCGCTGCGCGCGTTAAGGCGACGGATCTCCGACGCGGTCTGGCGACAACTCCAGATCGACGCCCGCCGGCCTCGATGACAGGTGGGCCCGGGACGACAATCAGGGGCGACTCGAAGTCCTGCGCGGCCGGCTGAACCCTGAACACCGGCACTTCGGACAAGTCAGTTCCCGGAACCGACGGCAACGATAATCCCTACCAACCCGGCCCCGACGCCAGGACAACCACACGCGCCCGCGCGTCTAGGAAAGAGACCCCTTGACACAAAGAGGCTTCGATCGGCACGTGGACAGGAGCGCCGGGATCGGGCAGTAGGCGCCAATCGGGAACCAACTGTCAGCTGCCGGTCATCCAACGTTCATGATGCGAAGAGCGCTCGTTGCACTGGCTCTGACGACGGCAAGTTGTAGTTCGGTATCAGGTCACGCCGAGCAAGCCTCGAGTGCGGCGCCGACCACGACCGTTGCGCTATCCGGTGCGACACCGACCGAATCAGCCCGCCTATCCCGACCAGCGGAGCCACCTTGTCCCCACGAGCAGGCCTCGATCCAGACCTCATTCGCGCCACAATCGCCGACGGTTGTCCGAACACGGTGGCGGGGCATGCCGATTACGGCAGCACCGCAGCGGAATGGATCGACAACCCTGACGTGACAGGCCTGGCCGACGACTTCGTACCCGGTTAATGCGCAGATGCACTCGTCTGTCAAATTGGGGTTGAAGGTGATCGAAGTGAGGGAGCGGTTTACGGTGGGCGCTATGCCGAGAAGGGCAGTGCGGGCTGCTCGACCGTCGTGGCCTTACGGCGTGCGTGTGCCTTCGAGACGGGTGAGTTGACCGGAGTCGTTGCTGACTGTGCTGGGGGTGTGACGGCGGTGTGGTGCTCGGCGGTGACGTGAGACCAGGCCTCGAGATCGGAACGAAGAACCCGCAGCAACCTTCCGACGCGTTTCACCGGCATGCCTGAGAGCCCGTTCGTTGCCAGGTACTCGTCCGCCAGCCGATACACCAAGGTCCGGCCGATCTGCAACTGCTTCGCTGCTTCCTCCACAGTCATGTACATCGAGTTCAAGTCGTACGACTGCTTGTTCGATTTCATCGCGGCCACCTCAGTTACTCATGCCTGCACAAACGCGAATTCGTGACATCCCTCGGACAACAACGCGAAACGAGCAAGCGAAAATGGTGAAAGATTTTCAAATTTCTGCTTCGAATGACTGCCGACCTCGC
>JAYTOM010000394.1:0-9232 GCA_043747765.1 Actinomycetota bacterium
CGTATGGCCGCGGTCGCAAGCTGTCGGCCGCCGACATCGCGCCGTTCCTCGGCGAGTCGGGCTCGATTCCGCCGTGGGATCTCACCGACGCGATCGACCGGGGCGACACCAAGACCTCGCTCGAACTGCTGGCGAGGATGATGCAGGCCCGCCACCCCCTCGTGGTGATGGCCACGCTACATAGTCACTACGTGAAGTTGATGAAAATCGACGGAGCGGATGCCGACAGCGAAGCGGCGGTCGCGGCACTCCTCGGGATCAAGCCGGGATTCCCCGCTCGAAAGGTGCTCGACCAGTACAGGAGAATCGGCGGCGGCGGGGTCGCTCGGGCGGTGTCACTGCTCGCTGGCGCTGACCTCGATCTGCGTGGTCAGCGAGATCTTCCCGAGGACATCGTGATGGAGGTGCTCGTCGCCCGCCTCAGCCGACTGTCGCCGGCAACCGGTGGGGCTCGACGCCGCTGATCCGACAGATCGCGGATCGAACACGTGGCAGATCAGCTAGAAGTGTTGACGCTCTTCATCAGGCGGCTCTTGCGACGAGCGGCCTGGTTGGGGTGGATGATGCCCTTTGCTGCGGCCATGTCGAGGCGCTTGACGGCGATGCGGACAGCCTCATCGTTGTCATCGTTGCCGACCGACTTGACGGCCGTCTTGACCCGCGTGCGCAGCTCACTCTTGACTGCCTTGTTGCGGTCGGCGGCCTTTGCATTGGTGAGAATGCGCTTCTTCTGACTTTTGATGTTCGCCACTGTGCGAAGCTCTTTTCGTAGATCGGTTCGCCCGATGACAGGCGCGGAACTGGCTTTCCGACCCTATCGGCCAACTCCTCGATTACGCTACCGTCGGCCGGCGAAGGTCCCTTGGGCCAGGCGTCCTGGATCAGGCGCCGACGATAGCATCGCGCTACTGCTCATGGACCTCGACCGCATCCGCAACTTTTCCATCATCGCTCACATCGACCACGGCAAATCCACCCTTTCGGACCGGATCCTGGAAATGACGGGCGCCGTCGAGATGCGTGACATGCGGTCGCAGTACCTGGACAGCATGGATCTGGAACGCGAGCGGGGCATCACGATCAAGGCCCAGAACGTGCGCGTCGCATGGAAGGGCCACACGTTGCACCTGATCGACACACCAGGTCACGTGGACTTCGGCTACGAGGTCAGTCGCAGCCTCGCAGCATGCGAGGGCGTGGTGCTGGTCGTCGATGCGGCTCAAGGGATCGAGGCCCAGACCCTGGCCAACTGCTATCTCGCGCTCGAGCACGACCTCGAGATCGTCGCAGTCCTGAACAAGATCGATCTGCCGGCGGCCGATCCCGATCGGTACGCGCAGGAGATCGAGACGGTCCTCGGCATCCCCGCCGATCAGATCATCCGCATCTCGGCCAAGACAGGTGTCGGCGTTCCCGATCTGCTCGACGCAGTTGTCGAACGGATCCCGTCGCCGAAGGGCGACCCGGACGCCCCGCTCCAGGCGCTGATCTTCGACAGCCAATTCGATCAGTACCGCGGCGTCGTGAGCAGTATCCGGGTGATGAACGGTCGGCTGCTGAGCGGTGCGAAGCTGAAGTTCATCAACGCCGGTACTGCCCAGGAGGCAATCGAGATCGGCGTCCGCAAACCAGTGATGACGCCGATGCCAGAACTCGGCCCTGGCGAAGTCGGATATCTGATCGCCAGCATCAAAGACATCGGTCAAGCTCGCAGTGGAGAAACGGTCACCACGTATGCCAATCCCGCCACCCAGGCGCTCGAGGGCTATCGCGATCCGAAGCCGATGGTGTTCTGCGGTCTCTATCCGATCGACGGCGACGATTTCGAGAACTTGCGCGAGAGCATCGAACGACTGCGACTCAACGATGCGTCACTCACCTACGAGCCGGAGACTTCGGGCGCGCTCGGCTTCGGCTTCCGCTGCGGGTTCCTCGGTCTGCTGCACATGGAGATCGTCAAGGAGCGCCTGGAACGCGAGTTCAACTTGGCGCTCATCGCGACTGCTCCCAGCGTCGAATACCGGGTCACCCAGACCGACGGAACAGTCCTGCTGGTCGACAACCCGGCAGATCTCCCGCCACCCCAGAAGATCGACTTCATCGAGGAGCCCTACTTCCGGGTCAGCATCATCACCCCGAAGGAGTACACGGGAACCCTCATGGATCTGTGTCAGACCCGTCGCGGCGACATGTTGAAGTTGGAATACCTCTCTCCCGAGCGCGTCGAATTGCATTACCGGGTTCCGTTGGCCGAGGTCGTCGTCGACTTCTTCGATCAGATGAAGAGCCGGACGCAGGGCTACGCCAGCCTGGACTACGAACTCGAGGGGTACCAGCGCAGCAACCTCGTCCTGGTCGACCTGTGGCTCAACGGCGAACCGGCCGACGCATTCAGCACCATTGTCCATCGCGACAAAGCGTTCGACTACGGCCGCCGAATGACCGAAAAACTGAAGGAGCTGATCCCCCGACAGATGTTCGACGTGCCGATTCAGGCCGCGATCGGTGGCAAGATCATTGCCCGCGAAACCGTGAAGGCCAAGCGCAAGGACGTCCTGGCCAAGTGCTACGGCGGCGACATCACGCGCAAGCGCAAGCTGCTCGAGAAACAAAAAGAGGGAAAGAAGAAGATGAAGTCCATCGGCCGGGTAGAGATTCCCGGTGACGTCTTCATTTCCGCCCTCAAGCTCGACGACTGAGGCCAATGACCGCAGGGACGGGACGGACGTGTCCTCCCAGCGCTCGATCGTCTGGTTTCGTCGTGACCTGCGCACGCTCGATCACCCGGCGATCGAACATGCCGGCCGAGATCGACGTTCGGTGTTGCCCGTGTTCGTACTTGACCCGGCGTTGATGAAGCCGAGTGGAGCGCCCCGTCTGGCCTTCATGTACCGGTCGCTTCGAGCTCTCGACGACGCGCTCGACGGCCGATTGGTGATTCGTCACGGCAACCCCGGGAATGTGATTCCGACGTTGGTCCGTGAGTTCGAAGCCGACGAGGTGGTCGTCAGTCGGGACTATGCACCGTACGGCCGCCGTCGTGACGCCGAGGTCAACAGAAATCTGGAGAAGACAGGCGCTGCGCTCGTCGGCAAGGGCTCGCCCTACGCGATTTCACCAGGCACGATCGCCAAGGAAAATAACGCGCCGTATTCGGTGTTCACGCCTTTCTCGAGGGCATGGTTGAACCACGGCTTTCCGCCTCCATGCGCGACCAGCACGATTACATGGGCGTCGAAATCTGCGGTGCCATCCGAATCCGTTCCGAAGGATCCGCGTCTCGATTGCGTCCTGCCCGACGCGAGCGAGGAGGTGGCGCACCGAACGTGGGACACGTTCATGTCCGACCGTGTCGAGCGATATGCCTCGCACCGCAACAATCCCGGTGAACCGGGGACGAGCCAGATGAGCCCGTACTTGCGCTGGGGTCATGTCCATCCTCGGCAATTGCTCGCCGATCTCGGTGACTCGAAGGCTCAGACCACCTTCGTCAAGGAGCTCATCTGGCGCGAGTTCTACGCCGATGTCCTGTACCGCCATCCCGGGAGTGCTCGTGAGAACCTGCAGTCGAAGATGGATGCAGTTGATCAGGACACCGACGCCGATGCCCGCCACCGGTTCGATCTCTGGTCGTACGGCCGGACCGGCTATCCGATTGTCGATGCGGGGATGCGCCAGTTGCTGGCCACGGGATGGATGCACAATCGAGTGCGAATGATCACCGCCAGCTTCCTCGTCAAGGATCTTCATCTGCCGTGGCAGTGGGGTGCCAGGCACTTCATGCAACATCTCGTCGACGGTGATCTCGCCTCGAACCAACACGGCTGGCAGTGGACAGCGGGGACCGGTACGGACGCCGCGCCCTATTTCAGGGTGTTCAACCCGGTGTTGCAGAGTGCCAAGTTCGATCCCGACGGGACATACATCCGCCGGTGGGTGCCCGAACTCGCAGGCGTGAGCGGCGATGCAGTCCATCAACCGGTCGATCCCATCGTCGACCATGCGGTCGAACGGGCCGAAGCGTTGCGGCGCTACGCTGCCGCGTCTGGGCGATAACCTCGATGGGACAATGCTCGACGAACGAAAGACTGCGATTCTGCGGGCGGTCGTGCAGGAGTACATCACCACTGCACAACCCGTCGGCTCGACTCATGTCTCCGACGCGCCCGGTGTGCATGTCTCCTCGGCAACCGTGCGCAACGACATGGCAGTGCTCGAGCAGGAGGGCTTCCTCGTCCAGCCGCACACTTCGGCCGGGCGAATCCCGACGGACAAGGGCTACCGCTTCTTCGTCGATCATCTGTCTCCGTCCAGTCGCCTCGATGCCAGCGCAACCCAGCAGGTCGGCGAATTTTTCGGCCGGGCACATGGACGGCTCGAGGAGCTGCTGTCGCAGACCACCGATCTGCTCGCCCATCTGACCCGATACGCAGCTGTGGTCGTCGGGCCTCAGGCACAGTCGGCCGTTGTCCGTTCGATCCAGCTGGTCGGCTTGTCGGCCCGTACGGCAACCGTCGTCGCCGTACTGTCGAACGGACACGTCGAGAATCAGACCATCGAATTCGACGAGAAACTCGCTGACGAGAACCTCCACGCGGCCAGTGCACACCTGCAGCGATTCATCGCTGGGCGGCCACTCGGTTCGGTGCTCGACACGGCGACGTCCGGAGACGTGACCGTCGACAAGCTCTGCGAGCAGGCGCTCAACGCCTTGCATCGTTCGCAGGACAACGCGCCCCTGTACGTCGGGGGTGCGGCATCCGTGGCCAACGCTTTCGACGCCGTCGACATCGTTCGCTCAGTGTTGACCACGCTCGAGCAGCAGTACGTCGTCGTGTCACTCGTACGCGACGTGATCGACCGTGGTCTGACGGTCGCGATCGGGGCCGAACACGGGCTCGAGCCACTCGTTTCCTGCTCGGTCGTTGTCAAGTCCGTGATGGTCGAAGGCGAACGTCTCGGTACCGTCGGTGTTCTCGGGCCGACGCGGATGAACTATCCGCAGGCGTTGGCGACAGTCGATGTGGTCAGCGATCGTCTCGGCCGCCGGCTGGCAGAGGGTTGAACAGAAGGTTGATCAGTGGCTGATTTCTACGAATTGCTCGGCGTGAACCGCAACGCGTCGGCCGACGAACTGAAGCGCGCCTACCGGCGCAAGGCTCGGGAACTGCACCCCGACGCGAACCCGGATGACCCGACCGCCGAGGCCCAGTTCAAAGAGGTCGCGAGAGCGTACGAAACCCTCAGCGACGCAGACCTGCGCGCTCGATACGACCGCTACGGCGAACAAGGCCTCGGAGGCGCGAGCGGTGGCCAGGGCCCGGGTGGCGGCGGACTCGGTGATCTGTTCGACGCGTTCTTCGGCGGCAACGGTTCTCCGTTCGGCGGCGGTGGTGGTCGAGGTGGTCCGTCCGGTCCGCCGAGAGGACAGGATCTCGAGGTCATTGCCGATGTTTCGTTCGTCCAGGCGGTGTTCGGGGCGACGGTCCCTGTCGCGCTGCGGACAGCATCGGCATGCACGGATTGTGGCGGCAGCGGGGCCGGATCGGGCACTCAGCCCGTGACGTGTTCGGAATGCAACGGTCGCGGCCAGGTCCAACGCGTCCGCCAGAGCCTTCTCGGACAGATGATGACCAGTAGCCCGTGCACACGATGTAGCGGGACGGGACAAGTCATTGCCACGCCGTGTCCGACCTGTGCCGGAGATGGTCGAGTGATCGGCGAGAAGACCTATCAGGTCGACGTTCCGGCCGGCGTCGACACAGGGTCGACGCTGCGCCTGACGGGGCGCGGCGCAGTTGGGCTGCGCGGTGGACCCGCAGGTGACCTCTACGTTCACATCCGGGCAGCAGCTCACGACCGGTATCGGCGCGAAGACAACGACCTCATCACCGAGTTGCCGGTGTCCATCGCCCAAGCGTCGCTCGGCACTCGGTTCACGCTCGAGACGTTGGACGGCGACGAGGAACTGGAAGTGCCCGCCGGGACCCAACCGGGGCGCGAGTTCGTACTCCGCGGACGCGGCGTGCCCCGCCTGCAGGGCCGTGGTCGCGGCGATCTACGAGTCCGGACCCAGGTCGAGGTTCCGACGAAGCTGAGCGACGACGAAGCCGAACTGCTTCGGCTGTTCGCGTCGAGTCGGGGCGAGCACGTCAACTCGCACGAGAAGGGCCTTTTCTCGAGGATCAAATCGGCGTTCTCGTGAGTTCGGCCATGGCGGGCCCCGGCTGCGGATGAATCCAGCGCTGCGCCGCGCTGCGGCGCACGTTTTCGTCCAGTCGCTGGAGGATCCATACCTGGAACCTGACGATCAGCATCACCTGGTCCGGGTCCTGCGACTGCGTGAGCAACAGATTGTCTCGGTCACTGACGGTGCGGGGCAATGGCGGCTCTGCCGACTTGCGATCAGGGGCGAACTGATCATCGACAGCGAGATCGTCCGCGAACCAACGCCGTCTCGATTGCTGACCGTCGGTTTCGCGATTCCCAAAGCTGACCGACCTGAGTGGATCGTCCAGAAGCTGACCGAAATCGGTGTCGACCGAATCGTGATGCTGTACGCAGGGCACAGCATCGTGCGCTGGGACGAGAGCAAAGTCGATCGCCAACTCGAACGGCTGACGAAGGTTGCTCGTGAAGCTGCGATGCAGAGCCGAAGAACACGACACGTCGAATTGGTCGGTCCCTTGGACGTCAGTACGTTCATCGAGTGCGAGGGTGGCTGCGGCGTAGCGCTCGCTGAACCCGGGGGACAGGAACTGGCGTTTCCGGTGTCCTGCGTTCTGATCGGCCCTGAGGGGGGCTGGACCGACACTGAACGTGCATTGTCGACGACGATGGTCGGCCTCGGCGACACCGTGCTCCGAGTCGAAACGGCGGCACTCGTCGCCGGGGTGCGCCTGATCGATGAACGCACTCACGACGAACTCGGACGAACCGCCGAGTGAAAATGTAGGAAGAGTGCACGATCGGCCGAGTTGAACGCTGGGAGTCGACAGCACGCTGTGATGATGCGGCTACACTGCGAGCGAATCTCACGTTCCGTCAAACCTTGACGGGCAATGGTTGTCAGATACCGCACAGTGTGGTTGAATAGTTGCCGAGCAAGCATCGCGGGGCGGATCAGAAGGAGCGAGATGCGGGAGTTCGATGAGGAGGACGAGGCGTCGTCGCCGTACAGCCGGAAGGTCGGCGGCCGACTTCGGGTCATTCGACGCCAAAAACGGCTGAGTCTGCAAGATGTGGAGGCGAACTCCCGGGATGAGTTCAAGGCCAGCGTTCTCGGAGCATATGAGCGCGGCGAACGGGCGATCTCTGTTCCACGTCTCGAGCGGCTCGCCGCGTTCTACGCCGTGCCCGTCGATCAGTTGCTGCCACGCGATGAGCACACGATCGCTGTTGACTCGTCGGGCGAACAGGCCAGCGGTCGCAAAATGGCAGTTGACCTGGTGAAGCTCTCACAGCTGTCCGGGCACCCGTTCGAAATGCTCGCTCGATTCTTGCGGATGATCCAGGTCCAACGTCAGGACTTCAACGGCAAGGTGCTGACCGTTCGCGGCGACGACAGCCGTGCCATCGCAGCCATGTTGGATGTTCCTGTCGATCAGGTCGGTCAGCGCCTCGACGCGTTGGATCTCCTGTTCCGTCCGGGCGGCGCCTGAGCAACCACTGAGTATCGTCGACTCCATGTCGGTCGACGTTCGTGAATGACGCACAACGCTCGCAGTTCGGTGTGTACATGCACATCCCGTTCTGCAGCAAGAGGTGCGACTACTGCGCGTTCGCAACGTGGACCGACCGGCATCACCTGATCGGCGGTTACCTCGCCTCGTTGACCGCGGACATCCGTCGCAATGCAGCGGCAGGAATGCCCGTCGCCGACACGATCTTCGTCGGGGGAGGCACACCGACGCTGGTCCCTCCGATCAGTCTGGCCGAGGTCATCGCCTCGATCCCGCGCAGCGCCGACGCAGAGATCACCGTCGAGTGCAACCCGGACGACGTCACCATCGACATGATGCGAACCTACGCATCGGCCGGGGTCAACCGAATCAGCATTGGCGTGCAGTCATTGGTTCCGGACGTGCTGCTGTCCCTCGGCCGCACGCATGTTCCGGCCAACGTCGAGCGAGCTGTGGATGCCGTGCGCGCCGCAGGAATTCCTTCCTTCAACCTCGATCTGATCTACGGGGGTGCCGGCGAACGTCTGTCCGATTGGGAGACGACGGTAGCCGGGGCGATTGCGCTCGATCCGCCGCACATCTCGGCGTACGCCTTGACGATAGAAGCGGGTACCCCGTTGGCGCTCGAGCCGGAACGCCATCCGGATGACGACGACCTGGCCGACAAATACGAATGTGCCGACGCGATGTTGGCCGATGCCGGGCTGATCAACTACGAAGTCAGCAACTGGGCGCGGCCTGGTCACGAGTGTCGACACAACCTCGTTTATTGGCATCAGGGCGATTATCAGGGTTTCGGTTGCGCTGCCCACTCGCATCGTGCCGGCCGGCGTTTCTGGAACGTTCGCACACCGGACCGGTACATCGATCTCGTCGGGCGCGATGAATCGGCGGAGGCTGCTGGCGAGGAACTCGGCCCGGAGGAACGTCGGATGGAAGGCCTGCAATTGCAGATCCGCCTCCGCGAAGGCGTCGACCGAGATGTCCTCGACGGCGACGCGCTTCCGGGTCTGGTCGAGTTGCACGATGATCGCTGGGTGCTGACGCAACGCGGTCGACTGATGGCCAACGAGGTCTCGTTGCGCTTGCGTTGAGGAGCGTGGCATGGCCAAGTCGAGGTGGTAGAGTTCGCGCGCTGTAACGAACGGAAGCGGCACCTTTGCGGGTCGGCTTCCAAACCGTTTACGGGCGCGTAGCTCAGTTGGTTAGAGCGCCACCATGACACGGTGGAGGTCCCGGGTTCGAGCCCCGTCGTGCCCACTCGATAAGTACCAGGTCAGAGGCCATTTCAGACCCGAGACCACCCGGACGTGATTGACAGTCCGTGGGACGTATGGGACGATCGCTTTTGTGAGCATCGAAAGGTTGCCCAGCGGCAAGTTTCGTGGCGTGGTCAAAGTCAACGGCCAGCGCGCCACGACGAAGGCGGTTGCAACCCGCAACGAGGCTGTCGCGCTCGAGGCTCAGCTCACCTTGAAGATGGGCAGCGAGCCGGACCCGAGCGGCGTCACGATGGCCGAACTGTTCGCCGGGCAGCTCGACCAGTCCGG
>JAYTOM010000395.1:0-5213 GCA_043747765.1 Actinomycetota bacterium
GCCAGCAATCTCCAGAGCGGCTTCGCGACCCCTTCGTAGGGTGCGCAGACTGTCGCGGCGCTGGCCGTTTCGGTACTGCCCGAGCGCCAGCATCATCCAGCGGTTCTCCCGGTGCGGCTCGGCCTCGACGAGCGCAACAGCGAGCGCAACGGCAGCCGAGGTGTCCTGCGTGGCGAGATACGCCATCACGAGGTCCTCGTCGGCGGCCAACAACTGCTGCTCGCGTCGGGCTCGCTCACCCATTGTGTCGGCCGTGGCCGGAAGGGCCGCGAACGGCTGGCCACGCACCTCGGTCCGTGCGGCCTCGAGAAGTACCCGACTCATCGAGTAGTCGCCGGCGCGTGTGCTCCGTCGAGCACGGGCGAGGTGGCCCTCGAGCCGATCGGCATCAAGCTCCCACTCCGGCCCGAGCCGATACGAAGCTCCCTCGGTCACGATCGCGTCAGGGCCTAACGTACGCCGCAACCGGGCAACGTGCATTTGAACAGTCTTCGTCACGGTGGCCGGCGGCGTGGCCCACAGCACATCGGCGATCGCATCGATCGACACCGAGTTCGGATGGTGCAAGGCCAGTGCCGCCAGCACGTCGAGTTCTCGAGGTCGAAGGGCGACGATCACACCGTGCTCTTTGACGATCGTCGGTCCGAGAATTGCGAGCTCATACCGAACACGCTGGCCGCGCACCAGCTGCGGGACGACTACTCTGCTCACCCCCGCACCCTATTCAACGACGGTCTCCACGACTCCGCCTCGCCCGTTGTGACGTCGAACCGTCCGCCGGCAAGAACCTTCCTGCAACAGCACACTCCGGTACCGTTCGGCTTTGGCCGGCGTCCGGTACGACTTGCTGCGATGCCGGCCGTCGATGGTGTAGCGGACCACCCACGGCAGTTTGGATTGCGTGGTGGTGCGCCGATCCTGAACCCCGTAGACCTTCACCGTCTGCATCGGGCGGACCATCACACACCACCGTTCCATGGACATACTCGGCTGCATGCATCGCGGACTCGAGCTCTATCGAACGCAGATTGAAGCCGGTGAGGCGAAGTGCCTTCGAGTTCAATCAGCCGACCGCGATCCACGGCGGCGGTGAGGGCAGCCGCCTCCAGATTCCGTGGGACGCGGTGGGACGAAACTCGACAACACCTGGCAAATCGGTCGTGTTGAGGGTTGTCCGACCAGCGGCTATGTGCCACGAGTCGCCGTCTGCACACCCTTGGAAGGCCTTTGAATCCGTTGGTTCTGGGTTCGAGCCCCAGGGGGCGCACGCATAACACCTAATCAGTGCGCCTTTTCTGGGTAAGGGTGTTCGAATCATGCGAGGTCCGTGGGACGATCGCGATGGACGTGGCCGTGCTCAGGGGAGCGAGATTGCCGCAGCGTGCGTCAGCTGCACTCCTCAGATGTGTGCGCTCATGTGTCGAAGGCGCCGTGTTCCCGCAACCACTCCCGCAGATGCGGCAGAGCGAAGTCCACGTGGCCGTACACCGCTGGCACGATCAAGCCGGCGGCGATCAACCGCAACCGGTACTGTGACGTGTAGTTGGAGTCGGCGTCGAGCCGTTGCGCGATGTCCGCCATCTTCGATGGCCCGTCATCGACCGCCATTCGCAGAAGGAACGTTTTGTCGACCGGTGATAGGTCTTTCAGCGCTGGTTCGATCACAAGTCGGCCGACTCGCCGCCGAGCATCGGCTGCGCCTTGCGCTACGTCATCACCCGAGATGGCACGCCGGCCCCGGTTCGCCCGCCACGAGTGGTAGCCGACGAGCTGGATCATGAACGGGTAGCCGCCCGTCGCTTCGGCGGCCACCGCCGCGTCGACACCGGCGATCGTGCGACCGTTTTCCGCGATAACCGAGATGATCGACTCTTTCACCGCAGTGAGATCGACGGCGCCCAGATCGTGACGGTCAGCGCGACGCAGAAAGGTGAGGACGTCGTCGTTCAACAGGTTGTCGACTGCGGCGGGAAGTCCGGCAGCGAAAAAGGCGAACCGGCGTCCCTCCCGAATCGAGTGCTGAAGAACGACTGCGAGCTCGCGCAGTTCCGAAACCACCCCGCCTTGGATCTCATCCAACGTGATCAGGATCGGCCGCTCGAGAGTCAGCTCATCCATCAGCGAACGGAAAGAACGCGGTGCAGGCGCGTCTCGATCGTCGAGGGTGAGGCCGCCCATCTTGGCGACGTCGACCGCCTTGACGCCTCGACGGCGCTTCGGCAGGAGCCGAACCAGATGCTCTACGGTCAGGCGGTTGATCAGGCCCGCACTGGCGGTCTCTGAGATGACATGGAACCCGGCGTCACGGGCAACGTCTTCTGCCGCATTCAACATGGAGGTCTTGCCGACACCGCGACCACCGGTGAACAGGGTGACGAAACCAGGCGAGCCCGGGCCCTCGTCCAGTGAGTCTTGGATCGCGTCGAGAACATCGCGACGGCCGACGAGCAGTGGCGGCGGTGCACCGAATGTCGGAGTGAACGGGTTCGGCTTCATCGGGCAACCCTACCTTTTAGATCTGTTATCGATCTTTAGATCTATTAGAATTAGTCGGAAGGTTTTAGAACTCGGCGCGCACGTGCGATCGCCCGTGATCTGAACGTTCCGGCTGAGCTGAGACGCCAACCGTCACCAATCTCGTGGCTGTCGACCTCGAGTTCGTGGGACGCGGTGGGACGAAACTCGGCAACAACCGGTTCACGGGCCATGTCGACTGTCGCCCGACCAGGGGTTATGTGCCACGAGTCGCCGTCTGCACACCCCTGGAAGGCCTTTTAATCCATTGGTTCTGGGTTCGAGCCCCAGGGGGCGCACCCACTACCCCTGTTCAGAGGTTATTTTCTTCTCTGCTTCGGATGACTCTTGTGGTACCCGTAGGACGATTGCCGTGCATCGAATCAAGACCGCACGAACGGTGGTGCCCGGCATCTCTTACGCAATTTCGCTGAGCCCAGCCAGTTGCGGTAGATTTGATAGCCAAGTGGATATCAACCGCCAGGAGGTGTGGTGATGGTTTCGTCAGCGGCCAGGATTCTGAGCAATGCTCGCCGGGTCAGTGGCCTTTCCCAGCGAGAACTCGCCACGCGAGCCCGGACGCAGCAGTCCGTAGTGGCGCGCACGGAGTCATGTGCCCGTGACGTCACCTGCGAAACGCTGGACAGGCTTCTTCGCCCGACCGGCTATCGCCTCACGGCGATACCGACACGGTCATGGACAGCGGCGGAAGCTGCGGACGCGATCCGTGGTCATCTTCGTGCTGGCAACGAAGACGGCGCATATCGCGATGTCATCCAATTCAACGACGATCTCGCCCGCGAACACGGTGCTCTCCGAGTCGCGATTGTCGTCGCCCCACCAGGACGCACCGGAGACGACCGCTACGACGCGATCCTGGCAGCGTTGGTGGAATTTCGCCTGAATCAAGAACGCCTCCCGTGGCCGACCTGGACCGCGGGGCATTCGCTTGTCGAGCGGTGGTTCGTCGACGCGAATTCCATCGATGATCCGGCAACCGTCCACGCAACGCCGGAGCCGTTCAAGCGGCGCGGAGTAATCATCGACGCCGTCGAACTCGTGAGCGTGTGATGCGACTCAGTCGTGACGACATCATTCGCCGGCCTCACGGAGCTTCCGACCCGAATGGACGCCTTATCGATCGCTGCGACGATTCATATCATCGGCGGGTCCGCTATCAGCATCGAATACAACCACCGTCGCGAATCGACGACCGATGTCGATTCGTGGCTGAATGTCCACCACACGTTGGTTGACGCAGTCGATGCCATCGTTCGCGAGATCGCGATCGAAAGGGAGTGGCCCGATGACTGATGCAACACGAAGGCGACCATGTTCTTGCCCGAGTACGGAGAGCCGTTCGCGTGGCGCACTCTCCTCGAAATCGGAGTCGTCCGCATTCTTGTCGCCCCACCTGACGTTCTGCTCGCCATGAAGCTTCTCGCGGGCAGGGGTCGTCGCGATCTCCCGGATCTCGGACCGCTCATCGCGGCATGCGAGATCGTCACCATGAGCGCAGCAATCGAACTCTTCGAGTCGTTCTATCCGCACGATGAAATGAGCGGAAAGTCCCTCGCCTGGCTGAAGCAGAACCTCGCACCCTGATCGATCGCAGCGAACCCCGACGGATCGGCATTTCCCATCGGGTGAAACCCGTAGGCACTTGCGGCCGCGGTTTCGATCAATGACCGGACGCACGCCTCGGACGTTCGTCTTACGTGCGACGCATCCACCACCCGCAGATGGGTAGTCACGAGACGAGAGCTGTCAACGGCCGACGTCTGCCCGTACGCGCTAACGAGGATCGCGCCACATCGCTGTCAGGACTGGCGCGTCCCTGGGAAGTGGAACTGGTCCACGAGACTCAAATCCGAGGCGGGCATACCAAGCATCATCCACCGGGTTGGTACTTTCGAGGTATGCCGCCACACCCTCGTGGCCGCAACGTTCCATCATCGACTTGAGAAGTACGCTTGCGAGACCCTTGCCCTTGTGGTCGTGGTGGGTTCCGATGTAGGCCAGGTAGCGATGGGGCTCGGACGGGTGCACCTTTTCGGCGCTGAGAAGGACTCGCAATGCTCTGGGCAAGCGCTTCCCGAACGCCCTCACTGCTGAGGGCAGCAAACGGACCAACTCCATCGGCGGCGTCTTCCAGTCGTCGACGTCGTACCAGAGGGCCACCGCATTTCCGGCTTGGGTCATCTCGACGAGGTGCGCCGACTTTCGTAGCTCGGCTCGAACGGACTCACCGAATAGGTACCCCAGCTGGGTCTCAGAGTCGCTCCGGTCACCGAGGATGTAGTTGAAGATCGGGTCGTCAGCAAACGCTCCGGCCAAGACCGCCGCTGCCGTGGCAGCCGTCGAAGAATCCACAGCCTCGACAGTCGGATTGTCCATCATTCGGTCAAACTAGCGAGTGCTCACTCGGTGACGCACGCGATGGGCAATGGCAACCAAGAACCCGATCGTCATCGTCGTACGGCGGTGCGTCCGGCCATGGTGCGCAGTCTCATACCGGCATCACGGAGGTTCAGGTCCGGTCATTCTGGTCAGCGGATGATCGGCTGCCGTGCTTCCGGCCCCATCTCAGCAGGGCACTCCTCACCGGTCACGTCACGCTCGATGCGACCGGACCTGGCGACGCTGCGTGGTATGCCGAGCAGGATGGTTGAGATCAGACCGTCGTGCGCTGTGACCGC
>JAYTOM010000396.1:0-7701 GCA_043747765.1 Actinomycetota bacterium
TGGGCGATCCGGCGGTCTACCCCGGCCTGATGCAAATGCCCTACACCGACGAGGACATCTGGCGCACCCGGCTGGCCGAGAACGCGCAACCCGGCAAGACCGACTTGCCGCTGGTGGCCGAACTGAACGGCGAGGTCGTGGGCACCGCCGGGCTGCATCCGGTGGGCCCGGCACTGCGCCGCCGCCACGTGATGACCCTGGGCATCTCGGTCGCGCCCGAAGCGCAGGGCAAGGGCGTGGGTTCGGTGCTGATGGCGGCCATGTGCGACTACGCCGACCGCTGGCTCGGCAGCCTGCGCATCGAACTCACGGTCTACACCGACAACGACCGTGCCATTGCCCTGTACCGCAAGTTCGGCTTTGTTGTCGAAGGCACGCTGCGTGGATATGCGCTGCGCGATGGCCACTACGTCGACGCGCTCGCGATGGCGCGTTTCCACCCGAACCCGCCGACGATCAGCCCAGGCCCGTGAACGCCATCGGAAGGTACGCGCCGTTGATCCCTGCCTGCAAGGCCATGAAGTTGACTGCCGGCAGCGGTTTGCTGCACAGGAAACCCTGGAACACATCGCAGCCCAGGCCTTGCAGCATGCCGCGCGAGGCTTCGGTTTCCACACCCTCGGCCACCACCCGCATGCCCAGGCTGTGGGCCAGCACGATCACGGCTTTGACGATCGCGGTGTTGATCGGATCGTCGGGTGTGTTGTTGACGAACGAGCGGTCGATCTTCAACTCGTCGAGCGGGAAGCGCTTCAGGTAGTTCATCGACGAGTAGCCGGTGCCGAAGTCGTCGATCGACAGCGCGACCCCCATGTCGTGCAGTTGCTCCAGGATCCGCCGTGCCCGAACCGGGTCGGCCATGATCGAGCTCTCTGTGATCTCGAGCCGAAGCAGCCGAGCGGGTATGTCGAACCGGATCAGGTTGCTGGAAACCTCGTGGATGATGCCGCCGTCGTGCAGGCTGCGCGCTGAGAGGTTCACCGCGACGCTGAGCTCGTCACCCAGCGCAGCCCACGCCGCAGCCTGCCGTGCGGCTGTGGCGAGCACGAACGTGGTCAGCGGGCGGATCAGTCCGGTGTGCTCTGCAACGGGCACGAAATCGCTCGGGGGAATCACACCGAGCTGCGGGTGGACCCAGCGCACGAGCGCCTCCACCGCAGAGACCCGACCGGTGCGCAGGTCCAACTTGGGCTGGTAGTACAGCACGATCTCACCGTCGGCGATGGCCTTGCGCAGTTCACTGATCAGACCGAGCCGACGGGTGCTGTGGTGGTCCTGTTCGGAGTCGTACAACTCGACGCCACTCTGTCGGCCTTTGGCCACGTACATCGCGATGTCGGCGCGCTTGATCAGCACGTCGCTCGTTTGCCCGTGGTCGGGGAACAGGGCGACGCCGATGCTCGCTTCGACCTCGAGATTGAACTCGTCGATGCGGAACGGTTCGTCCAGTGCCTCGCCGATTCGGGCCGCGATCGCGAGCGCCTCGGTTTGGTTCGGTACCTGCATCAGCATCACCGCGAACTCATCTCCACCGAGTCGGGCAACGGCGCTGTCCGGCGGCAGGATCTGCACGATGCGCGGGCCGATCAGGCCGAGTAGAGCATCGCCAGCCTGATGGCCGAGCGTGTCGTTGACTTCCTTGAACCGGTCGAGGTCGATCAACATCACGGCCGCTTTGTGGGCGCCCATGCGCGGTTGGGAAAGACGACGCTGGAGGCTGGCCTCGAAACTGAGACGGTTCGGCAGGTCGGTCAGTGAATCGTGCAGCGCCTGATGTTCCTTCTCGGCCGAAATGGATGCGCTGCGATACACGGCGAGTACTGGCAACAGCAGGAGCGGCAGGAAGAACAAGCTCTTGTCGGCGACGATGACCACGATCGGCGAGAGCGCCAGAAGCACGCAATCTGAGACCGCCTCCTGGATGATCGTGTCGCGCGCGACACGGAGCACGCGGTTGCCGGTGCTCAGTGCGATCGCCACACCGACCATGCCGTTGTTGATCACGAAGTAGGATAATCCGGCGGTCAGCACCGCCGCACTCCATCGCCAGTTGCTGCCGACACTGCCCAATGCATCCTGCCCGGCAATGGCAACGAAGACAAGCGCGGCCAGGCCCCACGCGGTCCAATACTGAACGATGTTGAAGATCACTTTGACGAACGGCTTCTTGGCGAAGAAATCACCCAGGATCGAGGCGCCGGCCTGAGCGGACATCGCCATGATCGGTCCGAAAATCAGGAACGTGGCGAACGTGAATGTCGTGGACGCGACGATCTCTTTGATGCCGTTCGATCGCGCGACGACGATCGGCTTGATCTCGCACAGGCAGATCATGCCGATGAACAGCAACAACTCGACCCATCGACCGCTCACGCGCTGCGGATGCAGCATCCACGCGCAGAGGCTGAACAACGCAACGGCCACGACCGCGAGCGAAGCGACATAGGTGTTGAGGTAGATCTCGCGGGTTCGTTCGCTGCTTTCGGTCACTGTCCCTACTCGCTCCCCCGTCCGATTTCGACGGGCTGTGGCCGGGCTCCCGTCCGAGGAGCCCGGCCCATTCTTACCTCAGCCCCACTTCGCCCCAGCAGTGTGGTTGATCCACAGAGCAATCACCGACAAAGCAGGAACGAAACGCACCACATACCTCAGTTTGAACATTCTCATCATCTCACCTCCTAGTACGCCTTCAGACCCACCAATCGTTGTATCGGGCGGGTTTTGCGCGAACTTGAGACAGTGAGTGCAGACGAGCGGTCTACATCGACGCGAGGCCCGGGAAGTACCCGTTGACGTCGACGATCAACTGCGTCGCCTGACTCGAGAACAGGCACACCTTCCCACCATCACCGACCTTCGCGATCACCGCGTTCGGCACGGTCGAACCCGCCACGAAGTTCAGGTTCGACGCCGTTGGCTGCACAACACCACACGGGAACACCGTCACGAACCCAGCAGCCGCCGGATCCGTCACCGTCACGTTCAACACCACAGCCGACGCATCAACCGGAACACCCGCCCGACCAACAACCGTCAACTGCATCACCGAACCCGCAGCCTGAACACCCGCACCCAGGAACTGACCATCAACCGTCGAAAGCCCGGCACCCGACCGAGTCTCCAACAACCGCGCCGGCACCAACGCCGAGAACGCCGCACCAGCCGGTCCAGGTGGGGGCGGCACCGCCGAGGCGACGGCGCCGAGGGTCACGCCGGTCGAGTCGTAGGAACAGTGTCGGTCTGACCGGGTCATGCGACCGGAGCGAACGTGCCGCTGACGGCCCCACCCGTCACGATGCGCAAGGTCCCGGTCTGCTGCGGCGATGTCGTGGCGTTCGACGCGCCGGAGAGAGTTGCCGTTCCGGTCACCGAGAGTTGGGAGTAACCGGTGCCCAGCGTCGTTCCGGCGACGTCGATCGCGAGTGCTCCGCCTGCGGTTTGGGAGTACTTGCCCTGCACCGTCAGCGTGCCAGGTGAGTGTCCGGGGTGAACCGTTCCACCCGTGTTCGAGACATCCGCCTGCACCGTCCCGTCACCCGAGAGCATCCCGCCCTGCAGGATCACGGTGTGGCTGTCGGTGGTGAGCGTCCCGCCTGCGCCGACTGTTCTCGCACCGGCGCGCTGGCTCAAGCTCGTGAACGAGATGGAGCGACCCACACCGCGGGTGACGGTGCCGCCGTTGGTGATCGCACCGGTCCTGTCGATGTCGTTGACCAGCGCAGAGATCTGGCCCTGGGTGTCGATGGCTCCGATCAGATGGTTCAGTCCGTTGTTGTGCCCGACATCGGTGTACTCCGAGGAGATCGTGCCCCTGTTGGTGAAGACGCCACTGGCAACCTGCAACGTCCCCTGAGTCCCGTCGCCACTGATAGTGACGTTCCCGTCGAACTGCAGGGCGTTGCCGGTCTGCGTGCCGGTGCCGGTCGCCAGGAACACGCCAGCGAACTGACGGTAGACACCATTGTTGACGAAGGTGCCAGCCGTCTGGCTGAAGGACCCGCCACCTGATGACCAGTTCAGATCGACTTCTTTCCCGGCTGCGATCGAGACGGAGCCGCTACTGGTCCAGACGGACGAGAAGTTGTCGTTGGTGTTCTCGTCGAGCTGCAGGTTTGCCTGATTGTCGAGGGTGCCCGTGATGTGGTCGGGGTTGCCGCTGTTGTTGTTGACGTCGGCGACAATCGTGTTGACGTTCGTCAAGGTCGCCCCGGACGACATGGTCAGCGTGCCGCTCGTGCCGTCCGTCGATCCGAGATGAATCGCGCCGCGATTGGTGCGGTTGACCGGAACCGTCAGCATGCCATTGTGGTTGTTCGGGGCGCCGGCAATGCGCACCGTGTACCCGGCACTGACATCCGAACCGAGCGTGTCACTGCCTGATCGTATTTCGAACGCCCCAGATCCTGTTCCGCTCGGACTGATCGTGACCGACCCTTCGAATTGCAGCGGATTTCCCGTTTCGCTCCCACTCCCGCTCGCCACGTACGCGCCCCCGTACTGGCGATAGATACCGTTGTTCACAATCGTTCCAGCGGTCTGCGTGAAGGATCCACTCGGTCCCCAGCTCAGGTCGACCTCTCGGCTCGCAGCGATCAAGATGTTCCCACTGCTCGTCCAGACTGCCGGCGCAGGACTGACAAGGGTCTCGTCGACCTGCAACAGGCCTTGATTGTCGAAGTTGCCGGCCAGCGTGTTCGGGCCGCTGGCCACGTAAGACGAGACAATCGTGCCGCGGTTTGTCAATGTCCCCGAACCGACAGTGACCTTCCCCTGCGTGGGCTCGAGAATGTTGTTGACCTTGTGCGTCTCGGCCAACACGATCCTGCCGTTCGACTCAACCCCGAGCGCCGGATCCTGGTTGGCGAGAGTGAGCAAACCGTGATGATTGAACGGAACACCGAAGATCTGCAGGGTCTCCGTACCGGTAGAGCCACCGAGTTCGGTCGCAGCGGCGGTCGCGTTGTGGACAATCCCGGCGGTCACGAACGAGCCAGGCGCAGTGATACACGCAATCTTCGTTCCGTCCGGGACGCCCTGGTCCCAGTTGCCCGCGTTGTCCCAGTCGCCGGAACCACCGTTCCACCGGGTGACGCTCACCCCACCCGAGACGCACGGGTTGGCGGCCAGCGCAGGCGCTACTTCAGCGGTGGACACCGCCGCGATGCCGAACGCGCCGACCATCAACGTCGCTGCGATCTCCCGGTGAAGTGACCGGCTGAACGAGCGTGTCAGTGAACGGCTGCGTGAACGGCTGCGTGACGTGCCATTTGAACGGCGACGGTCGCCGAATCGGTTGGCTCTCGGTGGATTCTTCTCGGGCATCTCGATCTCCTGTCCCTGCACGCGACTGACGTGTGTGGGGCGAAGGTAAAGATCAGCCGTACCACTGATCGGCGACAGCGAATTCATCGACATCGAGTGAGGAGTTGGTCACCGCCTGTCGATGAGAACGCGCCGCATCGCATCGGCAGCGACGCTCAGCCAGCACTTCACATCGACGGGTCGACCACGATCTTGCCGACAACCGTTCTGGCCTCGAGATCGCCGAGCGCAGCGCCGACGTCGCCGAGCCCGACGACTCGTGAAATGGGGACCACGAGCCGCCCGTCGCCGAGCATGCCCATCAGTTCGGCGTGCACGGTGTCGACGAAGCGTTTCCCTGGGGGAGAAGTGCTGTAGGCGCCCATGTACACGCCGATCACCGAGATGCTCGAACGCAAGATCGAACCGCCGTTGAACCGAGGGGTGTCGCCACTGGCGAAGCCGACGACCAGGAGCCGACCGTCGACGACGAGGCAGCGGCGCGCCGAATCGGACAGTGCACCGCCGACCGGATCGACCACCATGTCCACGCCCCGACCCGCTGTCAGAGCCAGCACACGCTCCTGAATCGGTTCGTCGCCGTGATCGATCACCTCGTCGGCGCCGTGAACGCGGCACGCCTCGGCCTTGGCCGGTCCACCGGCCACCGCGATGATCCGGGCGCCGGCCAACTTCGCCAACTGGATCGTGGCCAGACCGACGCCGCCAGCGGCACCCAGGATCAAGACGGTCTCGCCCGGCTGCAGCCGTCCTCGGTGGTGGAGCGTGACATGCGCTGTCTGATAGATGATCTGCCCGGCCACCGCGTCCCGCATCGGCACAGCTGCCGGAACCTCGAAGAGTTGATCGAGCTTGACGATCGCGAACTCGGCCAGGCCGCCGAACGGAAGCTCCGGTACTGCGGTGACGCGCCGACCGACCGCCTCCGGGTCGCTGCCGGGGCCAACGGCTTCGATGATGCCACCGACGTCGAGACCCGGGGTGAAGGGAAACGACGCCGAGAGCGGGTACGTGCCGCGGCACAGCATGGCGTCCGGCAGGTTCAGCGCCGCAGCTTCGACTCGCAGCAGTGCCCGGCCAGGACCTGGTTCAGGAACATCGACCTCGTCGACCCAGATCACATCACCCGGTGCGCCATGGGAATGGATGCGGGCGGCCCTCACGAGTCCACATCATCCGCTGTGTGTTGGCCGAGCGTCGGTGGCGCAGCGTTGGATGGCCGACGGATCCCGTCGAACACGAACGGACTCGCCGGCACACGGCGGCCCGCGACGACCTCGGTCGCGGCACTCGACATCGCCAGCGCTTGGTCGTACGAATGCACCTCTGCCGCCGGAATTCCTTCAGCAGCGAGGGCCGCCAACCATTCGGCGGCCGGTCGCGTCTCCATCCGGTCGCGCACTGTCTGCGCGTACTCGTCGGTCGGTGCGTATTCGATGCCGAGCAGCGCGGCCAGCCGGTCTCGGAAGTGCATCGGCGTCTGGATCACGAACCGCCGCCCATCGGAGCCGGCCGCAACGATGGTGCCGGGCGAGCGCATCGATCCGCTGCGATCGACGATCGACAGCCACGGCAGCAGTGCGTCGGTCAAGGCAATGCTGATGTGGGTTCCTTCCCCCGTTCGGGACCGGTGGTAGAGGGCGGCAAGGATTGCCTGCGACGCTGCACTCCCGCCGGCGAGGTCAGCGATCTGTGCGGGCACCGGGCCAGACGGTTGGCCGAACACGACCGGCAGATCGAAGGCTCCGGTCGCCGCTTGGATGACACCGTCGATGGCCGGCGCGTTCGAGCCACCGTCTCCATATCCGGTGATCGAACACGTGATGATCGTCGGATGCGCAGCGCGGAACACAGCGGGTCCGAGGCCCAGCCGCTCCATCACTCCCGAACGAGCGTTGTCGAGAACGACATCGAATCTGGGAACCATCGCCAGCAGACGAGCGTGGTCGTCAGGTTGCTTGAGATCGAGCACCACGCTGCGACGCCCTCGATGCAACGCGAACCAGAAATCGGAGTCCGGCACTGGTCGTCCGGCGCGAGTCGGGTCACCCGTCGGTGGCTCGATCTTCACGACATCGGCGCCGAGCTGCCCGAGCACCATCGCAGCGTACGGACCGGACAGAAAGGTGGTCAGATCGAGGACCCGGATGCCGTCGAGCGGTTGCGCTGTCACAGCCTGACCATAGGCGAGTTGTCCAGCACCGGACATGGACGGGACAGTCAGTCAGATGACCGTGCTGTGTTCTGACCCCTGGCCGAGAGCCTGTAGCCGACCCCGGACGCGAACTGTCGATACTCCGCTTCGACCCGATTTGTCATGCCGTGCGAGCATGGTTTCTCGACGGCGACGAGACGAGGAGTCGACATGCGAGTTACGGC
>JAYTOM010000397.1:0-2707 GCA_043747765.1 Actinomycetota bacterium
TTGGCTTTCGCCTCGTTGTACAGCTGCTGTTTGGTCCGACCGCCTTCGCCACGATGCGAGCGCAGTCCACCCCGTCGACCGGACGAGATGTCGTCGACCGACGACGCGCTCGACTCCTTGGCCTCGCCGGCCCGAGCTCGCTCCTTGTTCACGGTGCGAGCCGCGATCTCTTCGGCGATGTTCTCGCTCTTGCCATGGTCCAGAAGTCCGTCCTTGATGTGCTCGTACTGCCGGTCTCGCTTGGCACTCCACGCCGGCTGCGGCATTGAATTCCTCCCTGTGGTTCGCTCGACGCACCCTGACGTCGACACCGTAGAAGTGCCCGAACGGCCTCCCCTTCAGACCGTCTAACATCACCGTCGGATCGTGGGGACGGGACGGGGGCGGGGAATGAATCAGAGCTGGTCTGTCGGTGACGTCGAGATCACATGCGTGACCGAAACGATGTTCGAGGTACCCGCCGGGGTCCTCGTCCGCGACTTCGATCCAGCGGTGCTGGCCGATCATCTCGGCGTGCTCCAACCTGCCTATCTGACGGACTCGATGTTGCTGCGGATTGCGATCCAGACGTTTGCGATCCGGTCCGGTGATCATCGTCTGATCGTCGACACATGCTTCGGCAACGACCATCACCTGCGGTACTTCTCGAGCCTGCACACCACCCATCTCGAATCGCTGGCCGAGGCCGGGTTCGACCGGAGCACGGTGGACTCGGTGGTGTGCACCCATCTGCACATGGACCACGTTGGCTGGAACACGATGCTCGAGGAGGGCACGTGGGTACCGACGTTCCCGAATGCCGAGTACCTCTTCGGCGAACTGGAATACCAGCACTGGCGACGGCACGAACAAGCCGACGCCGGCCTGCACGAGAGCATCGATCCGGTGATCGCTGCCGGCCTACACCACTTCGTGGACGCCGATCACCAAATCACGCCCGAGGTCAGCCTGGTGCCAACGCCAGGCCATACCCCCGGTCATGTCAGCGTGCGCATCGAGTCGGGCGGCGAGGTGGCGCTGATCTCCGGCGACATGGTGCACCATCCGGTTCAGATCTTCTGCCACGACTGGGCGTCGGTACCCGACTTCGATCCGGTGGCTTCCGTCGCGACTCGACAGACGATGTTTCCCGGACTGGCCGATCACAACGTCCTGCTCCTCGGAACCCATTTCCACAATCCGACAGGCGGCCACATCAGGCGCCGGGACGACGGCGGCTGGTGCTGGAGTCCGGTCCATCAGGACCGGTAGAAACGGCAACACCGGCACCACCGGCAACACCGGCAACACCGACAACACCGGCAACACCGAGCCGCGCATCATGCTGCGGGAGCGTCGAAGAGGTCGGGTTGGTGTCCCGGTTCTGGTGTGCCCGTTGGTGATCCTTTCGGAATGGGATTCTGAGGTTTCGATTTGTGGCGGTGGGTGGGTCCGCGTGGTGGGAGCGGGATGATCGTGCCATCCGGCAATCGCATCGACAGGTCGTTGGCGTCGCCGATCAGGGTGACGTCTTTGCGATGCCGGAACCCGTGATGGAACACGCACCACAACACCAACACGTCGAGATCGGTCGGGCCATGCTCGGCGTCCCACTCCCGGATGTGATCGACCTGACACCATTCGGCCGGGATCTGACAATCGGCCATCCGGCAGCCGCCATCACGGACAACGAGCGCCCGCCACTGATCATTACTCGCCAACCGTGCCGATCGACCGAGATCCAACGGGACCGACCCGTTCATCACGACCCGGGCGATGTCCGCGTTCCGGACAAGACGACGCACCGCCTCAGCAGAGATCACGTCACCACGTGACGTGTACCCAGGCCCGTTGCCCGGCCCGTTGCCGCCCCCGTTTCCGGTCGCGTTGGCGGTCCCGTTGAGGTCGTTGACGTCGATCACGACGAGCACGGTCGGCAGGTTCGAACGGCCGCCTCTGACCTCGCCACGCGAATAGGCCCCACACAACTGGACCAATGCATCGGCGAGACGTTGCCCATAACTGCGGTCATCACCGGGACACGGTTTCCCGGCGATCGACGCCAGAGCCGTCTCGACCGTGCGCGCATCGGTCGCGGGGAGGTTGCCGACCACATTGTGGGTGCCGTCCGGGTTGTCCGGGAACGCCAAGAACCGTTTCGCACGGAGCTCGTTCTCACGATCGGCCGGGGTTTCACCCGGCGGCGGGTTCAACGCACGGAACCTCGCCGCCGCCGCCTTCGCTTCGACCGGGGTCGCTCCGTCACAGGCGTCCAACAACACGGCAGGGTCACCCGAATGAGCGCCGTCCAACACCGGCAGCAACGCCTGCGCGGCGTCTGCAGAGATCTTCCCCGCTGCGACCTGGGCTTCCAGATCTGCGTGCTTGGCGAGACCAGCCCCCAACGCAGCCTGACCGCGAGCGTGACGCACAGAGGTCTTGCCTTTCGCCGCGAACCACGAGGCCATGTCCCGATGACCAGACGCGACCCACACGTTGCCCGTGTCACCCGCGTGCAGCCAGCCGGCCTGGATCACGTTCAAACGGTCGATCTCACGCTGCAACCCGAGAATCCCAGCGCACAACACGACATCTGCAACAGCGCTCGCGTCGACCCCCTTGACAGCAGACACACTGCCTGTCAAACGAAGAAGCGACGTTTCCATGCCCACAAATATAGGCGAACACCTGTTCGATCACAACGTTCTTCCGAAAGGAATCAGGTGCT
>JAYTOM010000398.1:0-1730 GCA_043747765.1 Actinomycetota bacterium
CTCCTGCTGTGTCGGGCCTTCGCATCCGGTTGCATCACACCATCCTCGGATGTCGAGTCGATGGCGTCAATGACATTGATCCAACGTTTCCCGCCAAACGAGTGCCACAACCGGTCGGCGTCCGTACGATGGGCCGGGCATTGACCTGCCCGAAAGGACCATCGTGGACGTACGCATCGGCGTCACTCAAGCCCCCCGTGAGATCAACATCGAACTGGCCGACGATGTCGACCGGGCTGCGATCAAATCTCAGGTCGAGGCCGCCCTGTCCGGTGCGGTCGACGTGCTCTGGTTGACCGACAAGAAGGGCCGTGATGTCGGCGTCGCGGCAGCCAAGATCGCGTATGTCGAAGTCGGCACGCCGGAGGGCGAGCGGCGGATCGGCTTCGGGGGCTGACCCGAGCCGGTGAATCTGCTCGACCGTCACCTGATCTTCGTCACCGGAAAAGGTGGCGTCGGTAAGACAACGGTCGCGGCTGCCTTGGCCCAACTCGCAGCGCAGCAGGGTCGGCGCACGCTGGTGTGTGAGATGGATGCCAAAGGTTCGCTGGCTGCAGCATTCGACTGTTCACCGTTCCCGTACGACCCTCGCGAGGTCGACACGAACCTGTTCGCGATGTCCATGAACACCGAAGACTCGCTGCGCGAATACCTCAAGCTGTTCGTGCGGATCCCGTTCGTCGGCCGGATCGGACCACTGGCGCGCACATTCGACTTCGTCGCCGACGCTGCTCCCGGTGTCAAGGAGATCCTTGCGATCGGCAAACTGTGCTACGAGGTCCGTGAACGCAACTACGACCTCGTCGTTGTCGACGCCGAAGCGACCGGGCACATCATCGGACAGATCGGTGCGCCCCGAGTCATCAGCGAACTCGTGCAGGTCGGCCTGGTCAAGGATCAGACGACGTGGATGCTCGACATTCTCGAGGACCCAGCGCGCACCGGGTTGGTGACGGTCACGACGCCCGAGGAGATGCCGGTCAACGAGACGATCGACCTGCTTGCCCAGGTGGCCGAACGGACACGGGTGGACAGTGCAGCAATCGTCGTCAACCGAGTCCTGCCGGCGCTGTTCGGCACGCGCGAGGCGCAGGTCTTCGATGAACTGTTCGACGTCGAGGCGCAGGCGTTGCTCGTCGCGGCAGCGGGGCAGAACGTGGTCGATGTGATGGCCGCAGCACGGATGAACGAGAGCCGCCGACGTGTCGGCGCCGGGCACCTCGACCATCTCCGCGAAACGTTGGAGGCAACCTCCGACAAGCCCGTCAGCATGATGTACATCCCCGAGTTGTTCACTCGCGCGACCGGACGAAGGGTCGTCAGTCTGGTTGCGGACGCGCTGGCCGAGGAACTGCTCTGATGGCGAACACCGCGAAGTCTGCATTGAGATCGGCGTCGATCAGCGAGCCCGTCGCGGACATCGACATCGCCAGCCTGCTCGCCTCCAAGGAGATGATCATCATCTGTGGAAGCGGCGGGGTGGGCAAGACCACAACTGCCGCAGCGCTCGCGGCCGAGGCCGTCGTCAACATCGGCGGCCGTGTGCTCGTGTTGACCGTCGACCCCGCCAAGCGGTTGGCCAATGCGCTTGGCCTGCAGGCCTTCGGAAACACCGAGACCAGAGTTCCCGACGATGCGTTTCGTGCTGCTGGGGTGGAACCGCGCGGCGAACTGTGGGCAGCGATGCTGGACACCAAGGCCGGATGGGACGAATTGATCCGCCGTCACGC
>JAYTOM010000399.1:0-12579 GCA_043747765.1 Actinomycetota bacterium
CTGGTCGCACGACCGACCGTCGACGCGCCGCGCACACTGCAGGCATCGACGATCGAACCGGACGGATCCGGGTCACGTCCTTCGGCTTCACGAACCAGACCGCGCAACCGGTCAGCGATCCTCTCCCATGTCCCGTCACGCGACCATTGCAAATGCAAACGATGGACCGTGTTCCAGTTCGGATACACCGCCGGCAACGCCCGCCACTGACAGCCCGTCGCAGCGACATAGAAGATCGCGTTCACGACTGCGCGCCGATCCACCGTCGACGGGCGACCCATCTCACCCCGCCGCCACACCGGCTGAACAAGATCGGCGATCAAATCCCACTCTGCATCCGACATATCGCCATGCGTAGTCCGCCACGTTGAAACTGTCGGTCGAGTCCGTTCCGTCACGAATCAATACTATCGAACCACAGCACCCGACCCGCACCAATCAACACCATCGCCAGCACAAATTATCCGAACACACTCTCAGTGCTGGCGATCTGATCTTGCGTCCACCAGCACGAATGTGCGAAGAACAAGCCGGACGCGGCGTTCAGTTCTCGGCGCGACAACAGACTTCAAGTTCCATCCCAGCGGGATCGCGGAAGAACAGTGACCACTCGTTTCCGAGTCGTTGGATATCGCCGACCTCCTGCGCACCTGCCGCGTCTATACGTGTCCTGACGGCCTCGAGATCCGCGAGCGACGCGACCGCAAGTGCAAAGTGATCGATGGCACCGCGCCCGCCCTGGCGGCGCCGTTCGCCGATGATCTCTTCGGCCGGCACTTCGAAGATGTTCAGCGCCGTCCCACCGCCGAGATCGACGATCTTCATCCACGGGTGGTCGTCGCGCTTGACGATCTCGAAGGTGACAGTGGCCTCGAACGCCTCCTCATAGAACCGCACCGTGACGTCCATGTCGGAGCAGAGCATCGCCACATGATTGAAACCAGTCGTGATTGTCATACGAGGTACCTTTCTGACAGACACGGTCTACCCCATCCAGGCGCCGCGTCGACACACGGCGACGCTGGCCTGGCATTGGACACGGTCGACGACTCGCGAGCGCGCGGCGCACGCAGGGCAGCGATTCTTGGCTGCGTCAGGTTGGTCGTATTTCGAGCGTTGTCGCGTGCGGCGCGGGTCGGGGCCACAGCCCCACGTTTGCAACGAAGACAGACACGATGGGTTGGATCGTGTGATCGAGGGCGTGGCGGAGATCCGCTGGCGGTGGTCGGTCGGTGTCAACTCGCTGGCGAGCGTGTGCGCTGTGGCCACGTGGGGGGCCGTGCAGTTCGTGGTGAACCCTGGAATGACGACGGGGTTCAGTCGTCGGGTGGCGCGGCCTGTCCGTTTCGATGGAAGGGAACCGACGGGTACTCGCCGACGGCGTCGCGGGTCACCCGCAACTCGACTTCATCGCGGGAGGCCCGTTCGACGTCGACGATTGGAATGGTGATGTCGCGATGACCCCAGAAGTGTCCATGCTCGACAACGAGGTGCGTGATCTTGGACTCGGGGTCGATGAGGAAACCGTCGACGTGTCCCACCTTGTGACCGTCGCTGCTTCGCACCTGGCTGGCGCGACGAACCTCGATCGTCCCTTCCGGTACACGGTCATAGGTGGTGCTCACCTGTGCGGGTCCACCCCAGCCTGTTCCCCATCCGTAGTTGTATCGGTAGCCCAGCCCCCCCATTCCGAGCCCGCCGTAGGGGTAGTACGGCCACGCCAGCACGCGGTTGGACCCGACATAGCCTCCCGCGGTCGTGGGCCAGGTGTCGTAGGACAAGAAGTCGGTCACCTCGACCAGAGCTGCGGCGTCCACCTGCGTCGTCGACCATGACAATACGACATGGTCAGCGTCGTTCGAGATCACTGCGTCGATGGGGACGAGTCGGGCTTCGTCGTGGTGGTGATGCGGCTGCACGACGAGGTGGGTGATATGCCAGTTCACGGGGTCGAGCACGACGTCGGCGACTTCCCCGCACGGGCCATCAGTTGCATCTGCGAGCATTCCTACGTTGATTTGCATAGCGCTACCTCAGTTGTGTTGATTGGTTGGGTGATGTGAGCCGCATGACGGTCCAGTCCGGGTTTCTTGCGGAACAAGGTCACGGTGATCTCCGTTTGGGCGACCGAACCGAACACGGATCCGCAAGCACCATCGAGTCCACTCGGGACGTCGATCGCGCAGATCGTGGAACGGGTCTCGATCATCGAATCGATCATCGCCAGCTCGTGCGCCCGACACTGCGTCAACGGTTGGCGACATGTTCGGCTCCTGGTTCTCGACACGACCGTGTAGTGAGGCGCCACCAGGGGCCGCAGAGGCGCACCGGACGTCAGGAGGCGATTCCGGAAGGGCAGCTCGTGCCCGCCCCCCACGATCATGCTAAACGCTGCCGCTCCAGCGCAGACAGGGTCAAAGGACCCGAACGTGACGAGCGACTGCCCCGCAGGTGTAGACGACGTTGGGGACGTAGCCGCCTGGTCGATCGTTGCCTGGCGTGATGATCGGTGCCGGTGATCGGGCGACTACGTGTTGGGGTTCGTCGAGGTCGAGCAGGATTGCCGAAATCGGGTTATTGCGCGTCGGACCGACGCCGTGGGTGAGCGGGGTCGAATCGCGCATCGACCGTCACGTCGCGGGAATTGCACGTTGAACTCGGCGATACACATGGCCGCCGTCCCCCGGCTCCCGCCACAAGCACAGCGAGGGCCGCGTTCACTTCGAACGAAAGGTCGCCGAGGTCAAGACCAACTCGAGGCCTTCCGCTTGTTGAATTGAGACCGAGCAGCCCTCAACCTCATCGATTCCCGGAAATCCACAGATTGGGCGCCCGCTCGGTCTCATCTCGGCGTGCCGCGCTCTGGCCCCGAATCCGAAAACGCGGCCATCGGCATCTTCGCCATCATGGCCACTCGTTCCGCTTCGGATCCATGGTAGCCGTTGCCCATCAACGACAGCAGGCGCCTTGCGGTACCTGGGTGGTCACGCTCGTAGCCCGCGAATCGTCGCGCCGCTTCCGCATTGTCGAGGAAGCGCTGCCGGGGGACCCACCTGCGGTTCCGAACCTGGATCTCCAGTACCGACTCGGCCTGCAGATTGCAGAACCAGTCGGCGTGTGGGCCGGTGCCCGAACAAACGACGTATTCGTGCGTCTCCTGGTCGTGTTCCACGACCTCAACGGGCGTCTGGAAGACGCGCCCTGATCGGCGACCATGACTGGTCACGAGGACGAGCCGGTCTCCGAAGAGAAACCCGAGGTCCCAAAGGAAGAGGTATACGGGGATCCGTAGCACTCGCCGAAACATGCCAGATGGCTTCCGACGAAAGCTCCATGAATCCGCTATGTGCACGGCGTCAACCTATCTGAACGGCTTGGTGGAGTTTTTGGATCGTGTGACGCCTCGAGCCCGGTCGTGTTGTCGAGACCGGGTCAGACGGTGGCAAGGAGGTCATCGAACATGGCTGCGAGCCGTTCTTCGGGTGTGGTGTCGATGCCGAGTTCGTCGTGAACGCAGCCACGTCCGCCGATGGGCGACGACGCTCCTCGCGTTCATGGAAAACTATGCTTCGGATCGCGTCCGCGCAAGGCTGCGTCAAGCTCCGGGCGGTAGGTGAGGCGCTCGACTGGCACTCGACGTGGACGGCCCGTGCGGCTCCAGGGTCAAAGGGCCCTGACGCGATGTTCTCCGGTCGTCAGCGTGTCGCCGAGATTTTTTGGCCTGGGGGGGCGATGAGGCTGTCGAACGTGATCGTGCCGGCGACGATCTGCTCCGCAACTCCGGTCAGTTGCAGGTTGTGGATTCGGGCGTGGTGGCGGATCAGGTTGAAGGCTTCACCCATGTCGATTCCGCTGCGTTCACGCAACATTCCCTTTGCCTGCTCGATGACAACACGGCTGTCCAGAGCGTTTTGCAGCTGGAGGTCCCGGACTCGGGTTTCGCGGGTGGCTTGGTCGTGCAAGATCGCGACGCTTGCGACGTCGGCGAGGGCTTGCGCGAGTTGGATCTCGGCGGCGGGCATCGGTCCGGTCTGCGTCTTGAACAGGTTCAATGCTCCGATCATGTTATCACGCAGACGGAGCGGGAACGCGTACACGCACTCGAATCCGGCGCCGACCGCGTATGGCGCGAACCGTGGCCACCGCTCGATCGATTCGCGTAGCTCGGTGCAACTCACTGGTTGTCCCGATCTGAAGGCTTCCACGCACGGACCCTGTTCGTTCTGAAGTTGGAACAACTCGAGCAGGCGAGCTTGCTTGCTCGACGCGGCCATCACCCGCAGGTTGCCGTCTGCGTCGGCGAGCAGGATCCCGACGGCGTCGGCATCGACCAGTTCCACACATCGGTCAGCCAACATCGTCAACATGTCGATGATGTCGAAGTCGGCGACAAGGGTGTCGGCGAGTTGCAAGAACGTGCTGGAAATGAGCGTTTCGCGTGACATCTGGTCGGCCTTTCAGGTCGTCAGAACAGTAGTCGGTGGATCAGGCGTCCGGTCTGTGTGTAGTTCGGCCAGCGGCCCGGTCGGCGGTGTTCGAGGTCAGGTTCGGTCACCGGTCTGCCGATGTCGAATGCATCTCGGCAGGGGCCGTCGCCGAGTGAGAACTGGAGGTCTTCGAGTCGTCCCATTCGTGCGTCAGACGAGCACACCGGGCCACTGTGAGTCCCGCTCATGATCGTCACGCCGGCGCCGGAAACGCGAAGGATCTCGACGCAGGCAAGGCACAACCGCGCTGCAGGGGCTTACGATGCCGGTCGCGCAAACGCGACCCCGGTCCGAATCGCACGGCCATCGCTCATTCGCGGCTCACGACCACCGGCGACACCGGCGTGAGACGATCAGCTCGAGCGCAGCAAAGAACCGTCGACAAGGTCGAAGTCATCTGCCCTCCTCGGTCGTTACGCCGTTGCTCGACCCGGGGACTACCCACAAGCGCCGTAGTGCCGACAACCATTTGCTCTCTCTCTCGCTCAGACCCAGGGGATCGCTCCCCGACGTGTTGGGGAGGTGCTCGATCTCGTCGGACTTCACGACGTCGCCAACGAACGTGCTGGCAGCTTCTCGTTGGGTACGTGACAGCGTCTCGGGCTCGCCGCAGCACTGCTCGGTGACCCGCAGGTGCTGATCCTCGACGAACCGATCAAACGGACTCGACCCGGACGGAATCATGTGGATCCGCAACCTGGTGATCCAGCCTGCGGGTGAAGGTCGCACCATTCTGATTTCCAGCCACTTGATGAGCGAAATGGCCGCCACCCTGACCGATCGAACGCAGCTCGAAACGATCTGTGCTCGTCAAGTCGCCCGATTCAGCCGCGCTCACCGATCTGGTCACCGCTGCCGACGGACACGTCGAAACCAATGCCGAGGGTGATCTCATCGCCGGCCTGATCGATGCCGCGCACATCGGAGCGCTCGCAGCAAAAGCCGGGCTCGAACTCCATGAACTCACGCCACAACTCGCGTCGCTCGAGGACGCTTTCATGGAACAGACTCACAACAGTGCCCAGTTCGGCGGCCACGGCGCAAACCGAGACAGCCCGGCCTCTGCCAGCACCTCGGCGGGAGCCGACAGATGCCCGCCACCGTGGACGCCGCGATGTCACCAGACACGCTCGTCGAGCCCGGACGTCTCGAGCCCGGACGTCTCGAGCCCGGACGTCATGGGCCCGGACGTCTCGAGCTCGGCGGGTTGCTCGCGTCGGAATGGACGAAGATCCGCTCGCTGCGCTTCAGCGTGGCGGCCCTTGGGTTCCTCGTCGCCTTGACCATCGGGTTCACCGCCCTCTTCGTGGCTCTCACGGTAAACCAATCGGATCAAGTCGACCCCGTTCAGAAGCTGACGCACCAACTCGACCCGACCCGCCTGATCCTCGGAGCCGAGTTCCAGCTGAGCCAGCTCGCCGTCTGCGTCCTCGGGGAGCTGGTCATCTCCAATGAGTACTCGAGCGGCACCATCCGTTCCAGCCTCCTCGCCGTCCCGGGACGCACCCCGATGCTCATTGCGAAGGCATTCGTGTTCGCCGTGGTTGTCTTTGTCGTCGGCGAGGTTGCCTCGTTCACTGCGTTCGCCGTCGTGTGCGCCTGGACCGTCGCACTCATGGCCGTCGCCGACTACCTCCTGCGGCGTCGTGATGCATGAACCACGCTCGAGCGTCACTGTCATCGTCACCAAAGGTGGTGCGGTGCGTTTCGGGCACCCGACCGACAAGCCATGACTGCGGCGTTTCGAGAGACCTGCAATCCCGTGCGGCCCACGTCGAGGAGACAGCAACGAACGGCCGAGGCCTTGTGCTCTTCCGGGCGGTCGCGCAGCGCTTCGGTTTCGTCGACAACGGCGAAGCGGGCACGATGTTGTTGTTCGAGATCGAGCGGTCATCGGCGCGTGCGGGGTACCGGTTCTCGCCGGAAGCACCAGGACCGGACCCTGTCAATCCGACCTGCGTCGAGCTGATCCCCTGATCAGGTACCAGCCGGGACGAGGTGGTGGGATGTGGTGCAGCCGGTTTGGCAGAACCTGTTTGCATACGAGGCGTTGACGGTGCAAAATGGCGTGCGCTTCTTTCGATCTGGACCCCGTCGGCCCGGAGTGCTCCCCATTCGAAGGAGACCGGCGATGACGTCACCTGTATTCAGTTCGGTCCAGCTCGCCGACCGCTTTGAACTGCTCGTCGACGCTGTCGTCGAATACGCGATCTTCATGCTCGAACCTGATGGGACGGTCGCGTCGTGGAACGCCGGGGCACAACGGATCAAGGGGTACACGGCCGAGGAGATCATCGGGAAGTCATTCACCGTCTTTTACTCCGCTGCCGATCTCGAGGACGGCAAACCTGCACGCGAACTCGCGGCTGCGGTCAGTGTCGGCCAGCATCGAGATGTGGGCTGGCGAGTCCGTAAGGACTCCAGCACGTTCTGGGCGAACGTCGTCATCACAGCGATCGTGGATGCCGACGGTGAGCTGAAAGGGTTCGCCAAGGTCACCCGGGATGAAACCGATCGCAAACGTGCTGACGAGCTGAGCGGACAGATCGGGCTGATGAGCGAACGCAATCGAATCGCCATCGAGCTGCAGGAAACTGTCGTTGGTCAGATTCTTCGTGCCATCCTGCGACTCACGACCGCAGCCAGCCTGATCCACCATCCAGAGGCCTCTGCTCGGATCGACGAAGCAATCGGCGACCTCGATGCCACGCTCAAAGAGATCCGAGACGTGATCACCGACCTTCACCCTGCACCGCGCGCACAGGTCGCACATCCGACAGAATCGACGCGTCGATCCGATCACCAGCTGTCGGGAACGATGCCGGTCGACCAATCTGTTGACCAATCCGTTGAAAGCTGGTGAGGCTGAGGTGTTCGATTCTCGATCCGTACCGTTCGATTCCTGGTGGGACACGCTCACCGACGACCAACGACGACAAGCCCACGACAGCATCGGTCACGCAGTCGACGACGGTCTTCGGGAATCGTTTTTGGAAGCAGACATCTTCCTCGTCGAGGCTGACCTGTCCGATGGCAACGGCGGTCACCGGCCCGTGTGGTTGATGCCCACTGCGGTCGCGGAATTCATCACGTCGAGTTGGCAGGACCCGACGACGGCACCAGGCGCGGAGCAGTTCCGGATCAATGCTCGCAAGGTGCTCGACGAATTCGTGACAGACCAAGAAAGCTCACGGGTGGACGTGGCCATCACGGGGTTCACGACGGACAACGTCGACGCCGACTGTGGCGCCAACCCCGACACACACCCGAGCGTCTACGGCAATACGGCCGGGGGCGGAACCGGTATCGACGGACAGTCCTTCGACCTGCCAACGTACGAATGAGTTCGGCGATTTCGAGGCCCGTTCGTCTCGTACCGACCGCGCCGGCAGACATTGAGATCGCGCCAACAGCGCCCCCGTGACGACAGGCGCGACAGGTCGTCGTTGGCACGCATCGGCTTCGTGGAAGGCGAGTCGGATCGATCGATCTCGCTCAGCTTCGAACGGTCAACAGCCGTCGATGACCGGTCAGACCTCGATTTGCAACATCTCGCTGAGATGTTGCAGTGTGCTCGTCGCCGTCGGTACAGTCGGTGCGACGCCACCCTGGAGAGGAAGCCTGGATGTCTTCTACGCTTGTCACACCTTCTCCTGCATCGACAGACGATGGTCCGGCGACCACCGAACTGGACCGGCTCCTCGCGGCGCAGCGCGCCGCGTTCTTCGCTGATCCGTTTCCCGGCGCGAACGGTCAGATGTGCATCTCGGTCGATTACACCCTGGTGGCGCGCACCGACCTCGACGCATTTGTCGGACACGCCGAGGACATGTTCGCCGACGATCTGGCCGGGTACGCGAACTCGCCGGACTGTGCCGGAATCATCACCGAGCGCCATCTCGAGCGGATCGAGTCGATGCTCGACGAGGTGCACAAGTCTGATGCCCGTGTCGTTCAACTGGGTGGCGCCGGCAACCGTTCGACCCGCCAGCTGCCGCTGTCGCTCGTTATCGATCCACCAGTTGACCTGCGGATCATGCAGGAGGAGATCTTCGGTCCGATCCTGCCCGTCGTCACTCATGACGATCTCGACGCTGCCCTGGCCGGGATTAATGCCGGGGAACGCCCGCTCGGGCTGTACGTGTACAGCGACGATGCCGTTGTCGCTGATCACATGCTCGACAGGACGACGTCGGGTGGCGTCTGCATCAACGTATGCGCGTTGCAGGGCGCGCTCCCGTCGCTCGGATTCGGGGGCATCGGCAACAGCGGCACGGGTCGTCACCACGGCATCGACGGCGTTCGCGAGTTCTCCAATCCGCGCGGTGTGGTCGTGCGCGGCACCGATGACATCGCCGACGCGTTCCTGCCGCCGAACGGATCACTCGCCGAAGCGGTTGTCGAGGGGGCTTTCGCCGCGACGTCGGGTTCCGACGCGCCCGCCCACGATGCGCGCTGACGCCACCCTGGTCGAGTCGACCAACGCCACTGCATCGCCTACCGGCGGCGTCGGTGCGGCGGCAATCGAGTTGGCTGCACGGTGGATCGTTGGTGGTCGACGGCTGGAGATGCAGGGGCTGGCTGACGAACTCGGGGTCTCACGGGTCACGCTGTTTCGTCACATCGGCACCCGGGAGAAACTACTGGGTGAGGCCCTGTGGTTGCTGACCGAGCAGACCTTGCAGCTCGCTGCGCGTCGGTGGGCGGCCGAGCGTCGCGAGGGTGAGTTGTACTCGATCGGCACGGGCCGCAACATCAACTCGTTCGTGTCGCAGTCGGCGGCATTGCACACCTTGCTGGCGCAGGAGCCGTCGCTGACCATCAAGGTGCTCACTGATCCGACAGGTCGCGTCCAGTCCGGGGTGGTCGCATTCGTCGAAGCGATGCTGCGCCGCGACATGGACGAACACGGGTATGTCCCGATCGCTGACCCGGCCGACCTGGCGTTCGCGCTGGTCCGTCTCGGCGAGTCGTTCCTCTACGCCGACGTGCTCGCGGCACGCCAACCCGATGCCGACGCCGCGAACCGCATCCAACGAGCGTTGGTCGAGGGCGCGTGGGTACCGACCTCCACCGAGCGTCGCTGAACGAACCATCTGCTCACTCACCCCAACCCGAAAGGACCGCCCCATGACTTCTGAGATCGACATGAGCCGCCTCGATATCACCAAACAGAACGTCGCCGTCGAGAAGGTGCTCGAGAACACCGACAACCCACGCCACCGCTACCTGCTGCAGTCGTATCTGCGTCACCGCTACCTCGAGTCGGCTGGCCGCTGGGAGGAGATCCTCGACCCGTCGCTCACCGTTGACGTGCCGCACTACCGGTTCAGTCTCAGCGGACAGGACCCGTTCACCCTCGCCGGCAAGGACCAGGTCGGGATGCTCTATGGGCACTGGACGAGCACCGACCAATGCGTGTTCTACGTCGAGGACGAAGACGTCGCCGTTGGCGACCACATGGTGATCGGTCGCGGCATCGGCTATCAGCAGACGCTCGGTTCCGAACTCGCCGCAGCCGGGCTCGACGTCGACTCCGAAGCGATGTACCTCAAGAAGTCTCAGATCATGATGCTGTGGCCCTACGACGATCACTGCCGTCTCCTCGGCGAGGACGTCTGGGAGTTCGACACCGCTCAAGCCGGTCTCTACAAGCTCGACCCGGCCGACGTGCTCACCGCCCAACAGGCCGGTGATCTGCTCGCACCGTTCATCAAGCCGCTCCCGGCGTTCGACGACAGCATGCTTCCCAAATGAGAGCAGTCGTCTGCCAGAACTCAGAGCTGCGCGTCGTCGAACTCCCCGACCCCACACCGGGTGCCGGACAGGTACTGCTCGACGTGACCGGCTGCGGCATCTGCGGTTCCGACCTCCACGCGAGACACCACGCCGACGCCCAGGCCGATGTGCTCTCCGAGGCCGGCTATACCGGCTTCGGGCGCTCCCATGAGCAGGTGGTGTTCGGCCACGAATTCTGTGGGACCATCGCCGGCTACGGCCCACACACCGCCCGCAAGGTCAAAGCGGGCACCCCCGTTGTGGCCCTTCCGTTGGTCAGCACACCAAGCGGCATGCACGCCATTGGGCTGTCCGCCTCGGCGCTCGGCGCGTATGCCGAACAGGTCGTCATCGAAGAAGCGTTCATGATGCCGCTACCGAACGGCCTTTCACCCGATATCGGAGTGCTCACCGAACCAATGGCCGTCGGATACCACGCGGTCAACCGTTCCGAGATCAGCAAGAAGGACGCGGCCATCGTCATCGGCTGCGGCCCGGTCGGTCTCGCCATCATCTGCATGCTCAAACAACGAGGTGTCGACACCATTGTTGCCAGCGACTTGTCCGCGGGCCGACGCGCCCTCGCGCTCGCCTGCGGGGCAAGCGCCGTCATCGATCCGACCAAAGAATCGCCGTACGACGAGTTGACCGACCGTCGCTACGTCACCTCGATCGCCACACGCGCCGCAGCCGGACTGAAAGGACTGAAGACACTGCAGAAGCTGCCGGTGCCCTGGCACGTCATGCTGCGCGGGCTCGACAAGGTTGGTGTCACCAAAACCAAACGGCCCGTCATTTTCGAGTGCGTCGGTGTGCCTGGCATCATCGAACAGATCATTACCGCCGCACCGATGGACACCCGCGTCGTCGTCGCCGGCGTCTGCATGGAAATGGACCGCTTCCGACCAGCGATGGCAATCAACAAAGAAATCGACCTCCGCTTCGTCATTGGCTACGGACCACTCGAGTTCCGAGACACCCTCCATCTGCTCGCCGACGGCAAGCTCGACGTCTCCGCGCTCGTCACAGGCACAGTCGGGCTCGACGGCGTCGACGCCGCTTTCGCTGCCCTCGGCGATCCTGAAGCACACGCCAAGATCGTCATCAACCCCAACAGCAAAACCACCACCCCCGGCTGACACTCCCAACACGAGCGCAGCACACCGTCCGACAATCGCGTCCACCGGCCGTCGATCGAGCCGCCCATGTCGGCACATGAATGCTCGGCTACCTATCCCATATTGGCGTCCCCGAATCTCTGACGGCGGCAGTCTCCTCAACCAACAGGTCAGGTAGGCAGCAAAGGGCGCCACGGGTAGCTCGGCCACCATGGTTCTGTGTCGGTTGTCCGCCAGGTGACGATCAGTGTGCCAATCAGTCCGGCGGCACCGTCGGCGAGGGTTCGGTAGAAGTGAACCGACAGAGCAAACGCGAGAGGCGACTTGCCGAGAGACCTGAAGGTTCATCGGGGCGCAATGCGATACGGGTGCGCTACTCCGCTCGTCGGGCGGCCTCGATGACCGGGGCGAAGGCTTCGAGTCCTCGCACGACGAAGTAGCTGATACTCCATTGCTCTCGTGCCGCGAACATCTTGTCGACGATCTCGCCCGTCGAGCCGACGAGTATGTAGGGGATCTTCGCGGCGTGGCCGGGCGTGAGGCCCTCCACCTTCGAGCAGACTGCACCGATGACAGGGTCGGCGTCGTCGGTGACGTTGAGGACCTGCACGAGTGCGTTGAGCTCGAGGTCCGCGAACCGGTCGCCCGCACCGTCGCGGACCTGCGCGACCTGTTCCGACAGCCACGCCGGGTCCCATCGCACGGCATGGCTGTGACCATCAGCCCGGGTCCTTCCGAGGCCTTGAAGGCCGATGATGTCGGCGTGAGCAGCAGCGTGAGCCAACAGGCTCGCACCGTTGCCGCCGACGAGGATCGGGAGACGGTCTTGGACGGCGGGATCGATCTGCGCGCCGGTCACCTGGAAGTGCGAGCCCTGATAGTCAACTCGGTCGCCTCGGAGCAACGGTCGAATGATCTCGATGCTCTCGGCCAGCCTGGCCTTGCGGTCCTTCGCAGTGTCAAGTGCGACGCCAGTGCTGCTGTAGTCCTGCGGCGTGTGCCCCGCACCGAGACCGAGCTCGAAACGGCCTCCTGACAGTCGGTCCAGCGTTGCTGCATCCCAGGCCAGTTGCACAGGATTTCGCATGTCATTGTTGAGCGCCAACGTTCCCAGGCGGATCGAACTGGTCTCGCGTGCAACAGCCGCAAGCGTGACGAGCGGCGCCGGTCCCGAACCCACGTGATCGCCGACCACC
>JAYTOM010000400.1:0-2754 GCA_043747765.1 Actinomycetota bacterium
GACGTTGGCCGGTCGAGGCCGACGATGAGGCGCATCGTGGTCGACTTGCCGGCACCGTTGGGGCCGAGGAAGCCGGTCACCACGCCGGGTTCGACGGTGAAGGACAAATGGTCGATGACGAGCTTGCGGTCGTAGGTCTTGCACAGGTCACGGACCTCGATCACGTGCGACGTTCTGTTGGGTGTGGTCATGACGGGTTCGCTTCCATGAGGGCTGCGGGCGGTTCGGGGACTTGACCACGACGAGGCCGCGGGAGAGCCGTTCGGGGTGGTCGACGTCGACTGTCGCCGACGCGGTCATCTGATTGACGCGGTAGCCGCAAAGTCCACGTGAACGCCTGCGTCGAGCGCCGTTGGAGTTCGGACAGTTCGGAAACGGCGGTCATCGTGGTCGGCACCTCACGACGACGGCTCGCCTCGCACGGTCGGCTGGCGTGCCTTCGCCCAGCGTGTGTTGCGCACGTGGAAAACGAGTCAGGTAGGCATCGAGCAACGGGCCGATCACGGCCGCCTCCTCGGCTCCGACAACGGCGCGGGCGGTCATCGGCGACCAGCGGCCCCTGATCAGCACGTCGAGGTCTCGTTCGGTGCTGAAGTTCTGCCACCAGGCTTTGGTGTCCGGCCGGCCAACGAGGATCACGATGTTAGAACCGCTCTCGGCATACTGCGTCGGCGTCGTGATCAGCCGTCCTGTTCTGCGTCCCCGGTAGCGGATCAGGTCAGTGGAGCCCGACAGCAGCCGATGAAACGGTGAACGCAACAGCGTCGAGACACACGCGTTCCCGAAGCTCATGATACGAACCTCGAACGACTCATCGGTGACACGGAGGGGCCAGCCACCGTCGTGAGCAATCCGTCGCGAAGGTCGGCATGGGGCTCCACCGATTCACTGTCAGACGACGTCGCGTCGCTGGACAGCGAACAGCCCGATCATCGCAGGGATGATCGCCCATGCGGCCAGCGCAGCAAGTGCTGCGGGTGCTGCGACGTCGGTGGCGGTCCCGGACACGACGTTGGCGAGGGCGCCTGGCATCCACGACCCGGAGCCGTTGAGGAGCTGCACGACGAGTGGTGGTGCGATGATGAGGATGAGAACAGCGCTGGTCACGGCACCGCCGACGTTGCGCACCACGGCTCCGACTCCTGCGCCGAGGATCGCTCCGGCTGCCCCGGCGAACCCCGAGGCGGCGATGACCCGGAAGACGTCGCCTGTCGACACGAGGAAGCCGTAGTCGGTGGTGCGGAGCGCAACCGCCACTGCCGTCACGATGAGTCCGGCGCCTATAACGCTGAGGACAGCCCCGACGCCGCCAACGGCGGTGAGTTGGGCGAGCACAGCGCGATGTCGGCGTGGCGATGTCAAGAAGGTGGGCACGACAGTGTGGTGCGCGTACTCGCGGGCAACCGCGATGGCGCCGAACAAACCGGCCCCCATGAACGCGTTCGCAGCGAATGCAATCAGGGAGTGCTGGTCGGCCGCCGTGGCGACGAACGCCTTGCTGCCGTCGGCGTCGGTTCCGGCGATGACGGCGAAAGCGTTGAGCCCCGCCAGCACAACGATGACACCCAGGAACGCGAAAGGCATCTTCGTGCTGGTGAGCTTGCGAAGCTCGGAACGGATAAGTCGCGTCATGGTCATGGCTTGCTGACCTCCTTGTCGGTCGCCGGGTCGCTGGTCCAGTTCAAGAACAGTTCCTCCAGCGATCCGGCATGTGGGGAAAGTTCGTGCAGGGCGACGCCACTCCCGAATGCTCGGTCGCCGATCTCGTCGATCGACATCCCGCGCACGACCAGGCCGTCTGCGCCCCGGGTCTTTGTCGTTGCGCCAGCGCTTTCCAGCGCTGCGGCGAGTCGGCGCGGGTCGCTGGTTCGTGCCAGTGAGGCAGCCTGTTGGAGTTCTGCCAATGCGCCGTGGGCGACGAGGCGTCCTTGGTTGATGACGATGACGTCGTCCACGAGGTGTTCTACCTCAGCCAGGAGGTGACTCGAGACGAACACGGTGCCACCCCGTGCGGCGTGGGCGCGGAGCAGGTCGCGTAGTGTGCGGATGCCTTGCGGGTCGAGCCCGTTGCCGGGTTCGTCCAAGATGAGCACCGGCGGTTCACCGAGGAGGGCGGCGGCGAGACCGAGGCGTTGCCTCATCCCAAGCGAATAGGCGCCCGCTCGGCGGTCGGCGGCGTCGGCCAAGCCGACCTGTTCCAACATCTCATCGACTCTTGCCTGACTAATACCGGTGGCGTCGGCCAGGATCCGAAGATGGTTGCGCCCGCTTCGCCCCGGGTGAAACGCTTCGGACTCGATCATTGCGCCAACGGTTCGGGCCGGATCGGGCAGCTCCCGATACCGATGACCCCCGATCGAAGCCGAGCCTTTATCGGCCCGCGCGAGGTCGAGCATAATCTTCAAGGTCGTCGACTTCCCGGAGCCGTTCGGGCCCAGGAACCCGGTGACCCGGCCCGACGGCACAGTAAAGCTGAGATCGTCGACCACGATGTGATCCCCGTAGCATTTCGTGACACCTTCGACCGTCAAGACAAACCTGTCGCCATCGAGGGCGGCCCACTTCTGGGGAAGATTCGCTGGGGTCGTCACGGGTGGTACCGCAGTGGGTGACGTCATCGATGGCGATGTCATGGTCATAGGAGTTGCCTCACTGAGGTCGGGGGCCGGCCGCCGCAGACGGGTCGGCTTGAGTCGATATACCTTTGATGATCATCGTCCTCTTGGGCGTGTTGTTCTGCCAGAGTCGAACGAC
>JAYTOM010000401.1:0-11458 GCA_043747765.1 Actinomycetota bacterium
GCGCAAGTTCATGGAGACCTTCGGCCAGGAGATGGGCTTCAGCATCACCCAGGTCGCGATGCGAGCCGGCCACGACCCGAGCATGGCCGCCGAGCACTACAGCGGGCGAGTGACCGAGACCGACAGGGCACTCGCGACGGCCGTGGCTTCGTTGCTCGCGGTCGGGCCGTCAGCACCGGCGGATTCGTGATCGATCGCGCGTTCATCGACGAGAGCATTCGGATGTCTGCGGAGGGCTATGTGTACTTGCTCGCGGCCGTGTGTCCAACTCCGCGAACTGGGTCGCTGCTGCAACTTCGCCCCGTGCTGCTACCGGGTCAGCGCTACGTGCACTGGCGTGACGAGACGAACATCCGGCGCACGGCGTTCATCGAAGCGGTCAACACCATGGCCTTCGACGTCACGGTTACGGTGATGGAGCGCGTGTCGAACCGCGGGCAAGAACGGGCACGAGCGGCGTGCATGTTGGCACTCCTGCAGAATTCGATCGCGTTCCGGGCGTCCGCTGGGAGATCGAGGGCCGACGCGAACAGCTCGACCAGCGCGACATCGACACGATCCACAACGCCGACCGCGACGGCGAGTTGTCGAACGCGCTGACGGTGAACTTCGTGAGCAAGTCGGCATCGCCGGCGTTGTGGGTTGCGGACGCGGCGGACTCGGCCGCCCACTTCGCTGGGGCCGGTCGATCCGGTCACTGGTGGCGACCGCTACGTTCCTCAGGCTTGTGGCGCTCGCCGTCGAGCCGTAGAAATGCGTCAGCCCCGGCTTCAGATGTCCATCTGTGCACCGGGCCTTCGACTTCCGGAGGGACTGCCCCCGGCTCAGTCAGTATGCGCCGACTATCCCGCTGGGCGCAACCGCAGATGTGGGCGCCGACGCTCCAGGCCGAGTTCACGAGCAGATCAGAGGGTATTCGGTGCTCGTCGTGCGGTGCAGCGTGACGGTGAGAATGGCGCCGGTTGTCGAGGTCGCGGTGAACATGGCGTTGCTGTCGCTCGTGTAGTGCAGCGTGCCGCTTTGCGAAGGGTTGCCCCAGGTGGGTGGTGGGTTTCCGTTGCCGTCGGCGAGCACGGGGATCGCTTCCCACCAGGTGTGGTTGATCATGGCTCCGTTAACGCCGCAGTGCGTGTAGAGGCTGAACGGCGTGTCCATCGGGGAGATGATGCGAAGTCCAGAGAGCCACGCGTTCGTCGACACAGCGGTGGGCTCGGCGCTGTACCACCACGCCCCGGGTGCCTCGTGCCATTGGCCGTGCTCTGAACCGCCGGGTGACGACACGGAAACGCAGCCGTGGTTGTCGCCGCGGATCGTCACGGTTCGCCAATGAGCGTCGGGTGAAGGAGCGCACGCGACGAACACGGCCGGCAGTGCCGACGCTTCGAACACTTGGGTGCCGCCGACGTCGACGATGGTCAGTATGGACGGTTGTCCGTCCCAGGACAGAGTCCCGACGAACCGCACTGTCGTGTCCGCCGGAGCGTCGGTCGGAACCGCGATCGGGATGGCGGCGACAGCTGAGTAGCGGACGCGAAGCGCGGCGACGGCAGCGTTGATGTCAGCACGTGTGGCGAATGTTTGCTCGGCGTCGAAGAGGCCAAAGAGTGGTCTCGGCGCTGGCGTCGCTTCCGCTGGTGTCTCGGCCGGAAGGGTCACGGTCACCGCTGACGTCGGCGTCGGGGAGGTGCTGGTCGTGGCCCCGGTCGAACCGGTGTCCAAGGGCAGCGTCGACATGGTCGGAGAGAGGCCCGCCATCGGAGGAGAGTTCGAACCGATCGCGGTAGCGGTCGATGACACTGCGGTCGGGGCCGAGTGATCGCAGGCGGTCAGGCAGATGAACGCGAGCACGCCGAGAACGATCCGATTCACGAACATTGGACGAAGCTCAGACAGCCCCGGTTCCCAACAATCGAAAACAAGCGAACAACTCGACACAGGGCGATACGAAGCGACACGAGGTGGTCAGTCCCGCCTGGATTCTTGGCACGTTCTGGCTGCTCGTCCTCGAAATTCACTTCTGCAGGTGTCTGACGGTGTGCGGTCGAGTGTGTGGCCCCAGGTATTTCTCGAGGTTCGTGTGGTCGTTGCTCGAGCTGCAGCGTCACGAAAGTCGATTTCGGGAGGCATGAGTTGTTGTGAAGACAGCTGGCGCGAGCGGTTTGCCGGTCGTGAGATTCGGCAAGCAATTGCGCGTCCAGCGCTATCGGCTCGAAGAGTGGCTCGGCCTCGGAGACCGGTATCTCGACCGCGACCCGCGTCTCAACTGGCGACGCACGCACGAGACCGGCTGCGCTCTCGTTGACGGACGAGCTCGGCTGATCAGGCAAGGAACCACCCGTACCCGACGAGCACGAATCGCGGAACGCTGTCACCCCGACGCAACGGATCCATCCACGAGCCATGTGTGTTCGACGTTGCCACACTGCGGACGGATCCGCGTCGACCCTCTGTCTCGAATTCGTGTCCTTGTCGGCGAATCGGCCGCTCAGTACGTCGTTCGGGCATCACTCGCGCACAACATCGAGCTTGCGCTCGCGGCTAACTCGAACGGCGGGAAGGTCCTTGCACGTGTCGTCCTGTGTCGATGGACGATCGCGCCGTCGATGACCGGCGTGGGAAGCTGTCGTCGTGCTCGCGACGTTGATGGATGGTGGAATGGGCCGGGAGTTGCTGCGGATGGGTGCCCCCTTCGGGCAGCCGGAGTGGTCTGCGCGTGCGCTCCTGGACGGTCCCGAATGGGTCGAGCGCGCTCACGCCAACTTCATCGAGGCGGGCGCTCAAATGATCACCACGAACAGTTACGCCATCGTGCCCTTCCACATCGGCGAGCAACAGTTCGTGCAGCGAGGTGAGGAACTGGCCGAGCTCTCCGGGCGACTTGCCCGTCGCGCCGCCGACGCCGCCCAGCGGGACGTACGAGTGGCTGGATCCCTTCCACCGCTCTTCGGCTCGTACCGGCCCGACCTGTTCGTTGCTGACTTGGCCCCATCGATCATCGATCCGCTGGTGCGCGGGCTGGCCCCGCATGTGGATGTATGGCTCGGCGAGACGTTGTCGTCGATCGCTGAGGCGCGAGTCGTGCGCGAGGCCATCGATCGGTGCGGTGAGGCAGACACGCCGCTTTGGCTCTCCTTCACCCTCGATGACACAGCGCGACTCGCTCTGCGCTCGGGTGAGCATGTCGCGGACGCCGTCGCAACCGCGATCGCGCTGGGCGCGGCGGCGGTCCTGTTCAACTGCTGCCGAGCGGAAACAATCACGGCGGCCATTCGCCACGCGAGCGCTGTCGCTCCGCCGGGCGTCGAGGTGGGTGGATACGCAAACCGGTTCGTAGAGTCGCACGGCACCGGCGCCGCAAACGAAGACATCTCGGACCTTCGCGATGACCTCGATCCAGACTCGTACAGCCACATCGTCGAGTCGTGGTTGGACGCCGGCGCAACCGTCGTTGGCGGCTGCTGTGGTATCGAACCCGCGCACATCGCGGCCATCGGCAACCGGCTCGCAGATGTTGAACGCCGTCTTGGTTGAGGACGCGCGGTTGTTGTAACGAGGGCGGGGATGCTGGGGTCACGCGCTGTCTCGGGCGGTTTCGGGTAACCCCGTGCTCGTCGTCGCGTCTGCGGTCACACCGACGGCAAACCGAACTTGGGAGAGTTGTTGTCGACCATCGTGATGTACGTCCAAATCCGGTAGTAGTAGTTGCTGACCTGAACGAGGAAGTCGCGCATGCCGTGGGGCATGCACCGGTGAACAGGGCCGCGAACTAGCCGACCGCGACCACCATCGAGCGGCGACGAGGTAGATCATCAGCATGATGTAGTGGGGAATCGCCGTGAACAGGTTGAGGGCCACCGAACGCGGCACCGACTCCGGCAATGCCAGTAAGGCCAACCGTAGGCGAAGGTAAGCACCGTTGTCACCCGTGCTGGTGTCGAAGTCGAACGGCGGATACGTCTCGGAGCAGCCGATCAGGAGTCCGCTCGACCGAGCGTGTCGCGTTGGGAAAGGCTCGATCGATCGTGTGGCGGGCCTTGACACCAATGGTCTGGCTGGCCGGTGGGGAGGTTACGCCTGACGCGGGAGGGTGACGATGATCGTGGTGCCGTGGGGTTCGGAGTCGCTGATTGAGATGGTGCCGTGGTGCGCGGTGGCGACGTCACGGACGATGGCCAGGCCTAAACCGGTGCCGCCCGAGTCGCGGGTTCTTGCGGTGTCCAGGCGCACGAATCGTTCGAATGCGCTGTCGCGGAACTCGACGGGGATTCCGGGTCCGTCGTCGGCGACGATCAGGCGGACGACGTCGACGCCGGTCTGTACGGCGATTTCGATGCGTGTCGCGGCGTGTTCCTCGGCGTTGTGGATGAGGTTGCGGACCAATCGATGGAGCTGGTCTGGGTCACCGTCGATCATCGCCGGCGGGCCGCTGATGTCGGTTGTGACGTCGACGTCGTGTCTGCGCATCGTGAGCAGGCCTGTGGTGGTGATCTCGGCGAGGTCGACGGGCTTGGTCGTGCGTTGTGCTTGGGAGTCGAGCCGTGCCAGCAGGAGCAGGTCATCGGTGAGTTCCTGCAGACGCTCGACGTCGCTCAGCGTGTTCCGGGCGACGTCTGTCCACACCGTGAGCTCGGGATGGGTGACAGAGATTTCCAGGTCGGCGCGCAGTGAGGCAAGCGGTCCACGCAGTTCGTGGCTGGCGTCGGCGACGAATCGACGTTGTTGTTCGACGGAGTTGTCGAGCCGTGCAAGGGTTTCGTTGACTGTGGATGCCAACACGCCGATCTCGTCGCGTGTAGAAGGTGTGGGTACTCGGCGGTGCAGATCAGATGCCGTGATCTCGGTCATCGTGCGCGTGATCGCTCGGACCGGCCGGAGGGTGCGCCCGACTGACCACCAGACGACGGCACCGACGATCAGTAATAGGACGGGCACACCAAAGGCGAGAAGTTCGACGACAGCGCTGGTCGTGTCGTGTGCCGATGCCAAACTTTCGCCCGCGTACACGACCATTGTTCCAGTCGCGGTAGTGGCGGTCACTGCGACAACACGCATCGTCTGATCGAGCGGCCCAACCCTGACGGTTGTCGTGACAACGTGTGCTTCTTGGGGTTGCTGGGCGATAACCGGCGGTTCGCCTTCGATGTTTTGTGTCGAGGCCACAACGAGGCCACTGTTGTCGACGACTTGCACGAAAGCGGCCTCCTCGCCGGGCAGTGCGAGTTGAAGCGGGAGCGTTGCTGCGCTTGCAAGGGTCGCCACGTCACGGGCTCGCAAACTCGCTGCTGTCGTTGCCGCGCTGTCGAGCCTTGAACGCAGCACCCCAACGAGCAGTACCGCTCCCACAGTCACTGCGAGACCGACTCCGACCACGGCGACTGCAACGATCCGCAGCCGCAATCCGATGCCACGCGACACCCTGTCAGCGGGCATCGGCCACGAGCCGATAGCCGACTCCGCGTACGGTCCGCAGACTGTGAGTACCAAAGTGTCGGTCGATCTTGCGGCGAATGTTCGACATGTGGACGTCGATCACGTTCGGATCTCCGTCGAACGCGAAGTCCCAGGCGTGATCGAGCAGGTCTGACTTGGAGACCACCTCACCGTTTCTGCGTGCCAGGAACTCGATGATCGCGAATTCTTTCGCGGTCAGGTCGATGACACGATCGTTGCGCGTGCAGGTGTGGGTCGCGGGATCGACCACGAGATCGCCGACCACCAGTTGAGCCGGCCGCTGTATCGCGCCCCGTCGAAGCAGGGCGCGGAGGTGGGCGACCAGCACCAGGTACGAGAACGGCTTCGTGAGATAGTCGTCAGCTCCAGTGTCGAGGGCCTCCGCCTCGTCGAGCTCACCGGCCTTCGCGGTCAGCATCAGAATCGGTGTCCAGTTCCCCGCCTCTCGCAGGCGAGCACACACTACGAAGCCGTTCACCTTCGGCAACATGATGTCGAGGATGATCGCGTCGTAGGAATTCTCCGAAGCGAGCCAGATGCCCAGCTCGCCATCGAGCGCGTTGTCGACGGCGAACCCCTCGGCCTCCAAACCTCGCCGAAGCGTCGCGGCGAGACGCTTGTCGTCCTCGATCACCAAAATTCTCATGACCCCAGCCTGGCAGACCCAACCTGAAGCCCGACCGAAGACCAGCCGAAGTGGTGCTTCAGGTAGCTTCGGATCCGCTCAAGATACGAGAGCGCACTATCGGGTCATCGGAACGGAACCACCGTCCGAACAACCCGAAAGGCCCCTCCCATGACTCCCCGATCCACCACCTCCCGAATCAAGAAGCTCGGCTACACCGCCATCATCGGCGTTGGCTTGTTCGCTGGCGCCGCAGGCATCGCCACCGCGGCCAGCGGCACTACCACCACCACCACCACACCACCGACAATCGTCTCTCTCGCTGTCGCCGCACCTGCCGTCGTCGTTACCTCTCAGGCAACCGACACCCCGGACGCAACCGGTGTTGCCGACGCACAAGAAGCCAACAACTTTGGCGCAGCCAACGAGAGCCCCGACGCAAGCGAGCCCGCCAGCGCGCACGAGCCCGCCGGAGACAACGGTGTCAACTGTGAGAACGGCATCGACACCGCCACCGGCGCCAACTGCGACGGCGGACCCTCCGCCAACCACGACAACAACGCGAGCGAAACCCCCGGAGCGAGCGAAGCGACCGGCGCAGAGACCAACAACGGCTGAACCCGTCGTCGCCACCATCCCGATCGGAAAGGGGGACGGCCCCGACCGCCCCCTTCACCGACGCTATGCGCCTGACCATGAGCGACCTGGATCCCCTGAGCGGCCGTGTCGCTCTGTCCATTCGGGTGACGCGCGGAGCTCGATCTGATCTCGATCCGGTCAGATCATCGAAGCAAGTTCGACGAACGCGGCGGCATAGCGCGGAGGTCGACCCGCGCATCGAGACCGAATTCGCAGTAGCTGCAGCCAACGTTCTTGATCAACCCGTCCACCCTCGATCATCACCGCGATGAACAACCTGTGCTCGGCCGCGATGCCTCACGGGCCCGCCACAGACGCTGTCGATCATCTTGCCGTGGATCAACAACGGTGTGAACCGTTGCACCTACGCTGCAAGCCTGCATGCTCCACCACGACGACGCGTTCAGCAAGGAACTCCGCTTGACACCCGGAACGACAACTCCAACAACCGCAGCTGCGAACGCACCCCCACATGATCACCTCCGGCAGAAACCCTGAACGCCGACGACAACTGACCCGAACGGTGCAACACGGCGCCGGTTCGTGCCTCACCCTGATCGTCGACAAGCGATCCGTCCATGAAACGGAGCCCTACGCGGATGGGTCGGTCGAGGGCTCCGCTGTCACCGCAGAACGCATCAAGCGCCGAAGCTGAGACGCGTCGAGAAATTGGGGGAGCGGATCATCGCCAACGTATGTCGATCGTCAGGATCGGACATGACTTCGGTGCGTCGGTCCAGCCCCACCCGCTGATCGGGTCGAAGAACACGTGCAGCATCCCGAGGCGATGTTTGACGGTTTGCGCTGACATCGTCTTGGTCGCCCGTCGGGCAGGTTGGCGAGCCAGATCTTGAGTCCGCTTATGGCGGCGGTGCACGCTGCGGAGCTGATGCTCCGATGTCACATGGACGTCGAAGCCGCGTTCGCGAGGCTGACTGCGGCGATCGATGCGGGCGGCAGCGACCCGCTCATCTGGTCCAGGTAGGCCGTCATGTCGCTGTCGGGCCCGGAGTCCGGGCAGCGATGGACTGATCGTCATCGCGCCGATCCGGTGCATTTTGATCGGTGGGATCGCGATCCGTTCGCGTGGATGATGACGCTTGGCCCTGGCCGAGTCCAGCGCGAGACGCCAGGTTGACCCTGTGACCCGAACCCTGCCCGCCCACCTCGCCCGCGAACATCACCTGTCGGACCGCGCCGCGTGGCTGCGTGCCGGAGTGCTCGGCGCCAACGACGGCTTGATCTCGACCGCCAGCTTGATGGTCGGAGTCGCCGCCGCGAACAGCCAAAGATCGGCGATTCTGATCGCCGGCTTCGCCGGGCTGACCGCCGGTGCGCTGGCAATGGCCGCCGGCGAGTACGTCTCGGTCAGCTCCCAGCGTGACACCGAGCTCGCCGACCTCGAACGCGAGCGAACCGAACTGGCCACAAGCCCCGACGACGAACGCGACGAGCTCGCCGCGATCTACCGCAACCGAGGCCTCAGCGCCGAACTCGCCGACCGCAACGCCGACGAGCTCTCACAACTCGACCCGCTCCACATCCACGCCCGAGACGAACTCGGCTTCGAGATCATCGCACTTGCCAACCCTGTCCAAGCTTCGCTGGTCTCCGCGCTCAGCTTCATCGCTGGGGCGATCCTTCCCATCCTCGTCGTACTGCTCGCCACGGCTATGATCCGCGTCCCGGTCACCATGGCCGTAACCATCGTGGGTCTTGTCGCACTCGGCTCGCTCGGCGTCCGCCTCGGTGGGGCACCGCAACGGCGGGCCGCGATTCGCGTCTTCATCGGTGGCACGCTTGCCCTACTCATCTCACTCGGCATCGGTCGCCTCACCGGCAGCGCACTCTGACCACTCTTACATCCGGCCAATGCCTCACCCGGCCGACGCACCGATCTGGCGGTGGGCTACGGCCTCATCGATTCACCGGGAGTCCGGTCACGTGATGTTCTGATCAGCGAGCGTCTACGTACTGCTGACTCTCGTCGTCGTCGTCGAGCAGCGATTGGTCGGGGAGGTCGAACCACCGGAGGTGCTCGAACTCGGCCGAGAGTACGCCACGCTGCGGTTCGGTGGGAGTCCAGGACGGGGCTGCAGCGAACAGTGTGCGAGCGCTCTCGAGGTAGCTGGCGAGCGCTTCTTCACCGGCCCGAGCATCAACGAGGGGTGGTCGAGTGAGGTCCCCGGTGGTCTCGTCGTACGTGAGTTGAGAGAGCCGTAGTGGTGGTTCGACGGGTCCGTGCTTGTGTCGCCATAGGCCGCTCGCCGGGCTGAAGCGGTAGTCCGGGAGGAGCTTCCAGCCATCCGTGGCGATGAGGTCGACCGAGTCGAGGAGGTACTGGAACACCGTCTCGGAGATGAAGTAGTTGAAGCTGACGCGCGTCCATCCAGGTTTGATCCCTTCGCACCCTCGGGTGATCTCGTGCTCGAACTCGTGCGATCGTTCGATGTCGATGCCGAGCAGTCGATGGCCATACGGTCCGGCACACGAGCACCCACCCCGGGACTGGACACCGAAGAGGTCACTGAGGAGCGCGACGACGAAGTTGTGGTGCAGGTACTGGCCACTCGGACGCTTCACAACGAACGACAGGATCGACAGCCGATCGGACATGGTGTTGCCGAGCACCTGGATCGCTGGATTGGTTGACCATGTTTTGACCGCTCGCCGCCAGTAGGACTCCTCGTGTGCCCGGATCGCCGCGACGCCGACCGCTTGCTTGAGTTGGAACACGAGCCCGGCCCGGATCGACTCGATGATCGCCGGTGTGCCGCCTTCTTCGCGATGGACCGGGTCGTCGAGATAGCGGTGTTCGGTGGGATTGACGTAGGCGACGGTTCCACCGCCTACGACGTCTGGCACGCGATTGTGCAACAACTCGCGGCGCACCACGAGCACGCCGGGCGTGCCTGGCCCGCCGATGAACTTGTGTGGGCTGAGGAACACGGCGTCTTTGTACGCGTGCGGGTGCTCGGCACACGACGGATACATCTCGATGTCCACGTACGGTCCGGCGCAGGCGAAGTCCCAGAACGACAGCGCACCGTGTCGGTGCAGCGCATCGGCGATCGCGCAGGTGTTGGAGATGATGCCGGTCACGTTCGAGGCGGCGGAGAACGACCCGATCTTGAGCGGCCGGTCGGCGTGCGCGATCAGCTCCGCTTCGAGGTGGGCGAGGTCGATGTGTCCGTCGCCGTCTTCAGGGATGACCACCACGTCGGCGATCGACTCGCGCCACGGCAGCTCGTTGCTGTGGTGCTCGAAGGGTCCGACGAACACGATCGGCCGTTGATCGTGGGGAATCTGTGCAGAGAGGTGGAACCGGTCGTCGAGATCGGCCGGCAGCCGCAGGTTCATGATGCCGACGAGCTTGTCGATCGCTCCGGTTGCGCCGGATCCCGCGAAGATGACGCATGTCTCGTCCTCCCCGCCGACAGCATCCCGGATGATGCGCCGAGCGTCCTCTCGCAATCGCGTCGTCTGGAGCCCAGTGCCGGAGGATTCGGTATGGGTGTTCGCGTAGCGTGGCAGAACCTCCTCACGGATGAAGTCCTCGATGAACGTGAGAGCACGCCCTGAGGCGGTGTAGTCGGCGTAGCTGATCCGGTGCGGGCCGTAGGGGCCGTCCATCACCAGGTCGTCGCCGATGACTGACTCGCGGATCCTCCGCAACAGCGGGGTGTCGATCGGCAAGGTCACCCCCAGGACCTTACCCACCGTCGATGGACCTCGCTGGTCCAGCCGTTCGCTGAGTGCATGGGTTCGCCAGGTGGAGGCCAGCGAAACCGGCGGTGGTGCCGAAACGGCGAGCAGCAGTGGCAGCCCAGCAGCGATCGCCGGCCCGAACGCAACGAAGCGGGAGCAGCATCGTCGCGTGTCCGGAGAGCAGCGCCGCATTGAGGATCGCCTGTTCGTTGGAGTTGTTGAGGTCGCTCCACACCGGCCCTTCACCGGTGAACCCGCCGGTGACAGCGTTGGGCAGCGTCCTGCCGATTCCGTTGGCTTGGCATCTTCGGACGCGGCCAATTCGGTCGGGATCGATGCTGTGAGCCCATTGGCTGGGACCAGCCGCGACTCGGCCGATATTGCCAGGAATCAGCGACTGCCTGCACCTGTGGCGCCGGAGAGCGCCCGTTGACAGTTGATCGTGAGCGGAGTCGCCGCGAGGGCAGCGCTCAGCCAGATGAGCATCAACCGCTTCCGCCGGCGTTCGAAGAGCCGGCCGAGACGGAGACTCAATGGTCTCGACGGATATCGGGGTCGACCGGCAATGTCGGAATGGGTGCGTTCGGGGTCGACCCGGCGAAGGCGGCAGTCGACATCGGGAACTCCTCTGTGAGCCGGGCGCGCTGCAGCATGGGGCGGGGCGTGTACGGCGATGGTCGGTCTGCAGTGGGCTTTCAGCGAGGGTCAGGCAAGTTTCATGAACATCTTCAGGACGACTTCCACCGGGTGTCCCTCAGCGGCGGATTCTTCGGGGTGAGCGATGCACCAGGTCGGTTCCTGGCGACGAGGAGGAAACCGGCTTTGTCGATTGTCTTGCTTCAGCTGACATCTTTGACGATGCCGCGACAATCGCGCTCTTCAGCGATTGCCTGCTGGATGCCACGCAGTTATCCTTCGACCTGACGCAGAGGGCGAGTCAGGTCGGCACAGGGTGTTCGGGATTCTCCATCGTCAATCTCTTCTACTCATCGTACCTCTAAGGGTATCGGACTGATACCCTTAGGGGTATACAGC
>JAYTOM010000402.1:0-3686 GCA_043747765.1 Actinomycetota bacterium
TTGTTGATGAAGTCGGCGAAGGGTTGCATCGTCGATGTCGGCCAATATGGCACCCACTTCTCGAACGTTCGCCGTCCGAGCAGCACGGTGTCCTGAGTAGCGACAACCTCGGCGAGGTTGTCCATGAGGCGGCTATCGGCATCTCCGAACCATTGGCCTTCGCCGGGTTCGTCTGCGACGCCGTCGAGGGACGTCAGTTCATACAGCACTACTTTGCGCATTGGGTTTCCTTTCGTTTTGGCGCGTCCTGGTGGAGGTCGCGCTGTTGTGGTTCGTGTGGGACGGACGCCACGAGGTTCCGTTCGGCTTCGGTGGCGCCGTCGTGTGTGAGTGGCAGATGTGAAAGTCGTTCGAGCGGGGGCAGTTGGCGTGGTTCATCGCTCGACCTCGTCGTGGAGGTGGGTGACACCCGCTGCGGGCAGTGCCTGACCAAGTCGTAGTCGGATGTGCGCTGGTAGTTGCTGGAGGTAGGGGCGACCGCCGCCGAGGAGGGGCCGGCACCTGGTGCAGGATCTGTTCGTCGACGATGGCTGTAACCGCAATCACGGAGCCTCCGCGGACAGGGGCATCACGAAGCCGTCTGTGCCGTGAACGCGAATGCGTTGTCCGTCGCGGATTCGTTCGGTGGCGCGTTCGACGCCCACGACCGCGGGTAGGCCGTATTCGCGTGCGATCACGGAACCGTGTGTCATCATGCCGCCGACTTCGGTCACCAACCCGGCGATCGAGACGAACAGGGATGTCCAGCTGGGGTCGGTGTAGGCGGTGACGAGGATGTCGCCGGGTTCGAGATCGGCGTCGGCGATGTTGGTGATGACGCGGGAGCGCCCTTCGATGGTTCCGGCGGAGACTGCGAGGCCGGGTAGTGCACCGCTGGGTAGGTCGTCGCAGCGGCAGGTGCCGTTGATGGCCTCGCCATCGGAGGTGAGCACCCTCGGTGGTGTGAGCGCCTGATAGGAGCGGAAGTCGTCTCTGCGTTGACTGATGAGTCGCTCATCGACAGGGTGTCCACGCACGATGTTGTGGAGTTCCTCGAACCTGAGGAAGAAGATGTCGTCCTTCGCCCGCAGGACTCCGGCATCGACGAGCCGCTCGGCTTCCGCGAGAAGGGCCTGTTTGTAGATGAAGGAGCGGCTGACCATGCCGTACTTCGGGTATTCCCGGTAGCCCATGAAGGTCCGGACACGGTCGATCATCTGCTTGGTTTCAGCAGCCTTGTGGTCCCCGTCGGGCAGGGCTCGCAATCGCACCAGGACCTCGTGTTCTTTCGCCGTCGCTTCCTGTCGCCCTTGCCCGAAACGGCGATGTGCTTCTCCGGGCGGCATGTTCTTGATGTGGGCGAGGATCGTCGGAATAAGCGTCGTTGGTTGTTCGCTCCAGCGCGGCCTGGTGATGTCGATCTCGCCTGCACAACGCAGCCCGTACCTGTCGAGGAACTTCACGATCGCGCGACGCGCTTCGGGCCCTCCATCGATTCCACTCAAACCGTCGAGGAAGCCGTCGTCTTCAACGTCGTGGAGGAAAGCCACGACGTCTGGGTGTGGGCGGACGATGTCGGCGACATCGAGGAGGGCGAGCCCCATCTCGGACGTGACGTTGTCGGGGACGGAATGCGTGAGCGTGTCGGCCACGTTGTTCTCGCCCAACCACTCGCGCAGGTGCTCGTTGAGCCACCACGTGGCTTCCATGGCCGTCATGTACACCCGTCGGCTCCGGGGATCGAACAGCAAACGCTTGAGCTCACCGATGTCGGCGAGGATGAACTCGAACAAGGCAGCGCCGGACTTGGTCTGGATGCTGCGTCGACACGAGGCGATCGACGCCTTGCTCTCTTCGATCAGATTTCGGACGATGGCAGGATCGGCGTCCAGCAGAACCGTCGGGCCGACTGCAGGCGGCAGTGCTGGCGCATCATCGGCAGCCGGCGGAATGAAGTCGCCGCGGTCGACGACGGTCTGCAGTGCGTCGCGGAGCAGCGGGTCCATCTTGCCGCTGAGGTCGAGGAAATCGGTTCGGCTCGCCGCCGCTCCGAGACGCGCGGTGATGTCGACGAACAACCGGCCTCCGGCTTCGGACATCGGAGCGGGTGTCGTCATCTGCCACAGCGACAGCCCAAGCGGTTTGATCGCGTCGGTCATCATCTGGTTGTGACCGACGGAGATGTAGACATGCTTCGCGTCATCGTCGGCGTGCGGAATGGGGAAAAGGGTGGTGATCGGGCGACTCTGGACGATCTGGAAGTCGTCGTGGGCGAGGCACCACTCGATGTCCTGCGGGCAGCCGAAGTGGGCCTCGATCTGTCGGCCGAGCGCTGCGAGGCGGAGGACCTCACCGTCTGAGATTGCCGGTCGAACTTGGCGGACCGGGTCGAGCTCCTGGTGCCCGGTCCCGCCACCCGGCATGGGCTGAATCGCGAGGCGTTTGGTGCCGACGAACTTGTCGACGATGGCTCCGCGACGCACCTTGTAACGGTCAGCGTTCACCAAGCCCGACACGAACGCCTCGCCTAGGCCGACGCATGATTCAACGGCGAGAAGCTCGCGGTCGAAGGTCAGCGGGTCAGCCGTGAACATGACGCGGAGGCATCCGGGATCACCATCTGCTGCACGATCACGGCGATGCTGACGCCGCGATGGTCGATGTCGTTGCGTTGACGGTAGGTGACTGCTCGTTCGGTGAACAACGAGGCCCAACACTGGCGAATCCGATCGATGATGTCGTCGGGCTCGACGACGTTGAGGAACGTGTCGTGCTGACCGGCGAACGACGCAGTTGGTAGGTCCTCGGCTGTAGCGCTCGAACGGATCGCCCACGCCGTGCGCTTGTCGGCCGCGTCGACGACGTCGCGGATCGACGCGACCACATCTGCGGGGATCGCCGACCGGTCGATGGTCGATCGGATCTCGCCGCTCACAGCGCGGATCTCGTCGAGGTCGGTCGGACGTGTTTGCGACAACCGGTCGAGGAGTTGGTCGACGCCTGCTGTGGTCATGAACCGTGCGAACGCGTCGGTCGTCACGCAGAAGCCCGGCGGCACGCGGACGCCTTCGATCCTGGTGAGTTCGCCCAGGTTCGCAGCTTTGCCTCCGGCGAGGGCGACATCATTTCGGCCGAGTTGGTCGAGATGAATCAGATCTGTGGTCATTGTTGACTCCAGTGGTGAGGGTTGTGGTGAAGGACGGGATGAGCCTTGGTGTAAGGCGTCTGTCCTACGCGGGTTTGCCGAACCACGTCGTGATCGTCAGCGCGAGTTCGGCGTCGGTGGGGTCGCCGGCCCACACGACGTGTCCGTCGGGTCGGATCAGCACGGCTCCGGGTTGCGAAACGAGGCCGATCGACGGGAGTTCCCAGTCGGTGTCGCAGGTCGCGTCGATCACGTCGACGCTGCCCGACCGCGTCATGGCGTCGAAGGCGAGCGGTTCGCCGAGATTCACCAGGACCGGCCGGGCGCGGTGCAGCAGCGCAGCCACCCGGGTCGGGCCGTCGGTGGTATGGACGTCGAGGTCGGGCATTCGACGTCCGACGAGCGGGTGAGCCTGGGCGTCCTGGCCGATGTCGTAGCAGATGTCGAGCCCCGCCAACATCGCGGCGACGTGGTGGCGGGGCTGATCCATGCCGAGCAGATCGGTCATCGTGTCGCGCAACGCCTGAAGACGGTCGCCGCCGGCGGTGATCGCAACCTGGGC
>JAYTOM010000403.1:0-4248 GCA_043747765.1 Actinomycetota bacterium
CGCAGCGAACGATCCTCTCCGGGCCGGTTGCGTGCGGTTGCCTGCTCATCGGGGCGGCGGCGTATGTGGCGGCGATCGACCCCGTTGGACCCGGCGTGCACCTGCCGGCGTGCCCGCTGCACGAAATGACCGGGTTGTGGTGCCCGGCCTGTGGACTGACCCGGGCCGCCCACGCGCTGCTGCGTGGACACGTCGCAACCGCATTCGGCGACAATGTGCTGTTCCCGCTGTTCTTCGGGGCGATCATCGTCGGCTGGTCAGCATGGGTCCGTGCCGCAGCCGGGCGGGCGCCGATCCGTTGGTTGACCCGTCTGCGACCGTGGACAGGCGGTGCAGTCGTCGTCACCCTGATCGCCTTCACCGTGTTGCGGAACCTGCCATCGATGAAGGTGCTCGCCCCGTAAGGCGTGTCGTCACGAGAGTCTGCCGGTCAGGGGCTCAGTGGGGCGGCGGTCGTGGCCGGAGCGGTCGTCGCTGGCTGCGTCGTCACCGGAGCGGCCGTTGTCGGAGCGGCCGTCGTCGGTGCAATCGTGATCGGTACCTGAGTCGTGGCCGTCGGCTGTGTCGTCACGGTCACCTGCGATGTCCCCGTCGATGTCGACTGGGTGGGGGTGGTCGACGTGGTCGGCCTGAGGGTGGTCGCCGTGGTTCCGGTCGTTCCGGTGGTGACGACGGATGGGGTGGTCGACCTGGTCGTGGTCGGAGGGGCGGCCGGCTTCTTCTTCTTCGGCGCCGTTGCGTTGCCGGGAGGCCCGTACGGACTTCCGGCGGAGTTGTCCTGATAGCCGCTCGGCAAACAGGCTCCGGGACCAGTGGGTGCTGCGCCCATCGCGCCGGCGAGTTGGTACGCCAGGGCCCGACGGCCGGCTTCGGTGAGGTGGATGTTGTCGCCGCCGGTCAGGGTCGGTTCAGCGCTCACGCTCGCCCAGTCGATCACCGCGACGTTCGGAAATGCAGCGGCCACATACGAGATCGCATCGTTGACCTGTTGTTGCTGGGGGCGATAGAGCGTGCTGTTGATCAGAATGGTCGGTCGGGGCGCAAGCTGCACGACGAGGTCCTTGAGCATCGATTCGTAGACGACCTGATTGAGGCCGTAGTTGGTGCCGAGGAAGATGACTGCGACATCCCACCCCGCGCTGAGCCGCGAATCGAGGACCCGCTTGCCGAAGTCGATGAAGCGGCTGACTTCGGCGTCCACCTCCACCTTCCAGCCGAGCGGGACGAGCGCGGCGCAGGCCTGGCCGCCATACCGCTGCGAGATCGACGCCGTGACGGAATCGCCGATCATGATCAGCCTGTCGCCCGCTGATTTCGGACCGATCGGGAACGTCGGCAGCGTCGTCGTTGTGGTACTTGCCCCAGATGTCGTCGAATCGCTGTTCGTGCCGGAGCGATCCCCGACACCGGTGGATTTCGGAGCATCGATTGCATTCGCGGTGCTGGACGTCGAAGGGGAACCAGGTGCGCCCGAGCCGGCTCCGGATCCGTCGGCCGAGGTCGACAACGGCAGCGCACCGACTCCGCTGACCGTGTCGGCTGTGGCCGACTTGGCATCGGGCTGAGCAACTGCTGTGCAACTGGCGAGCACGAGAACCGGCAACACGGCGGCAGCAGTCAGCCACCGCGTCGGGACTCTCCGTGCCGCTTTCACGGCCACCATTGGAGTCACGAATGGCCCGCGTTGCAAGTCAGCCTGTGTCAGCTCCGCGCTTTGAGGGCGTCGCGGATCTCTGCCAGCAGTTCGATTTCCGTCGGGCCGGCCTGGCCTGCGGCCTCTTCGACGATGCGCCGTTCCTTGACCCGGTTGTAGGCCTTGATGATCGCGAAGAGCACGAGACCGGTCAGCAGCAAGGAGATCAGGGCGTTGATGAAAGTGCCGATCTGCAGCACGCTGTCGACCGGTTTGCCGTTGACGATTGCGACATTGTGGCGCAGAGTGATCTTGATGTTGTTGAAGTCCGGCTGACCGAAGATTGCCGCGACGATCTGCATCATGATGCCTTCGGTGAAGGTCTTGATGACCACGCCGACTGCGCCGGCGAGGATCACTGCGACCGCAAGTTCGATCATGTTTCCGGAGGCGATGAACTCCTTGAACTCCTTGACCAAACCCTTGGACTTCGTAACGGTTGCCATCCCTGCTCCTTCGTCGAGGTCCTCCTGATCTTCGCGCGTACGCTGAGCACGGCTGGCACTCTGGCGGTCATCGACGGCCCAGCACATCGGTCTCCGCGGCAGCCGCCTCGATCGGCTGTTCTGGTACGACATCCGACTCAGAGCTGTTCGCCGCGTACCGGAGATCTTCGAAGCGGTCGATCTTGCGCAGGACGGGGAACAGGATCCAGAAAAGGGCGACGACCCCGATCGTCGCGAATCCTCCGCCGGCAACGGCTGGAACGATGCCGAACTGTTGTGCGGCCATGCCGCTCTCGAACGCGCCGAGCTCGTTCGAAGCCCCGATGAACACGTTCTCGACAGCGAGTACACGGCCCCGTTTCTCATCCGGCGTGACCAAGGGAACGAGCGAACTGCGCACGAAGACGCTGACCATGTCGGCGCCGCTGAGAACGAGCAACGCCACGAACGCCACGACGAAGCTACGCGTCAATCCGAGCACGACCGTACCGACGCCGAACGTTCCCACAGCGAGCAACAGCATCCGGCCGACGTGGCGTCGCAGCGGTTTGGCCGAAAGGAAGACCGCCATCAGTGCCGCGCCGGCACCGGGGGCCGCACGCAACCATCCGTAGGCCACGTCGCCGACATGCAGGCGGTTTTCGGCAATGGCCGGCAGCAGCGCCACCGCTCCTCCGAACAACACCGCGAACAGGTCGAGCGAGATGATGCTCAGCAGGATCGGGGTGTGGATCGTGAACCGCAGACCTTCGACCGCCGACTTGAACGTCGTCCGCTCGTCCGGATCGCGAGGCTTCTGAGGGCGCAGGACCTTCAGGGCGAGCAACCACACCAGGCCCACGGCAATGAGCCCACCGGCGACCGTGTATGCAACCCACGGGGCTATGACGTACAGCGCGCCCGACGCTGCTGCGCCGACGATCGTTGACGCTGTGCTCGACGCGCTGAACAGGGCAATGACTCGAGGCAGAGCGCCGTCCGGGGCGATCATCGGGGGCATCGAGCGGATCGCCGGGGCGTTGAACGCGCGGAACGCTCCGAAAGCACCCGACATGACGAAGAACGGCCACACCGCCGTTGGCTTCGATGCGGAGTAGAAGGCGAGCGCGATCACACAGCCCAACTCGCCCGAGATCGCCATCGCAGCCACCCGTTTGCGGTTGAAGCGGTCAGCGATCGATCCGCTGATCAACACCAGAAACGGTGCCGGCGCAAATTCGGCCAGGCCGAGCCAGGCCAGATCGCTCTCGCGACCGGTGATGTCGAAGACTTCCTTGCCGAGCACCGCCAATTGCAAGGCAACCCCGGTGTAGATGAGAACCGTTGCGATCATGAAGAACCGCACGTTGCGGTCACCGAGCACGACACGCCCGGACGGAACGAGAAGCGGCGCGAATCCTTCGTCGTTCACGTGGTGTCACGCTAGCGAGCGCAGGCCACCAGCCCGTCGGCCATTCTCGCCAGTCGTGAATCATGCTACACAGGAACGATGAGCACTCTTGCTGATCAGACCCGCTGGATGGATGCAACCGACCAGGCGGCCGTCGTCGCCAACGGCGATGCCACGCCGCTGGAGATGTTGGACGCCGCCATCGAACGGATCGAGCAGGTCGACCCGGCGTTGAATGCTGTTGTCATCCGCTGGTTCGAACACGCTCGCCAGACCGCCGCGCGTAAAGACCTGCCCGACGGGCCGTTCCGTGGGGTGCCGTTCCTGCTCAAGGATCTGTTCGCCGAGTACGCCGGGCAACGGATGAGCAACGGCAACGTGGCGCTGAAGAACGCGAACTACGAGTGCCCTGCCGACAGCACGCTCGTCAGCCGATATCGCGCCGCCGGTCTGGTCATCGCCGGCCGAACGAACAGCCCTGAACTGGGCAGCGTCCCGACGACCGAACCGTTGGCATGGGGTGCCACACACAACCCGTGGGACCTGACCCGCACCCCCGGCGGCTCGAGCGGTGGCTCCGCCGCCGCCGTGGCCTCGGGGATGGTGCCGTTCGCCCACGCGAGTGACGGCGGCGGATCGATCCGTATCCCTGCCTCGTGCTGCGGGTTGGTCGGCTTGAAGCCCAGCCAGGGACGAATCACTCTCGGCCCGGTGCGTGA
>JAYTOM010000404.1:0-2616 GCA_043747765.1 Actinomycetota bacterium
TCGATCCGACGATCCGAGTCGACCCATCCGAGTTCGCGCAACAGGTCCCTCACCACTGCGACCGACAACGGTGCGGGTTGCAGGACCGTGCCGTCTGCGACGATCTCCGAAATCGCCGAATCGACGACCGCCGAATCGACACCGATGGTGTGACCCGCCGAGCGCGCGGTGATGACGAACAGCACAGGAGAGGCGGGCAGGGAACGGATCACGAACCGTGCCAGCAGCAGCGCCCCGGCATCGGCCGCCTGGGCATTGTCGATCACGATCAGCACCGGGCTGAGCTGCGCCGATCGAGCGACTGCCCTGGAGACGGAACGGAACTGGGCGAACCGTTCGGCCTCGAGATCGTCGAGCAGTGCAGCCGGCGCCGCCCCGGCGTGCTCATCGGCCTGACCCAGTTGTTCGACGATGTTCGGCCACGGCCAGAGTGGCGGCGACCCGCCTTCGTTCCATCCGGAGCCCCAGGCGCACGTGAATCCCGCGGCATGGGCGAGATGCATCGCTTCCACGGCCAGCCGCGTCTTGCCGATGCCGGCGTCACCGACGATGCTCAGCAACGTGCCGTTGCCCGAACGCGCCGATTCGACAGCGCTGGCGATCGCGCCGAGTTCACGGGTTCGACCGACGAGTGGCAGGCCTGACCGTTCCAGTCCCGTTCGCATCGACACCGCCTTCCTCGCTCGCCCGATTCGTCACGACACTAGACAATGGCGAAAGCTACACAGCCCGGACACAGCCGGGACACCGCCGAACCGGCCGAGACACGGAGACACCATCATGGGCACGAATCAGCGTTCGCAGATCACGATGAGCGACGACGAGATCGCCACGTTCATCGAGCAGAGTCGGATCTCGACAATGGGCACGATCGGTCCCGATGGTCGACCGCACCTGGTCGCGATGTGGTACGCCGTTCTCGACGGATCGATCTGGTTCGAGACCAAGGCTCGCGCCCAGAAAGTCGTCAACCTGAAGCGCGACGACCGGATCACGTGCATGATCGAAGGCGGCAACACCTACGACACGCTGCGCGGCATTTCGATCGAGGGACGTGGTGTGATCGTCGACGATCCCGACCTGCTGTGGAAGGTGGGTGTCAGCGTCTGGGAGCGCTACACCGGTCCGTACACCGAAGAGATGCGCCCGTTTGTCGAGTTCATGCTCAACAAGCGAGTCGCCGTCCGTGTCGATGTCGAGCGGATCCGCTCGTGGGATCACACCAAGCTCGGTATGCCCGCGCAGCCTGTCGGCGGAAGCACAGCGCAGTATCTCGATCAGCCTGGTTGAGCAACGACATCCTCAGGTAGGGCGCACCCCTTACACTCACGAATGTGTCATCGAACGACGTCTATCAGGAACTGAGTCGCGTTCGGCCGCCGCTGCAAGGCCGCAGCCGCCAGGCGCAGTTCGCGGCACTCGACGCGTTCGAATCGATGCTACGAGATCGCCCGTTGCACAAGGTGACCGTCCAGGACGTGGCCGACATGGCGAAGCTGTCGATCACCTCTGTCTATGCCCGTTTCGATGGCAAGAAGGCGCTCGTGCTGGCCCTCCACGAACGGGTCATCCAGGAATGGCTGCGTCAACTCGTTCTCGTCCTGGAAACGGCGAACGACGACAGCGACGAGGTCGACCGGACGGCCGCTGCTGTGATGAGCGCGGCCGTGGCCTACTCCACCGAGCATGCGCACGTTTTCACTGCGGTCCTCAGCGCGAGCGACGAAGAGACCAACCAGCGCGCCGCCGGATTCATCCGTGCGGGCAGCAAGACGCTCGCCGATCATCTGGTGCCACTGCTCGGCGGTGACGCCGAAAGAGCGGAACGCGACATCGACTACGCATGGCGCAGCGTGATGTCGGTTTTGCAGCAGGGTTGGGCGTTGGGCGAAGCCGAGCCGGCACGGTTCCCGTTGTCGGCCGATGATCTTGCTGCTCGGCTGACCGAACAGTTCCTGGCACTGATCCAGCTCAGCGGGCCCGTTTGACCGCGTACATCGCCAGGTCTGCATCGCGCAGCATCGCTTCGGGTTCACTGTTGCGACCGCCGACGGCCAACCCGACACTGGCGCTGACGCTGACGGATTGACCGACGATCTCCATCGGAACCTCGACCGCAGCAGTGAGACGTTCCTGCAGGGGACGCCACTCGGCCTCATCGCCGGTGAATCCTTCGCAGATGACCACGAACTCGTCACCACCGATTCGCGCGACTGTGTCCTGGGGGCGAACGGCCCCACGGAGTCGCTCGGCCATTTCGATCAGGAACTGATCCCCGGCCTCGTGACCGAACCGGTCGTTGACGAGCTTGAACCCGTCGAGATCGATGAAGAACACGACAACCTTCTTCGATGACCGCTCCGATCGAGCCAGAGCGGACGCGAGACGGTCCAGCATCAGCGTCCGGTTCGGCAACCTGGTCAGCGGATCGTGCAGGGCATCCCGGGTCAGCTCGTTCTCCAACGTCTTGCGTTGCAACGCCCATCGCACCGCTCGGAAGAGATGACCGGAATCGAGATGTCCTTTGACGAGATAGTCCTGCGCACCTTGACTGACCGCAGCGAACGCGAGCCCCTCGTCAGACGACGATGTGATCACCACGATCGCGACCATCGG
>JAYTOM010000405.1:0-4886 GCA_043747765.1 Actinomycetota bacterium
CGAACGATGCTCGCCCTCGCCGACACGCTCTCCCTCGACGTCGTCGCCGAAGGCATCGAACACACCGAACAAGCCGACGTGCTGAACAAACTCGGCTGCCGTTACGGCCAAGGCTTCTTGTGGAGCCGCTCACTCCCACCCGGCGCAGCACTGCAATGGATGCACACCCAGACCGCCCCCGCTCCGCTGCCCATTCTCCTGACACGTCGATGCCGGTGGGCGCGCCAATCGCGCCGGGCGATACCGGCTCGTAGAAAATGGTTGGCAACGCGGTAGTTGACACCGCGACCGTCATCGAGATTCCCCAGATCCCGGAGAACGCCGACCGTGTGGGCTCTGAACGGTCCATTGGAAAGCAGACAGACGCCACCCCGACCTGAGCGGGTAGATCCGGTGACCGGACCATTCATACGAACTGAACGCTCGTCTCCACACCACAACATCGCAGCAGCAGGAACGTCGTGAACCTCGTGAACCTCGTGAACGCCGACGGTCATGAATCGATTGTGACGGGAGCAGACGCCGGCGCACACTACCGAACAAACGGGCGAGACCGACTCGAACGCACGGCCGTCACTGCCGTCGCAGCCATCACGGTGCATCGTGTTCGGCTCGTCTGCGACCGTGCCCTCGTCCTCGCACAGGCGATGCAACGAGCAACGACGGTGACAGCGGACAGCGGACAGCGGACAGCGAATGCGGTCATGACCGAGACGAGCACAATGATGAACATGACCGACGTTGCTGCAACTGGTGCCCCGAAGGTCACCGCGACCGGGAACAACACCGGACACAGCGCCATCGCCACAATCGAAGGAGCGCGCGCTCTCGGCGCTTGGCTGACCAACAACCCCGACGCGGCGTTGTGGGCGATGACGGTCGCACGATCGATGATCGCAGCAGGGTGGACAACAGCAGATGGCGGCGAGGGGCTGGTGCGACGCCGTTGGCGCATGCAGCCCGTCGCCGCCAGGTCTCTGACGTCGCCGGGAATCGAATCGTTACAAACGGCTCCGCTGGGTCATGGTTGGCTGACCTTGATGATGTTGCCCTGAGCGTCGGCATCGAGGTAGCCGCTACCGCGGGTGCCGTCGACAAAGATCCTGATCTGAACATCTGGGCTGAACGGCAGGTTGCGAGCGACATGCACGTGTGTGACCTTGGCGCCCTCGACCGGAATCTGGGCCAGTGCAGCCCCGACCAGGCCGGGGATTGAGTTCCAATTGACGTCGCTGTCGCTGAACAGATTGCTCTCGAGGTCGCCGTCACCGGTGATGGTCACCGGATCCGACGGTCCAACCGTGCCATTGCGGAGTGTGAACTCATCGACATTGACGGGAGTCCCCGGATCCTGTACGTCCGCGATCAGGTAGGTCGTGTACAGATTGGCCTCGAGGATCCGCAGCGGTGCTGCGCCGCGGGCAATGGTGATCTTGGCAACGCCATCCGTGAGACCGGTTCCAGCAAGAAAGTTGACATCGGCCGGCGTTGTCGGGGGCACCGCACGAGTTGTCACCGGAATGGTCGACACAGGGACGGGAATGGTGGTGCCCGTTGGGTCCGTCGGCGCGGTGATCGTCGGGACGGTGATCACTACGGGCACAGTGACGCCGGTCGGCACAGTGATCGGGGGGATGTTGACGTTCGTGAACGTCGGAAGGGTCGCCAGAACGTCGGCGATCTGGCTGTTCGCCGTCTTGATTGCATTGTTCGCGTCGTTCTGGCTCTTGTGAAGGATCAAGAAGGCGGCAGCGCTGAGACCGACGACGGCGACGAGCGTGACGATGATCAGGCCGGCGCGGCTCTTGCCACCCCCTGGGGTCTGACCCGGCATCCAACTACCGAGCGGCGCGGTCCCCCATTGGGTAGCGGGGTCGACGCTGGGCGGCGGACCGTACCCACCGGCCTGCGGAGGCATCCCTTGTGGCGGGAAACGGTGTGGCGGCATTCCTTGCGGTGGCACACCCTGGGGCGGCATCGGCGAACCGAACGGCTGCGGCTGCTGCGGCTCGTTCTGCGGGAGGAAGTTCGATGGTCCTGGAAACCCTGACTGGTCGCTCACTGTTTGCTCCTCGTTGTTCACGTTCGTTCACGTTGTGTGCAGTGACGTCACGATGAACGAGGAGTTGCTGGAGTGGATGAGCAACGGTTACTCAAATCGCACACAAGCGATTACTCAGCTACAGGAAAAGATCGACGATTCTCCAGGTCAGGTACAACGCGAGCATGACCATCAACAGTTTGAAGTGCCACGGCGCGGACACATCCTCATCACCCTCCGCAGTGTTACCCGCGGCAAGTTTCTTGAGATCCAAGTTCTTTCCCGTGACCAAAGGGGCGACCTTGGGCGCATCGAGTGTGCGTCCGCACGTCGGACACGTGCCGTTGTCGGTCATTGCCGAAGGCGCGTAGTACTTGACGCAATCCTCACACCATGGCACGGCGTTACTCGGTACGGCGCCGGACGCGCAGCTTGATCGGGACGGAGCCGAAGTCGAACGCCTCACGGATGCTGCGCTCGATGTATCGGAGATAGGTCTGGGGTAATTCGCGATTGACGAACAGGGTGAACGTCGGCGGCTCCGTGGCGCCCTGTAGCGCGTAGAGCACGCGGGTCCCCCCAGGAGCCGGCTGCTTCTGTTGAGCAGCGGCAATGACCTTGTTCACGTCACGGGTCGGGACACGGCGGTGGTACTGCTCGATCGCGTCTTGCAGTACGGGCCGCAGCTTGTGCACGCCCATGCCGCTGAGCGCGGAGATCTTGAGGATCGGAGCGTCGCCGATGAACCCGAGCTTGCGCTTGACGTCTGCGAGCAGGTCGAGCCGGGCGTCGGCATCGTCGATCAGTTCCCACTTGTTGAGCATCAGCACGATCGGGCAGCCAGCGGCGTCGACTCGCTCGCACAGGCGCTGATCCTGACCGGTGACGCCCTCGGTGGCATCGATGATGATCAGTGCGATGTCGCTGTCGTCGATCGCCCGCAGCGCACGGACGAACGAGTAGTACTCGGCCGAGTCGTCGATCTTGCTCTTGCGCCGCATGCCAGCGGTGTCGACGAAAACCATCGGACCGTCTTCGGTCTCGACCAGTGTGTCGATCGCGTCGCGAGTGGTGCCAGGCATGTCGTGGACGACCGAACGGTTGGAACCGACGAGCCGGTTGAACAGCGTGCTCTTGCCGACGTTCGGGCGGCCGACCAGGGCAACACGCGGCGGTGCCAACTCGGGTGGAACCCAATCGTCGTCGTCCTCGAACTGGGCCTTGATCGCCGCGGCGCTGACGTCGGGGATCCGTGCAATCACTTCGTCGAGCAGGTCACCGGCACGCCGGCCGTGCAGTGCGCTGACAGGCAGGGGGTCGCCGAGACCGAGCGCCATGAACTCCCAACGGTCACGCTCGCGACGGTCGTTGTCGACTTTGTTGGTCACGAGGAGCACCGGCGGCTTGATCTTGCGCAGCCACATCGCAATCGATTCGTCGTCGTCGGTCAGACCGACGGAGCCGTCGACCACGAACATGACGAGATCTGCGGCGCGCACCGCTGCCTCGACCTGACGACTGACCTTGGCGTCCAGTTCGCTGCCGGACGGCAGCCATCCACCAGTATCGACCATCAGGAACGGCCGGCCGAGCCATTCGGCCTCGACCTCTTTGCGATCGCGGGTGACGCCTGGCCGGTCCTCGACGATGGCCAATTGCTCGCCGACGATCCGGTTGAACAACGTGCTCTTGCCGACGTTGGGTCGGCCGACGATGACGACGGTCGGCAGCACCGGAGTGGGGGCAACAATCGCCTTCGTGACCTCGCGGGCTGGTGATGCCGTCGTGGTTGGCGCAATCGTTGACGGGCCCTTCGCGTTATCGGTGCTCTTGGGAGCAGTGGTCGGTTCGGTCATCATCGGGAGAACTCCATGCTGGTTGGCACCGCACTAGCGACGCGCAATGCGTTACGGAGGGCGATGCCGTTGGTCGGCACCACTTCGACAGCGCGAGGGAGCGAGTCGATCGTGGTGCCGTCGAGAAATCGGCCTTCACTGAGGCACACGTCGGGCAACAGGTAGCGGTGCGACATCGGCTCGTCGGCGAGGACGCGGGCGATGTCCTCGCCCACCATCAGACCCGTCACAGCGGTGTTGCCGCCGAAGAATTCGTTGACGACCGGAATGATCCGCACGTCGTCGCGGCCGAGTCCCGCAATCAGCGGACCGAGCACCTTCGCGCCGAACTCGCCGGTGAGAATGCCGATCGGCGCCGACACTCGCGGGCGCAGCAGTACGCTGCCCGCTGACCCGACACCGTCGCCACATCCGCGCATGCCCGTATCGCCGGCTGGATTGCGTGGAGCGCGGTACCCGGCTGCGGGTGCGCCGTCGACCCAGGAGAAGAAGCCACTCTGCGGGCCGACTGGAGCATCGACCTCGCCGGTGAACTCCATCGCGAACGTGCGCGCCATGCCGATGCCGTCTTCGTGCATGTCGAAGCCGGCGTAGGTCTCGGCGGCAGGAAACGGTCGGCCGGTCATCAGGTAGTACTCGTCGGCGGCGAACACCATCCGGTGTCGGACCGCAGTCAGGAAGATGTCCTGCCAGTCGTGAACAGCGTCGACGACAGCGTTGGCCTCGTCGACCGTGTGCATCCGCATCGCCGGCTCGGTGTTGAACTTGCTCAGACCGAGCGGAACGCAGGCCAGCGAGGCCAACTCCGGGTACTGATCCAGCACACCGGCAAGGGTGTCGGCCAGCACTGCGCCATCGTTGACCCCGGGGCAGACGACGATCTGACCGTTCACGGTGATTCCGTTGTCGAGCAAGGCCCGTAACCATCGCAGGCTCATCCCCCCGCGGGGGTTGCGCAGCATCCGGCTGCGGATCTCCGGATCGGTTGC
>JAYTOM010000406.1:0-6497 GCA_043747765.1 Actinomycetota bacterium
CACCGCTGGCGCCCTCTTCGCGCCGACCTCTAGCCAAGCCCAGACCGAGGTGCAATGGTGGCACTCCATGGTTGCCGTCAACGGCGAATGGGTCAACGACCTGGCCAAAGACTTCAACGCCAGCCAGAAAGACTACAAGGTTGTGCCCGTCTTCAAAGGCAGTTATGACGAGTCCATGACAGCCGCGATTGCAGCTTTTCGCGCGGGCAATGCACCACACATTTTGCAGGTGTTTGAAGTCGGCACCACCCAACGCCCAACGCGGACCGCGCCCGACGCCCGTCGACCTTCAGCGTTCGACGGCGACCTTGAGTGCCTCGGCAGCGAGGGCCACCGCGGTCCGGCCATCATCCAAGAAGTCACCGAGGCTGAAGAAGCCGTGGAACATTCCGCTGAACCGGACATGCGATGTCGGCACGCCGAGCGAAGCGAGACGGGCCGCGTACGCGTCGCCCTCGTCGCGTAGCGGATCGTACTCGGCAGTGATCACGAGCGTCGGTGGACTGTTCCGGAGAGCCGAGTCGTCGGCGAGCAGCGGGGACACGCGTGGATCGTCGATCGCTCCTGCGCCACCGCAGAGGTAGTGGTCGATGAACCACGACATCTCGCTCGCGGTCAGAAAGTAGCCCGTTGCGTTGTCGACGTATGACTGGGATACACGGCGCGCATCCGTCACCGGATAGACGAGCAGTTGGAAGCGCAGCGGCACCGGAGCGAGCTGGCCGACCACGGCAGCGATGTTCGCACCGGCCGAGTCGCCGCCGATCGCCAGTCGAGTCGGATCGCAGCCGAGCGAAGCAGCGTTCGTGTACGCCCACCGAGTCGCGATGATCGAGTCCGTGAGGCCTGCCGGGAACGGGTGCTCGGGCGCGAGGCGGTAGTCGATGCTGAGCACGGCGTGGCCGCTGCGGTTGGCGAGTGAGCGACACAGGCCGTCATGCGACTCGACATCGCCGAGCACCCATCCGCCACCGTGGTAGAAGACGAGCAGCCCGAGGCCGTCGTCGGGTCGTGGGCGGTAGAGCCGGGCTGGCACACCGTCGGCGTCGATCTCCCGGATCTCGTCGACCGGTTCGGCCGACGACCTCCGCCGACGCGCCGAGTACCCACGGCGCACTTCGTCCGGAGTGCTCTCCTCGATCGGCGCCCCCTGGACAGACTCAAGCATCTCGACCATCGCCGCCGCTTGCGGGTGCAGTGGCATGTCGACCTCAGTCTGCGGCCGGCGTCGATTCGCCGACGGCAGGGGGCTCAGCAACATCAGTCGCGGCAGGCGGCTCAGCAACATCAGTCGCGGCAGGCGCCTCAACAACATCAGCGGGAGGCGTCTTCTTTTTCGGCGGCGGCACACCGATACCGGGGTTCTTGTCGGCGAACTCGGGCCACCGCCGACGGCTGACGATGGAGAGCAGGCGCAGCAGGCGCATCGCCTCCTTGTCCTCCTGGGCCGGGCGGGCGATGATCGACCCGTCGGCGATCATCCTGTTGATGACCTCCTCGCCAAGTTCGGTACGCACGATCGTCAGCGTCCAATCATTGTCCTCGCCGATGCCGCCGGTCGCGATGTCACTGTGCTCGGCCGCGAAGTCGGGGCAGTGCTTGCAGCCTTCACGGGTCCACTGGTGGCATTCCTTGAGATTGATCTCGTGGTACGAGCCGTCCTTCATCCAGATCTGGAACACACCCTTGATGTTCATCTTGACCATGTCCTGCTTCTTCAAGCCGTACTTGGCCTCGAACAGCTCGGGAAAGATCGCGTCGTCGAAGGTCTTCGAACACAGCAGGCCGATCGTGAACTGGAACGGCTTGGAGACCTTGCCGGCCTTACGGTCCCACATGATGGGTGGCGACGAGGTCTGACAGCCCATGCCGACGAGAGCCAGCTTCGACAGTCCCTCCTCTTTGGCCTGACGGAGGGCCAGCGGATTGGCGCAATACGTGTACCGGCTGCCGGCCGTGGCGAGGATCTCTGCTTTGTCGTGCACGAGCGCCGGCTTGGCCTTCCATGCGTCGTCGGGCTCGACACCACTGACCATCGCGGCCTCGATGTAGTCGTGTTCTTTCAGCCAGATCAACATGGCCGAGACAAAGCCGCCGTCCTGGCCCATCGTGTGCACCATGTCGTCGCTGGCGCGGGTCAGATACAGCTGGCGCCAGATGCCGGCCATCTCGTCCGGTTCGCGCTCGCGACCGAACAGGTGCATGTTCGCAGCCGGTTCCCAGGCCCGAAAGCGAGGGCAGGCGCGAGTGCAGGTGGTGCAACCCTTTTCGCCGTGGATGCAATTGTCGAGCCCGAGTTCTTCCTCGATGTGGAACGGGATGTACTTGCCCTCTTCGTGCTCGTATCCGATGACGTCGTGCGGACACGTGACCACGCAGCCGGCGCAACCGGTGCACAGGCCTGTGGTGATGACTTCGGCGTAGAGTTCTTTCCACTGAGCCGTCCAACGCTCCGCCTTCACTGGTGCCGGTTCTGTCGGTGCCGATTCGATGAGGGTCATGGTCCCGAATCTAGATCGTTGGACTCAGCATTCGCACGAGTAGACGCGACAGAGGGGTAACACGAATGGGCATGATCGGCGAGAGAATCATTCGCACGGAAGATCCGGCACTGCTGACCGGCGACGGGACATTCGTCGACAACCTGGACATCCCGGGTGCCGTGCACGTGGTCTACGTTCGTTCGCAGATGGCGCACGCGCGGGTCGTCGACATCGACATCTCCGAGGCCGTTGGTCTGCCCGGCGTGCTGGGGATCTTCACTGCTGCCGACATCGATCTCGGCCCATTCCCGCTCGACATCCCGTTCCTGCCAGCGACGTTCCCGAGGTCGGCCCTTGCGTCGGACACGGTTCGATACGTCGGCGAGCCGATCGTCGCGGTCGTCGCCGAAACGCGCGCCCAGGCCACGGATGCAGCGCAGATGGTCGTCGTCGATTACGACGTACTGCCGAGCGCCGTCACGATCGGTCAGGGCTTCTCGGACGAGGTTCTGCTGTTCCCCGAGGCCGGCACCAACATCTGCGTGAACATGCCTGGCGGACCGATCGACTTCAGTAACTGCGAAATCGTGGTGCGCGCCGACATCAACAACCAGCGCCTCGCGCCGTCGCCGATGGAGGGACGGGTCGCGGCCAGCCGATGGGGCGACGATGGCCGGTTGACCCATTGGCAGTCGTGCCAGGGCGCTCATCCGGTCCAGGCCAAGTTGTGCGAGTGGTACGGCCTCGATGCGTCGCAGGTACGCGTGATCACACCCGATGTCGGCGGCGGCTTCGGGGCCAAGGCGTTCACCTATCCCGAGGATCAGCTCCTGCCGTGGCTGGCCCGAGCCGTTGGTCGGCCGGTTCGATACACCGAGACGCGCAGCGAGGGGATGAACGGCCTCGGTCATGGACGAGCACAGTTGCAACACATCGAGATCGGCGGCAATCGCGATGGTACGGTGACGAGCTACCAGCTGACCGTGCAGCAGGACGCCGGCGCATATCCGCGCATGGGTTCCTTCTTACCATTCATGACGCGCACGATGCTCACCGGCACGTACGACATCCCCAACGCTGCGGCCGACTGTCGGTCGACGGTCACCAACACGGTGCCGACGATTGCCTATCGCGGTGCCGGGCGGCCAGAGGCAGCGGCTGCGATCGAGCGGGCGATGGACCTTTTTGCGCTGGAGATCGGTATGGATCCGATCGAGGTGCGTCGCAAGAATCTGATCGCATCCGACCGCTTCCCGTTCAAGACCCCGACAGGCACTACCTACGACAGTGGCGATTACGAAGGCGGGCTCGACAAATTGCTGGCTGCCGTCGACTACGCCGGCCTGCGCGCTGAGCAGCAGCGGCGCCGCGACTCCGGCGACACGATCCAGATCGGCATCGGCACGTCGATCTACGTCGAGATCACTGCCGGCCAGGGTGGCAGCGAACTCGGAGAAGTGCGTGTCGTGCCGGCCGCCGACGGCAGCGGCGAGGTCGATGTCATGGTCATCACCGGAACCACGCCCTACGGGCAGGGTCACCGGACCACATGGGCGATGCTGGTCGCCGACCGACTCGGCGTTCCTTTCGAGCGGATCACTGTTGTCCACGGCGACACCGATCTCGTGCGCACCAGTCAGGTCACCGGGGGATCCCGGTCGGTGCAGCTCGGTGGGACGAACGTGGTTCGCGCCGCGTCGGCGGTTGCCGATCAGGCCCGCGAGATTGCCGCGCGCCTGCTTGAGGCCGACATCGCCGATGTCGTCTTGGAGGATGGCCTGTTCCACGTCGCCGGTGCACCGTCGATCAGTCGTTCGTGGCTGGAGATCGCGACAATGGCTGTCAGCCTCGACGCTCCGCTGTTCGGCGAGGGCGACTTCACCCAGGTCGGCGGAACGTTCCCCTCCGGCGCCCACCTGGCGGTCGTCGAAGTCGACATCGAAACCGGTCAGGCCCGGCTCCGTTCGTTGGTTGCCGTCGACGATGCCGGCAAGATCGTCAATCCGCTGCTGGCTGAAGGGCAGGTCCACGGCGGCCTCGCCCAGGGTGTTGCGCAGGCGCTGTTCGAGGAAGTCGTCTACGACGAGGACGGCAACCCACTGACGTCGAACTTCGCCGACTACGGAATTCCATCGGCCGCCGAACTCCCGAGCTTCCAGACCGTGCACGCCGAGACTCCGTCACCGTTGAACGACCTCGGCGCGAAGGGCATCGGCGAGAGCGGCACGATCGGCGCCACCCCCGCCGTGCAGAGCGCTGTCATCGACGCCGTCTCCTATCTCGGCGTCAAGCACATCGACATGCCGTGCACGTCCAACCGCGTCTGGAACGCCATCCGCTCCGCCCGCTCCTGACCCGCCACCAGCACCCAAGGTTCCGCGAGTGTTTTCGTCCCCTCTGGCGCGCTTTCGACCGCTAACAAAAGCAAGCACTCCGGGTGGAAGGCGGTGCTTGCAGAAGTTTGCAGTGCAGAACGCGCCAGAGGGGATGAAAGCACTCGCGAAACATTCTTGGGGTTGGCGGGAAGGGGTCAGCTGGTGACGGGGAGCCAGGTGTCGCCGTTGAGAATCCTGTCGGCTTCGGCCGGGCCCCACGAACCACGGAAGTAGGGACGAACGGGACCAGGATTGTCGAGGGCCGGCTGGATGACGCGCCACGTCAGTTCGACGATGTCCTCGCGGGCGAAGCGGCGCGGCAGTCCGGCGAGCGCGTCGTCGAGCAGTCGCTCGTACGCCTCGCGTCGTTCACCGAGCGCCGCTGCGAAGTCCACAGCGACATCCACGTTCTGGCTATCGAGATGAGGTCCGGGCGTCTTGGCCTGCAGAGAGAACGTGACGCCGTCGCTCTTGCCGAGCCGGAAGTGGACGAGGTTGCGGCCGGGTGGTGGACCACCGGCCTCGTCGAACAACAGGCTCGGGGGCTCGCGGAATTCGACGACGACCTCGGTCGCTGCGGTTGCCAGCGCCTTGCCGGCCCGGATGTACCACGGCACGCCCGCCCAGCGCCACGAGTCGATCTCCAACTTGAGCGCAGCGAACGTCTCGATCGTCGAGTTCTTGTCGGCGCCTTCTTCGTCGCGGTAGCCGACGTACTGGCCGCGGACGAGACAGCCCGGATCGACAGGACGCATCGCCGCGAAGACCTTGGCCTTCTCATCCTGCAGGTAACTGCTGTCGGGCCCGACGGGCGGCTCCATCGCGCAGAGCGCGAGCACCTGCATCAGATGATTCTGGACCACGTCGCGGATCGCGCCGACGCCGTCGTAGAAGCTGCCGCGGCCCTCGACGCCGATCGTCTCGGCCATCGTGATCTGGACGCTCCTGACGTAGTTGCGATTCCAGATCGGCTCGAGCAACGTGTTCGAGAAGCGGAAAACGAGCAGGTCTTCGACGCTCTCCTTGCCGAGGTAGTGGTCGATGCGGAAGATCCGCTCTTCGGGGAAGACCTTGTGCAGCGTGGCGTTGAGATCGATCGCCGATTGGAGGTCGCGGCCGAACGGCTTCTCGACGACGATCCGGCCACGGTCGTTGAGACCGACCGAAGCCAGGGATTCGGCGACCTGCGGAAAGATACTCGGCGGGATCGCCATGTAGAAGACGGCGCTCTGTGAATTGTGCTTATCGAGGGTGGCGACGAGTGCGTCCCACGTGGCCGTGTCCGCGTAGTCACCTTGGACCAGGTCGAGCCGTTGACAGACCGAGTCGATGATCGCCGGATCGGCGTCTGGGTAGACCGCCAGGATCGACTCCCTGGCATGGGTGCGGAACGCCTCGTCGGTCCAGTCGCTACGCGCCACACCGATCACGGGGACGGTGAGCCGGCCGTGCTTCTCCAACTCGTACAACGCTGGCATCAGCTTCTTCTTGCTGAGGTCGCCAGTTGCTCCGAAGAGGACGAGGACGTCGGCAGCGGGCTGGTTGCTCGATTGAGTACCTGGCATGGCGCGACTCAGCCCTTGATCTCGCTGGGACGGACTTCGGTGGGCATCGTGTCGCCCTCGCCCTTCTCGACGTG
>JAYTOM010000407.1:0-8207 GCA_043747765.1 Actinomycetota bacterium
GTGGCGGAAGAAACTTTGCCGACGCGATCCTTCAGTGAAGGCCGGGGCTTCTCGTCGATGATGTTTGCCATGGTGTGTTCTCCTCCTACAGCCGCAAGCCGTAGGCGTAGCCGTGGTTGTTCGTACGGGTGTGGACGTCACCGGTCGCTCCGGGAGTGCCCACTTTGCCAAGGATGATGACGCCGGTCGGACAACGGTCGACGCACAACGCACAGCGCGTGCAGACGTCGTCGTCGATGATGAACACGACATTGTCGCTCGGGTCATTACCCGGTTGTTCGGTGCCGGTCGCTTCCGAGATGGCTTCCGGGGCCACCATGTGGATGCATTTCCATGGGCAGATGTCGACGCAGCCTTCGCACATGATGCATTCGGTCTGATCGATGTGGATGAACTGCTTCGGCTTGACGGCCTTGGTCAGGTAATCAGCGTCGACCTCGACGAGCTGATAGTCCTGTGACCATTCGGGCATCGGTGGATTGGCGTCGGTGCGTGCCATTGCTCAGGCCTTCTTGACCAGGGGACGACCGTACGTGCTCGTCTCGATCTCGGTGCTCTCGGTCTTCTTGCCACGATTCTGCCACTGGATCCAGATGAACACCTGGAGAGCGAAGAAGAACGCGTAGATGACGATGACGACGACGTCTCGCACTTCCTGGTACGACAGCGTGAACGGAAAGTGGCCGCCGTGGGTCTTCGCTTTCAAGATGTCGAACGGACCGTTGAGCAGCTTCTGCTTGCTCCACTTCAAGTCGGTGTTGGCGTGCTGCAACCAGCGATCGGGAACGATGCCATAGGCAACGAACATCGTGCCGAACACGTAGACCGACGACAGCATTGCTTCGCCCCAACTCAGTGGCGATCCTTTGGGCCGTCGCTTACCGTAGGGAATGGCGACCAGTGTCATTGCGATCGAGAGGAACAGCGAAAATAGAAAGGCCTGGTTCATGCCGGGCAAAGTGGTGAAGTCGATTGCGTAGAGCAACGTGACGTCGCCTTTCAGGGGTGTGTGAAATTACGCACGAACTGTAGTCGCGACGCCCCCCGGTCACGCCAGTCCGCGACCCGGCGAGGGGCCGGAGCGCACTCGACTGAGCGCCAACTGAGCACCAGAGGGAAGTGCTTGTGTACAGGTTTACCACGCGAACTCCGGCCATCCTCATCGTTGTGCGCTTGTGCATGAATGGGTGGTGCAGCCTGCACTATCGGGCTTCGCCGACCCCTCGGCGAATTCACTTTTCCGGGGCTTCGCGCTCTACAGTGACGTCACCCAGAAGTCCGCACTCGTGCGCGTCCCGTCCGCGCGGCAAAAGGATTCCAGTGACCGAAATTCCAGAGCACCTGCTGAAGCGTTCGAAGGAGCGACGCGCCGCTGTCAGCGGCGAGTCTGATGCGGCCGCCACCCCATCGTCGTCGAGCCCTGCGACCGTTGCGTCGACCCGCCCCGTCGCCGCTGCAGCAGCGACGCCGGCCAAGGCCGCTCCCGCGGCCCCGCTTGCGCCCAAACCAGACCCGGTGTACATCGTCGCGGCCAAGTCCCGCAAGAAGATCCCGTTCTGGGCAATGGCCACACTCAGCCTGCTGCCGATCTGGGGTTTCCTCTATGTCCAAGGTCTGAAGCCCGAGGCCAAGGTCGTGTCCGGTCCGATCGGCTCCGGCCAGAAGGTCTACAGCACCTGCGCGCTGTGCCATGGCGGCGCGGGTGGCGGGGGCGTCGGCCGGTCGTTCCAGGACGGCGCGCTGCAGAAGACCTTCCCGCACATCGAGGACCAGCTCAATCTCGTGTACACCGGCAGCCAGGCGTATCGCGACGCAGGTTTGAAGGCGTATGGCGACCCAGCGGTCAACCACCTCGGCTACAACGGTGCGTTCATGCCCGCCCAGAAGGCCGGCCTGACTCAGGCCGAGATTCTCGCCGTTGCTTGTCACGAGCGCTACGACCTGGCCGGCGCCAAGCCCGATGATCCCAAATGGGCGGCCGAGTACACCCAGTGGTGTAGTCCGGAATCGGCGATCTACGCCGGGTTGAAGGACGGATCGCTGACGTTCGCGAACATCGCTGACAAGGTCAAGGGCGTCTTGCCGATCGGGACAGATCCGCGGCCAGGTACACCGGCCAAATGATCGGCCACATGATCGGCCACATGATCGATGAGTGACAACGCGTCGCCGAGCGCGATCAGCTTGGCGCACGCGGAGGTTCTGGTCGTCGGTGGCGGTCCCGCCGGCGCGGCGGCTGCGTACTGGTTGGCTCGCCACGGCCACGCCGTGACCATCGTCGAGAAGCGAATCTTCCCGCGGAGCAAGGCGTGCGGCGACGCGTTGACGCCGCGGGCGGTGCGCCAACTCGACGACATGGGACTAGCGACATCGCTGGTCAGCGCGCACCGGTACGAAGGCGTGCGAGTCACCGGTCTGGATCGTGACATCACCCTGCACTGGCCGGAACATCCCGACTATCCCCGTCACGGACTCGTCGTCCGGCGACCGCGCCTCGATGCAATCGTGGCCGAGAACGCGGTCGCGGCCGGCGCGTCGTTGCTCCAGGGCTACGAAGCGGTCCGACCGCTGGTATCCCGGGGATTCGTTCGCGGCGCCGTAGTGCAAGGACCGTCGGGCACCCAGCGTGAAGTGATGGCCAAGTACGTCGTCGTCGCCGATGGCGCGAACAGCCGCTTCGGTCGATCACTCGGCACCTTTCGTGCTCACGACTGGCCATTTGCGTCGGCAATCCGCAGCTACTGGGACACGCCCCGACACGCCGAGCCCTGGATCGAGTCGGCCCTCGATCTACGCGACCGCAACGACAACGCGGTACCCGGTTACGGCTGGGTGTTCCCAGCGGGCGACGGCACAGCGAACATCGGCGTCGGCCTCCTCAGCACGTTCCGCGATTTCAAAACGGTCAACACGACACACCTGCTCGAGGGTTTCGTGCAACGCATCGCAGAACCATGGGGTATCGACCCTCATCGTCCAACGCACAAGGCGGTGTCCGGTCGGATCCCGATGGGTGGCTCGGTGGCACCGAAGTCCGGGCCGACCTACCTCGTCGTCGGTGACGCCGCCGGATCTGTGAATCCCTTCAATGGTGACGGAATCGACTACGCGTACGAGACCGCGAGGATCGCAGCCGACATCCTCCACGAAGCACTCACCACCAACGCTCCCTCTGCGCTACAGCAGTACTCACGCCAGCTCGACGATCAATACGGGCAGTATTTCAAGGTCGCCCGGCTCTTCGCTCGGCTGATCGGGCGTCCACTGGTGATGCGCGAGCTGACACGGGTGGGTATGCACAATCGCTCGCTCATGGAATGGATGATGCGGATCATGTCGAACGAACTGCGCTCTGACGAAACGGGCCCGGCCGAACTGGCGTACGGCGCAGCCAGCAAGATCGCTGCTCTTGCACCGAACGCCTGACGGTCAGGTCAGGCTCTCAGGCGGGAACGGTCCCCTTCTTGCAGCCGATCAGTGGGTTGTTGTTCGTGCCATCCGTGTTGAGCCCGTAGACGCACACATAGTGAGGGCCGACGGCCGGCATCGGAGCCGTGATCGAGTAGCCGTGCAAGACCCCGTCGGCAACGCCGGCGGTGTAGAAGATGCCATCGACGTAGACGTCGACCTCGACCGCGGATGTCGGCGTGTCGCTGTCGGTCATCGAGCCGGTCACGGTCCACGTCCTGGCGATCTTGTCACCGAACAGTCGGCCGAACGAGCCGTTCGGACGATGGCCGACTGGTGCAGCGGCAGGTGCAGGGGTGGTCGCTGCCGGAGTTGTAGCAGGGGTGGTTGCGGCCTGCGTGGCGACGCCGGTTGCGTGCCCGGTCTTACAGCCGATCAGCGTGTTGTTACCGCTGGCGTCGGTGTTGACGAGTACGACGCAGACGTAGTACTTGCCGGCGACGGTCGGGATCGGAATCGTTGTCGCCCAGGACCGGGTGGCGGGATCAGAAGCCGTGATGCCGACGACCACGCCGTTGATCGCGATGCCGACAGTGACCGGGCTGGCGGGAGTGTCGCTGTCGACGGCCGTGCCGGACACCGCCCACGTCACACCATCGCCCGTCCCATGCAAGCGACCGAAGCTGCCCCCGGGCAGTGCCGATGCTGCGGCATGGGTGGCCGAGCCGGGCACGAGCCCGACGAGCGCCACCGCCATCAGTCCGCCGACCGCTGCAGTGGATCGCCGCAACCAAGTTCGTGCCATCTGCTTCATCCTCCATGTCTTGTGCGCCATCATCTGTGACGACGGGCACGCTCGTCCGGGAACTTGCCCACGAAACAGGTCGCCCAAACGTCGACCTGCCATCTTTTGGAATTGCAGAAACTTCTTCGACCGGGTCCGGTGAACCACTGTTCAGATGGAGTCGAGCAATGCCTGCGGTGCGGCCGCCAGCGCGTCACGCGGAGCGCCGCCTGGGAGCAGCGCGCACGCCTGCTCGGCTGCGCGTACATACGCACCTGCTGCGTCGATCGCGAACTCGATTCCTGGACCCGTCCGCACGATCGACAACGCTTTGTCGCGCACGACAGGATCGAGCGGGGCACCCAGAAGGTCGCCGAGTTCGTCGGCGGCGACGCCGGGATTCGACAGGGTGTGCAGCACCGGAAGCGTGTAGACGCCTTCGACGAGATCTGCGCCCGCCGGCTTGCCCAATTGCTCCTCCGTCGACGTGATGTCCAAGACGTCGTCGACGATCTGGAAGACCATTCCGTAGGCCAGCCCGAACGAAGTCAGGGCATCAATCAACGGGCGGTCGAGCCCAGCGACAATGCCCCCGATCCGCGCAGCGGTGCTGAACAGAGACGCGGTCTTGCCCTCGATCGAGGAGTAGTAGGACGCGAGCGGTCGTGACGTGTCGTATGTGTGGCGCAGCTGCTCGATCTCGCCCTCGCACAACCGGGCAATCGTGTGACCGAGCAGGCCAGCAACCTCGGCACCGAGCGAGGCGGCGATCTCCGATGCCCGGGCGAGAAGGAAATCGCCGGCGAGGATGGCCTGCAGGTTGCCCCATTTGGCATTGACCGTCTCGACACCTCGGCGTGTCGCCGATTCGTCGATCACATCGTCGTGGTAGAGCGACCCCGTCTGCACCAGTTCGCAGGCAATGCCCCCGAGGATCGCCTCGTCGCTCACCGCTCCCCCGGCGATCTGGGCGCCGACCACGGAGAGCACCGGTCGTAACCGCTTTCCACCCGCCACGATCAGATGGCGTGCCAGTTCGTTGAGGTACGCGTCCTTGGTGTTGACTGCAGCGACCAACGCCTGCTCGATCCGCTGCCGGTCCTCGGTCATGCCGTGGAGCGCGAAGAGTGGCGTGCTGGACACACCGCAAGGCTAGGCGTTCCACCCCTCACGCGCGCAACGAACGGCCCCAATGCGAGAGGGACCACTCCATATCAGATCGCCGCCTCGCGCCGCGACTCTTCCGGCTGTCACCGTTACACTTGCTTCACGTATCCACCGTCTCGGGAAAGGGCGGGCATGTTCGAACGCTTTACTGATAGGGCCAGGCGGGTCGTCGTTCTTGCGCAAGAAGAAGCACGACTGCTCAATCACAGCTACATCGGCACAGAGCACATTCTCCTGGGTCTCATCCACGAAGGCGAAGGCGTCGCCGCCAAAGCCATGGAATCCCTCGGAATCTCGCTCGAAGCCGTCCGCAGCCAGGTCGAAGAAATCATCGGTCAGGGTGGCTCCTCGCCGTCCGGCCACATTCCCTTCACGCCACGCGCGAAGAAGGTTCTCGAGCTGTCGCTGCGTGAAGCGTTGCAACTCGGCCACAACTACATCGGTACCGAGCACATCCTGCTCGGGCTGATCCGCGAGGGCGAGGGCGTTGCCGCCCAAGTGCTCGTCAAGTTGGGCGCCGACCTCAGCCGTGTGCGCCAGCAGGTCATCCAACTGCTATCCGGCTACCAGGGCGGTCAGGGCAAGCCCGGCGAGCCACAGGCTGCAGCTGCGGCCGGCGGTGCCGCGAGCGAGAAGGACACCGGCGACAAGGGCAACAGCCAGATCCTCGATCAGTTCGGTCGCAATCTGACCCAACTCGCCCGTGAGAAGAAGCTCGATCCCGTGATCGGCCGTACGCGCGAGCTCGAGCGGGTCATGCAGATCCTCAGTCGGCGCACCAAGAACAACCCCGTGTTGATCGGCGAGCCGGGCGTCGGCAAGACCGCGATCGTCGAAGGCCTGGCCCAGAAGATCGTCTCCGGCGACATCCCGGACACGCTGCGCAACAAGCAGCTGTACACGCTCGATCTCGGCGCACTCGTCGCCGGTAGCCGTTACCGCGGCGACTTCGAAGAGCGCCTGAAGAAGGTGCTCAAAGAGATCAAGACCCGCGGCGACATCGTGCTGTTCATCGACGAGATACACACGCTCGTCGGCGCAGGTGCAGCCGAAGGCGCGATCGACGCTGCCTCCATCCTCAAGCCGATGTTGGCTCGTGGTGAACTGCAGACCATCGGTGCAACCACGACGGACGAGTATCGCAAGCACCTCGAAAAAGACGCTGCCCTCGAGCGGCGATTCCAGCCGGTCAAAGTCGAAGAGCCGACAGTGGCCCACACGATCGAGATCCTCAAGGGCATTCGCGACAAGTACGAGGCCCATCACCGGGTGACCATCACCGACCAGGCGCTCGTTGCCGCGGCGAACCTGTCCGATCGGTACATCAGCGACCGTCACCTTCCCGACAAGGCAATCGACCTGATCGACGAAGCCGGCGCGCGCCTGCGCATCAAGCGGATGGGCACACCTCCAGATCTGAAGGAGATGGAGACCCGTCTGACCGAGGTCCAGGAAGCCAAGAAGAAGGCTGTCGAAGAACAGCGCTTCGAAGAAGCTGGACGCCTCCGCGATCAAGAGAAGTCGCTGCTCGAGGAGAAGGCCACCAAAGAGGCCGAAGTCAAGGCCAGCGGTGTCGACCTGTTCGACGAGGTGGACGAAGAGTCCGTGGCCGAAGTGCTCAGCATCTGGACCGGTATCCCGGTCTACAAGTTGACCGAGGAAGAGACCGCCAAGCTGCTCGACATGGAAGCCGAACTGCACAAGCGGATCATCGGCCAGGAAATGGCGATCAAGGCCGTCAGCCAGAGCATCCGACGCACACGCGCAGGCCTGAAGGACCCACGTCGCCCCAGCGGTTCGTTCATCTTCCTCGGGCCGACCGGCGTCGGCAAGACCGAACTCGCCAAGACCCTCACCGAGTTCCTGTTCGGCGACGACCAGGCGCTGATCTCGCTCGACATGTCCGAGTACATGGAGAAGCACACCGTCAGCCGTCTCGTCGGTGCTCCCCCCGGCTACGTCGGATACGAAGAGGGTGGCCAACTGACCGAAGCCGTGCGGCGCAAGCCGTTCAGCGTGGTGCTGTTCGACGAGATCGAAAAGGCCCACCCGGACGTGTTCAACACGCTCCTCCAGATCCTGGAAGAAGGTCGCCTCACGGACAGCCAGGGTCGCACAGTGGACTTCCGCAACACGGTCCTGATCATGACGTCGAACCTCGGCACGGCGGATCTGCGCAAGGCCAATGTCGGCTTCACCCGCAACGACGAAGCGGTCAGTTACGAGCGGATGAAGGACAAGGTGATGGAAGCGCTCAAGGGCCACTTCCGTCCCGAGTTCCTCAACCGCATTGACGATGTCGTGGTGTTCCACGAACTCGCCCAGAGCGAGGTGATGCAGATGGTCGATCTGATGACCAAGCGCCTGACCGGCCAACTCGAGAGCCAGGGCCTCGGCATCGAGTTGACCCAGAGCGCAAAAGAGCATTTGGCTGTCAAGGGCTACGACCCGCAGCTCGGAGCACGTCCATTGCGTCGTGCGATCCAGCGCCTGGTCGAGGATCCGCTCTCCGAGAAGATCCTGTACAAGGAGTTCCGCGCCGGCGAGATCATCGTCGTCGACACCGAGCCAGACCCGGATCACCCGGGCGAGGACCGGATCACCTTCCGTGCTGTCGAAGCCCTGATTCCCCCGGAGATCGAACTAGCCGGCGCCGGCGACGGCGGTCCAGCCGGCGGCGGAACCGACTGATCCAGCGTTTCTGCAACACACGTGCGATGCCCGGTTCCACATCGGTGGGCCCGGGCATCTGTGTTTCGGTGCTCGAGCGTCAACCCGACCGTTCGATGTCGCCTGTAGCGCTGTTGTCCACCGCACGAAGCCGCGGCAACGCCGGTCGTACCGGCGT
>JAYTOM010000408.1:0-2589 GCA_043747765.1 Actinomycetota bacterium
TCAGCGCCTCGACGAACGACCGGACCACTCGCTGGGTTACGGGTCATCGAACTCACCGGTCAGGGACCGGGACCGTACTGCGGGATGATCCTGGCCGACTACGGATGCGATGTGGTCGTCGTCGATCGCCCGTCCGACGCAGCCAAGGTCGACCATTCGAAGACCCCGACCAACCTCTTCATGCGCGGCAAGCGCTCGATCGCTCTCGACCTCAAGTTGGAACCCGACGTCGCCCTGCTGTTGTCATTGCTCGATGACGCAGACGTCTTCATCGACCCGTTCCGCCCCGGCGTGTGCGAGCGGTTGGGCATCGGACCCGACGTCGTTCGGGCGCGTAACCCTCGACTGATCTACGGCCGGATGACCGGCTTCGGCCAGGACGGTCCGCTGGCCCACGTGGCAGGACATGACATCGACTACATCGCGATGTCCGGCGCTCTGTGGCTGCTCGGTCGCGACGGCGAGAAGCCGACACCACCGATCAACCTGCTCGGCGACTTCGCCGGTGGTGGGCTGATGCTCGCCCTCGGTATCGCTGCCGCCGCGTTCGAGCGCACCGTGTCCGGGCTCGGCCAGGTCATCGATGCCGCGATGGTCGACGGCGCGGCCATGGTCGCTGCACCGTTCTTCGCCGCGACAGGCGGGGGCTGGGGTCCGCGCGGCACCAACCACATCGACACAGGTGCCCACTTCTACGAGGTGTACGAATGCGCTGACGCCCAGTACATCGCACTCGGCGCGATCGAACCACAGTTCTACGCGGAACTGCTGGCCCGCCTGGGCATCGGTGAAAGCGAGTTCCCGCAGTGGCAACGAGACCTGTGGCCCCAGCTCAAGGAGCGGTTCGCGGCGATCTTCATCGGCCGGACGCGCGCCGAATGGTGCGAATTGCTGGAGGGTACGGAGTCGTGTTTCGCACCCGTTCTGTCACCTGCCGAAGCGGCGCAACACCCGCACAATGTCGCGCGGACGACGTTCGTCGAGATCAACGGTGTCACCCTGCCGGCACCAGCGCCGCGCCTCAGCCGCACGCCGGCTGAAGCCGGGCTTCCCGTTCACGCCGGCACGAGCACCGAGTCAGCTTGCGCCGGCACGCTCTGGTCGATCTGACGTCGCGTCAGATTCTCGGTTGCGTTACGGTGACCGCTCGTGACCGGCACAGAAGGAATGGAGATCGTCGTCGAAGGGTCTGGTCCCCTGGCCGATTCCCTACGCGACGTGGCGTTGGGGGTGGAGTGCTCGACCACTGTTGTCGTCGCGCGCATCGCAACCACTGCACAGCCGTTCGACTCGCTGACCGATGCTGATTTCGACGCCGCCTGGGAGCAGCCGATGCGCGAGGCGATCATCGCCTTCCAGCGCGCGCACAGCGCCGAGCATGCCCGCCTGATCGCTGTCGTACCCACCATCGGCATGTCCGGGGCGATCGGTCTGGCTCACGCGGCCGCCACCGCCGAGGCGATCCGGGTGATGGTCAAGTCAGCGGCACGGCAGTGGGGGGCCGACGGGATGACCGTCAACTGCATCGCAACAGCACCCGAGCTGTTCGGGATCGATCCAGCAGCCGTCGGATCTGTCTCGCTCGCACCAATCGCCCTCGGGTCGAAGGGTTCGCTCGTCGACGACATCGTCCCACTGATCCGGCTGATCGCCGGGGTCGATGCACATCACATCACCGGCGCCACGCTGACAGCCGACGGCGGATTGTGGATGACCGCATGAATCGTCTCGCCGGCCGAACAGCGATCGTCACCGGTGCCGGCCAAGGCGTCGGCGAGGGCATCGCCAGGCGGCTCGCCGAAGAAGGCGCCAACGTGGTCATCGCCGCCCGACGCTGCGACACGGGCGAGCCGATTGCCGAATCGATCCGGTTCAACGGCGGCTCCGCCGTGTGCATCGAAACCGATGTCAGCTCGCGCGACTCGGTGGAATCGTGTGTCGCTCGAACCGTGCAACAGTTCGGTGGATTGCAGATCATGGTGCACAACGCATTTCGCGGCGGTATCCCGCACAGGCTCGAGGACGCGGACCTGGATCGCCACTGGAAGCACATGTCCACCACCGGCGTGTGGGCCGTGCTGTTCTGCGGGCAAGCGGCGTGGCCGCACCTTCGCGAGGCCGGCGTATGCGGCCGGTTCATCATCCTCACCTCGCCGAGTGGGCTCGAGGGCAGCGCCAACATTCCGCTGTACTCACCCGTCAAGGCAGCCGAGCGGGCCATCGCCAAGAGCCTCGCTCGGGAGTGGGGACCGTCAGGCGTCACCGTCAACTGCATCGGACCGGTCGCTGCATCGCCCGCACTGGTCAACGCATTCGAGAAGTCTCCGGCACTGAAGGATGCAATCGAGGCACGGACCCCGCTCGGCAGGGTGGGCGATCCGCAGACCGACATCGGCTCGGTCGCTCTCTTCCTGGCCGGCGACGATTCGGCGTTCGTCACCGGACAGACGATCATCTGCGATGGCGGATCGTTCCTCGGTCTGTAACCCCCGCCATTCCCCGCAGCCCACCGTCGATACCCCACCGTCGACACCCTCACGAACAGGAGATCACCATGATCCAATTGGTCACCATGCTCACCCGCAAGGC
>JAYTOM010000409.1:0-4810 GCA_043747765.1 Actinomycetota bacterium
GCCACAACGAACTTGGTGTCGACACACGAGCCGACCGACTGCGCTGTTCCGCACGCGTTCGACGAACTCGCCACCGTGATCTGACCACATCGACATCGGATCTCGTCCGAACGCGAGCCCTGAACGAACAACGCAACAGCGCCCGGCAGGGTCGCGCCGCGTCGATCAGCAACGGTGCGAATCGTTCATTCACCGGTGCAGCGTGACGTGGTCCACTTCGATACGCGTTCCGCGAGGAGTACTTCCGGGTCGCGGTACGACAACCCGAACCGCAGATACCAGCGCACCGCCAACACGGCGGCTGCTGATCACCGTTCATCTGCGTCCCTACCGCCGGGCGTGTCGGTGGCGGCGGCCCTGTCAACGGGCTGGTCTCGCCAGCAGTTGCGTGTCCTGTGGATCCTTCGTTAGCGGGTTGGGTGGCGACTACTACGCTTGCACCCGCATGTGGAGCCACCATCTCCCGACCACCCTCCACCATGCCGACCTGCACACCACTCCATCGGCACGGAACCACCAACCTCAAGCACCAACCTCGCGCACCGAAACGAAATCCTCGATGACAATCAGCGGTTCAGGTCGAGCGGGACGTTCTCCACGGGACTGTCCGATGGGTTGTGTAACTGGGTGTGATCTGGGGGTCCACGGCTGAGTGCTGTGGGCCGGAAAGGATTACATCCAATGACAACCACTACTTCTATGACTGGGGTTCCCGGTCCGGACAGGACGTGTTGCCGACCGGCCTGAACCTCGAGTTCCCTGTCGAGCTCCGCCGCCAACGCCGCAGCGCGGTCGGTGACGACCCCTTCCGGTTGGCCATGACCGGCGATCGCTGTGGTGAAGAACGTGCGCGCCGCGGCAATATCGCGACGGCGCGAGACGTAGACGTCGATGACCTGGCCGTATCCGTCGACGGCGCGGTACACGTACCGCCACACGCCGGCCACTTTGACGTAGGTCTCGTCGACGAACCAGCGTCGCCCGACAGTGTGGCGGCACGGTCGCGCCGCGTCGATGACCAGCGGTGTGAACCGTTGCACCCAGCGGTGAACCGTGACGTGGTCCACCGCGACGCCGCGTTCGGCGAGCAGTTCTTCCAGGTCTCGGTACGAGAGCCCGAACCGCAGATACCAGCGGACCGCCAACAAGATGATCTCCGGCGGGAACCGGAACCCGGTGAACGCTGATGACGGCAGGCTCAACGGTGTGACACGACGATGGCACTTCATGTGGGCATCCTTGCCGCTGGCACACAATCCTTCAACGCAACAATGCCGGTGAGGGCATCAGGAGATTCAAACCACGTTAGTTTCAGGAGAGGTTCGGTGTACCCGCCGGTCGTCGGGTAGCAGCTGGCCGTTGACGACGCTCGATATGCGACAGCGGGGCCGATGCCAAAACCTGAGATTCTCCGGGTTCGGCGCCGGTCGCGCAAGAGCGCAGTAACGATCCGGCTTTTGGCTACAGTCCCGGCAATGCGACATCGTGACTTCACGCTTTGGCCGACCGTGGAAGGTTACGCCGCCCAGCAGAGCGTTGCCGCCGGCGAGACCGTGATAGTGCGCTGCTCAAGCCGTGTACCGGCCGTCGACGTCGACGTCGTGCGGCTCGGCGCCGAGCGCACCGCCGTGTGGTCAGCTCAGATCGAAGTCGGCGAGTCTCCCACGCCTCATCACGCCTGGCGCTTCGGCTGCGAATGGCCGGAGTCGTTCGCAATCGCCACATCGAGGTCCTGGCAGCCGGGTATGTACGAGATCCGGCTCTCCACCGGGGATGGCCCGCGTGACGCATCGGAGGCGTTCTTCGTGCTGCGGCATGCCGGACCGGAGCGGCCGACCAAGCTGTTCGTGCTGAGCACGAACACGTGGCAGGCCTACAACCAGTGGGGTGGGCGATGCCTGTACAGCGGCGCCCATGAGGTGTCGTTTCTGCGCCCGATCGAACGCGGGTACATCGCCCGTGTCATCGACGACGACGGCTACGACGGACGCGTAGCCAATATCGGGGACTACGACCCGACCCATCAGCGCATTCAGCGATACCAGGCGGCGCATACGTATCCGCTGTGGTCGGCATCCTCGGGTTGGTTCAACTGGGAGCGACGGTTTGCGGTGTGGGCCGAGTCACAGGGGATCGAGCTCGATTACGCCGTCGACGCCGACCTTGATCGTGATTCCGAGCTCCTGACCGGGCGCCGATTGTTGGTCACCGCCGGTCACAACGAGTACTGGTCGTGGGGAATGCGCGACGCCGTCGACAGTTTCGTCGAGGCCGGCGGTAACTGGGCGATCTTCTCCGGTAACACGAGCTTCTGGCAGGTTCGCTACTCCGACGATCACTGCTCGATGGTCTGCTTCAAGGGCGACGCCCGCACGAGTGATCCGTATCGCGGCGGCGATCAACTCCATCTCCTGACCTCGATGTGGTCGGACCCGCTGATCGGCCGCCCCGAGAACACGACGATTGGGCTGTCGTTCACACGCGGTGGCTATGCGCGCGTAGGCCACGCTACGCCACGCAGTTCGGGCGGCTATACCGTCCTCACTCCCGACCATTGGGTGTTCGCCGGCGCTGACCTGCACTACGGAGACACGATCGGGGCCGCGGCCACTGCGGTCGGCTACGAGGTTGACGGCTGCGATCTGGCGATCGTCGACGGTCGTGTTGTGCCGACCGGAGCCGACTCAACACCGGCCTCACTTGAGGTGCTGGCGACGGCGCCGGCACACCTAATCTCGATCACGGCCGACGTGTGTGAGGCGCCCGTGGCTCTCTGGGCCGGGGTCGACCCGCCGGGGGACCTGGAGCACGTGGCCTCGGTCCTATTCGGCGATGATTCGCCATCCAACGTCGATCGGATCAGGCGCGGCAATGCCGTGATGGCGATCTTCACGAAGGGCGAAGGTACGGTCTTCAACGCTGGCTCAGCCAACTGGTGTTACGGCCTCGGTGCCGACCCGACCGTCGAACAGGTCACTGCCAATGTGATCAACGTCCTCGGCTCGTGATTTGTCGAGAGGGTCTGGAGTCGCCTGCCGGCTCGCCCCCCGGTCAGCAGCTCTGACCGCCACTCGGTTCCAGTGCTTCGGGCGCCGCATGACATTGCACCTCAGCCACGGTTGGCCAGAAGTAAATCATGCTCGTCGGTGAGAACAGCAGCTTTTGTCGGTTGGCTGTCGGGCTTAACGGAGGCTTAACGGGTATCCCCTTCTGCTCGTTGTGGGCGTGAGGTGCACGCCGAGATCCAGGGAGTCAGCCTGCGCCGAGTCTGCTGCCAGTTGCACCATTCCCGAGAACCACGGGCAGGGCACCATCACCGACCCGGCGCTGATGGCACCACGCGAGAGCTTTGACGAACGCCGCGTTCGCCACGTGGCCCATACCGACGTCATCAGCGTGGTCGACGATTTCCTGCCGGTGCCCTATCGGCCCGGAAGTATCCATGTCGTAATGAACTGACAATTGATCGACAGCGTGGACACATAAAACTACCATCGCCTTCATGAGCCAGTTCGTGAGCCGTGGTACTGCGGAACTCAACCACCTGCCGCCCACCGCCAGTGCCGGCGACGTCGCCGCTCATCTCCGACAGTGGGGGTACGCCATCGTCGACGACTTGGCCGATTCGGCGACCATGGATCAGCTCGACGCCGAAGCTCAGCCGTACATCGACGATTCGAATATGGGTCGCGATGAGTACGACGGTCGCCACACACGCCGTACCGGCATGCTCGTGGCGAGGTGCCCCACGGCCCGCCAACTCGTCATGGATCCGCTCGTGGTCGGCGCTGTTCGATCCTTCCTCGACCATGTCACGTCGGTACAGCTGCACCTCACCCAGATCATCTCGATCGCCCCAGGCGAGACACCACAAAAGGTCCATCGCGACCAGATGGCCTTCGACTTCTTTCCGTTTCCGGCTGATTATCACGTGCAGTGCAACACCATGTGGGCACTCACCGACTTCACCGACGAGAACGGGGGCACACACGTCATTCCCGGAAGCTCGACGGTCAGCGATGAAGAGGGCCTTGCGTTCCCCTGTGCGCAGGTGGAAATGCGTCGTGGCAGCGTGTTGTTCTACGACGGCAAGGTCTTCCACGGTGGCGGGGCCAACACCAGCGACAGCTACCGCAAGGGGGTGAACATCACCTATTCGGTCGGCTGGGTCCGCCAGGAAGAGAACCAATACCTGGCCTGCCCGCGAGACGTTGCACTGACGCTGGACGACGACCTGCTCAAGATGATGGGCTACCAAGAGGGGGCGTTTGCGCTGGGTTACGTGGGCGACCAACAAGACCCACTCGCATTTCTTCGTGGCCAACGTCGCGCCAAACAGAACATCGGAGTGTTCGAGCAGCGATCAGACGATCATCGCCGGTTCGTCGAAGAACTGGCCTGACTATCCCGCAGTGGGACGAGGTTCCAAGCCCGCTGCGGTGTAGCAGGCATCATGAGTTTTTTGGGCACTGTTGCGTTGTTCTGTCGGGTGTCGCGTTGAGGTCCCGGTCCGATGTTGGTCTCGTCAGATCAGATCAGATCATTGAGGCGAGTTCGTCGAAGGCTGCAGCGCAGAAGATGGTCGGCTCGGGCTTCGATGCCGAGTTCGTAATGGCCGCGGCGAAGGTTCTGGATGAACGCGTGGCCTTCGATGATCACCGTCGCGGTGCGGTCGGTCTTCAACCGCGCATCGGCCGCAACCGTGCTTTCAACCGGCCGTGATCACACTCGACCCGGTTGTTCGCGTACTTGACGGTGTTGTGCAACGCCTGCGGCACCAAGTCCTCGATCACGTTCGCCAACGCAGCGG
>JAYTOM010000410.1:0-1576 GCA_043747765.1 Actinomycetota bacterium
GCAGCCGCCCACGCTGCCGGCGCGATCGCCATCGTCGACGGCTGCCAATACGTTGCGCACAACGTCACCGACGTGCAGGCGTGGGGCGCCGACTTCCTGGCCTTCAGCAGTCACAAGATGTGCGGTCCCAGTGGTGTCGGCGCGCTGTGGGGCCGGGCCGCGCTGCTCGACGCAATGCCACCGTTCCTCGGTGGCGGCAACATGATCGCCGACGTGCGTCTCGACGGTTTCACCACCGCGCCCGTGCCCGCCAAGTTCGAGGCCGGCACACCGCCGATCGTCGAAGTGATCGGGATGGGCGCTGCCGTCGACTACCTGACCAACTTGGGGATGGCCAACGTCCGCCGCCATGAGATGGAGGTCGGTGCGTACGCGATCAACAGCCTCAACGAGCGCTACGGCGACGACATCACGATCTACGGTCCGACCAACATCGAACAACGCGGCGCCACGCTGAGCTTTGCCTTCCGCGACATCCACCCGCACGACGTCAGCCAGGTTCTCGACCAGCGCAATGTGTGCGTGCGTGCCGGCCACCATTGCGCCAAGCCGCTGATGCGATTGCTCGGATGCACCGCAACTGTTCGGGCCAGTTTTTACATCTACAACGACGAGTCCGACGCCGACGCTCTCGCTGATGCGCTGGAAGGCGCCAGCGATATCTTCGGTTTCTGAACGACACCGACCGGCTCGACCGATCGCCCAGAAAGGTTCCTCATGCCCGGCCTCGAAGACCTCTATCGCGAGATCATCCTCGATCACTACCGCACCCCGCGCAACCGCGGTGAGCTCGCTCCCCCCGCCGTTCGTGCCGAGGGCCACAACCCGCTGTGTGGCGACGAGATCCAGGTGTACCTCGATGTCACCGACGGCTTCGTCACCGACATCAAGGTCAGCGGCCAGGGCTGCAGCATCAGCCAGTCGTCAGCGAGCATGATGAGCCAGGCCGTCAAAGGCAAGCCGCTCGACGAAGTTCGCGCCCTCGTGCGCCGCTTCAAAGGGATGATGAGTGTCGACGATGCAGCCCACTCCGACGCCGAGGAGGCGGCCGCAGCGGCCGTCAAGCTCGGCGATCTCGAGGCGCTGCAGGGGGTCGTCAAGTTCCCCGTTCGGATCAAGTGCGCGACCTTGGCATGGAACACGCTGCTGCAAGCGATGTCGGAACTCCCGACCCCGGCCTGACGGTTCGGCCGACGGCTGCCCCGTTGCTCACGTCATGTGTTGGCTGACGTCATGTGTTGGCTGACGCTGACCGGATGGGCGCTGACCGGATGGGCGCTGACCCGGTGGCGTAATGCTGGACAGTGCGGCATTGAGACACCGAGACAGTCCGACATCGTCTGCTACAAGGGCGACCATGTTCCCAGCTCGTACTGCCCTTGTCGTTGTTGCGCTCTCGATCGACGCCGTATCGTGCAGCAGTAGTTCGACGTCGGCCACCACGACCGCTGCCGTCACCGCGATTGCGGCCACGTCGACCACGACCGCAACGCCGAGGATGCACGAGGTGCTCGTCACCAACGACGACGGCTCTGGAGCTCCGGGTATCAACGCCATCTGCCAGTACCTCAGCACA
>JAYTOM010000411.1:0-1550 GCA_043747765.1 Actinomycetota bacterium
CACGTTCTGGGAGAGTGGGATCTACAACGGTGGCGGCGTGTATCGCACCGACGACAACGGCGCTACGTTCCGGCAACTCGGCAACATCTCGCTCACCGAGGCGCTGAGCATCGACTTCAGCGATCCAGAACGCAAGACGATGATCTCCACGACGCACGAAGTGACGAGGATCGCTCGCTCCACCGACGCCGGATCTACGTGGACCGATATCTCCGCAGCGTTGCCAGCCGGCGTCGGCTTCACAACTGGGCCGCTCGTCATCAATCCGACGACGTACATCCTCGGAACGAGCAATACTGCGACGTCCGGGATCTTCCGTACGACAGATTCCGGGGCGACGTGGACGCCGGTGTCCAAAGCGCCGACGCTGGGCAAGCCGCTGGTCGCGTCCGATGGTTCGATCTATTTCGTTCTGCAGAAAGGCATCGCCCGCAGCACCGATCAGGGCGTCACTTGGACGATCATGACCGATCAGTCGATCGTTTCGCCGGCGGCCACGGTGCTCATCGAACTGCCGGACGGCCGTCTGGCAACGGTCGGGAACAACATTCTCGTGGTGTCTGGCGATCACGGGGCGACATGGCAGTCGCTCGGACCAGCACTTCCCGTCTCCCCGAATGGGCTCGTCTATTCGAAGTTCCGCAAGGCTTTCTATGTGTGGCACCACGACTGCGACTTCACGACGAAGGATCCGATCCAAGCGAACACCATCATGCGGCTCGACTACGACGCGACGAAGCGGTGACCGACCGTGCGCGGGACGAACTCGACACGATCGCGCTGAGGTGGCAGTTGGGCAGATCCCCTGCCGGAGCGGTCATCGACGCAGCAGGCAGCGGGCTGGACGATCTCGATTGGAAGCCGGCGAGTGTCCCTGGAACCGTCGCTGGAGCGCTCCGCAATCTCGGTGAATGGGACGTCGATGACCGGATCGATTTCGATTCGCTCGACTGGTGGTTTCGTTCGTCTTTCACGGCGGCGATTGGGAGAGCACGTCTGCGCATCGATGGACTGGCAACGATCGCTGACGTGTGGTTCAACGGCGAACACGTGCTGCACAGCGACAACATGTTCGCTGCTCACTGCATCGACGTCGACCTCGATTCGAGCAACGATCTCGTCATCGTGTGTCGGTCGCTGAAGGCTCATCTCGGCAGCCGCCGGCCGAGACCGCGCTGGAAGTCGAGGATCGTCGACAACCAACAACTCCGATGGGCGCGAACGACATTGCTGGGCCGTATGCCGAGTTGGACCCCTCCTGCGCCACCCGTCGGCATCTGGAGGGCATTGTCCATCACCACCCTCAGCGGCGTCGTGCTCGACAGGCACTCAATCGTGACGTCGATCGACGGATCTGATCGCGGTGTGATCGCTTGCTCCGCTGCGGTCGGCGGCTTAAACGCACCGGTCTCGGCATGGCTGTCGGTGGCCGGGGCGACCGTGTTACGCCAACAACTCGATCTCGTCAGCGACGATGGCTCGTGGACCGTCAGCGGGGTCATCGTCATCGATGACGTCGAACGCTGGTGGCCACAAACCCACGGCCGGCC
>JAYTOM010000412.1:0-7904 GCA_043747765.1 Actinomycetota bacterium
ACGGACACGACGACGGTCGCGTCGTCGGGCCCTTCCACGACTTCGTCCTTCTTGCCGAACGCGACGCGATACTGAACGGTGCTCATGAATGAGCCCGCAACGAGTCGATGCTGGCGGTCATTTCGCGCGGATCGAGATCGATCCCGATGAAGAGATCCGACTCGTAACTGCCGGGCTCGGGGAATCCAACGTTCGACTGGGCAAGCACCCACTCCTCGTACGGGTACACAGCAGCCAGTTCGTGGTCCTCCAGTCCGAACCACCAACCCTCTTTCGGATCGACTTGTGTGGCGTGGGCTCGCAGCGCACCCGACCGGGCCCACAGGTACGAGCCGACGTCGAGCTTGGTCGTGATCCTGCCGTCCTGTGAGGGGCGATCCAACCACTTGTCGTCGAACGGGGACTTGCCGTGGATGTCGATCATCGCTTGGTGCACCGCCAGGCCACGGGCCCGGGACCAGACCGTGTAGTACATCTTCGAGGGCTGGAACGGCTCGCCGGCTTCGGGATACCACGTTTCATCGCCGGCGCGAGCGAATGCGAGCACCGAGATCTCGTGGACACGAATGTGATCGGGGTGGTTGTAGCCGCTCTGATCGTCGCTGTAGGTCATGATCACCTGTGGCCTGGTCCGGCGGATGATCTCGACCAGACGACCTGTCGATTCGTCGATCGGCGCCATGTTGAACGACAACGGATTCGTGTTCGGCTCGGTGTCGGCCATCCCCGAGTCTCGGTAACCGAGCATGACGACCTCGTCGAACCCGATGATCCGCGCCGACTCGGCCAGCTCGTGCGGACGCAGCTCGGCAAGCATTGCTTTGTCCTGCTCGGGGGTCAGACCATGGAACGGCTGGCCCTCCTCACGCAGCGCCGGATTCTGGAGATCGCCCTCCTCACCGCCGGTGCAACAGACCAGCACCGTGCGCACACCATGGTCGTGGTACATCGCCAACGTCGGCGCACCCTTCGACGCTTCGTCATCGGGGTGGGCATGGACGGTGAGCACGCATCGCTGCTGTTCAGTCACTTCGCCACGATACCGGCCCACCGCAGATGGCACCCCGGCTCGACCCCGGCCAACGGCAGTGCCGGGTACGCGACTGCGCGGCCCCGTAGGCTCTGGCTCCGTGTCACGCTCACGCCCGAACTTCGCCCGGCCCATCGTCGCAATGCTCGGCTCGGTGTTGTTGATCTCGGCTGCGCTCGCCGCGTGCAACAGTGACGGACGCACACTCCGCCCGGCCGATCCGAGCCAGAACCAGAGCGTCTACACGCCGACCACCACGACGGTGCCGGCCACGTCGATCGACTCTGCGGGCGGGACCAAGGGCGGCCAAGTCGTTCCGCTGGCGACCTCGACGACGACCGCCGGTACGGACGCTGCTTCCTCGCTGACGCTGCAACTCCCGTGGGTCGATGGCGGCGCGATCGATCAGCGCTTCACGTGCAACGGTGCGGGTGTCCACCCGCAGATCAGTTGGAGTGGTGCCTCAGCGGACACAGTCGAATTGGCACTCGTCGTGACCGACATCGACGCCAACGATTACGTACAGTGGATCGTCGCTGGGCTGCAGCCGACCGAGAACCTGATCGGCGAGGGCGTCGTGCCGGCGGGAGCGATCCAGTCCCTGAACGGCTCCAGCACAGCCGCGACGCCGGTCACCGGTTGGACCCCGCCGTGCCCGCCCGCCGGCAGCACCCACCACTACTGGTTCACGCTCTACGCCCTCAGCCAGCAGGTCGAATTGCCGAACGGTTCGTCATCGGCCGACATGCTGAGTGCCATCGAGGACTCGTCGATCGACGCCAGCGAGATCACCGGCGTCTACACGGCCCCGACCGCCGCCTCGTAGTCAGCGGTCAGGCCGCGCCGTAGCCAGCCCGATAGTCAGCCCGGTCACAGCCGATCGGTCACAGCCCGTCGGTCACAGCCCGTCGAGGTAACCCGAGAACTTCTCAAGGGCTTCGGCACGGCGAGTGGGGACGTGCTCCATCGGCGGATCCGACGGCCGGTACCGCTTCAGCAATTGACGAGCAACTGTGACCTTGTGGACCTCGTCCGGGCCGTCGTAAATACGAGCAGCGCGGGCCGCCCGGTACATCGACTCGAGGGGCAGATCCGTCGTGTACCCGAGACTGCCATGGATCTGGATCGCCCGGTCGATGACGTCGTACAGGACCTTCGCACCCCAGAACTTGATCACGCCGATCTCCACCCTGGCATCGCTGTGATGCTTGCCCTGGGCGTGCAGTTGATCCATCTTCCATGCTGCCTGCAGGGTGAGCAGACGAGCCGCCTGCATCTCGGCCCAGCTCTGCGCGATCCAGTCCTGGATCATCTGCTTCTCGGCGAGGATGCTGCCGTGCGTGTACCGGGTCAGCGCCCGTTCGCACAGCATGTCGAACGCGCGTTGACTCTGGCCGAGCCACCGCATCGCATGATGGATCCGGCCTGGTCCGAGTCGCTTCTGAGCGAGTGCGAATCCCTGGCCGATCCCTTCCTCCCCGCCGACCACGTTCTCGAACGGCACGCGGACGTTCTCGTACAAGATCTCGGCGTGTCCCCCTGGCTCGCCGGTCTTGTGATCAGGCTCGCCCATCGTCGGGACGTCGCGAAGGATGTTCACGCCCGGTGTGCTGGTCGGCACGATGATCATCGAGAAAGCCTTGTAGGCCGACTCGCTCGTGTCGCCGGTCTTGCACATCACGATCAGAAAGTCGGAGATCGACGCGTTCGACGAGAACCACTTGTGACCGTTGATCACCCATTCCTCACCGTCGCGCATCGCCGTTGTACGCAACAGCGTCGGGTCGGCGCCGGCGTTGGGCTCGGTCATACTGAAGCAACTGCGCATCGAACCTTCGAGCAACGGCTTCATCCACCGCTCGCGCTGCTCGGGCGTTCCCCCGACGGACAGCAGTTCGGCGTTACCGCTGTCAGGCGCGTTGTTCCCGAACACGCTCGGGGCGTATCCGCACTGGCCGAGGATCTCGTGCATCAAGCCGAGCTTGACCTGGCCGAAACCCATTCCGCCCATGTCCGGTGGCAGGTGCGCCGCCCACAGTCCTTGTTCGCGGACCTGTTCCTTGAGCGGTGCGACAATCCTCGCGAACACCTCCCGACCACCTGGTCTGCGGAATTCCTCGGACAGCGTCTCCAACGGGATGATCTCCTCGCGCACGAAGGTGCGCATCCACGCCAGCTTGGCCTCGAACTCGGGCTCGGTTTCGAAATCCCATGCCATCGTCGGCTCCTTCGACTCAGTGGTGTCGCCACCAGAACGAAGCCATCCAACTACAGCGCCACCGCTTCACCCGATCCGGAGCCGAGGCGAACTGCTGTGGCTCTTCTGCGGCCGCCGCCCGTTCTTCGGCTGGGGTGACAGCCGCATACCGCGCATACGACGACATCCCGCTGTCACCCCCACCCCGATACGGGCCAACGACGGGCCAACGACGGGCCAACGTCGGCCGCCCGTACAATCGGCTCCGTGCTCGCTGATCTGAACGGTCGCCTCGGAAATGTCGCCACGTTCGGCGTACTCGGGTTCGTCGGCTTCCGACTGGCAACGGGGACACGACGGTCGTTCAGTGCCGATGGACGTGAACTGTTCCGAGCCATTGTCAGTCGAATCCGCTGGCGTCATCTGTGGCCGATCCCGCTCGTGCTGGCCGGTGTGATCGGGTTGGCAGCGCTGTTGTGGCAGATTCCCGGACTGAATTGGGGATGGTGGACCGCTCTCGGCGGCCAAGGGAATCCGGTATTCGGCTCCAACGACTCCACCAATGGCACGGTCTGGGAATGGCTGATCCCAGCGGTGTTCCTGATCCTTCTGATCCCGGCTCTACCACTGTTCGCGTATGCCGAAGAGCAGATGTTCCGGCGCGGCGCCGAAAGTTGGTCGCGCCCGAAGCGGGCGCTCAAGGTCGTCCAGTTCGGGCTGGTCCACGCTCTGATCGGAATTCCCATCGGAACAGCCTTGGCGCTGAGCGTCGGTGGCGCGTACTTCATGGCGACATACCTCCGGTCGTTCCGGGTCCAGCGTTCCAGCTCGGAGGCGACCCTGGAATCCGCACGTGCCCACACTGCGTACAACGGTCTGATCATCCTGACGGTGATCGGCGCCGTGATCGTCACGGCGCTGCGATGATCGTGTGATGGTGCAACGGGTGGAGAAACGATGATCGAAGAGCAATCCGACGTTGTGGAGGTGACCATCGAGCGGACGGAGAAGGTCATCATCACGTTCGACGATGGCCTGATCTGCACGTTCGGCGTCGCCGAGCTGCGCGCCGCCTGCCCGTGCGCGACCTGTCGCGGGTTTCGCGAACGTCACGAGCTCGCCTGGCCGCGTCCCGGGCAGTCCGACATGATCACGATCCGTGACGCCGAGTTCAGCGGCGCCTGGGGGATCTCCATCACGTGGAGTGACGGTCACGACACCGGGATCTATGCCTGGTCGAACCTGCGCAGATGGTGGACCACGGGTTTCCTGCACGCCATCGAGGACGTCCCGCTCGATGAGGCGCCGACCGACGCGCAGGGAAGCGGTCGGTGAGGACGCCGAGCCGCAGGGAGGGGAGCAAGGAGCACCGATATCCTGCAGGCATGTCGCTGCCCCAGCCGCCTACGATCACCCACTGCTACAGACATGCCGACCGTGAAACGGGGCGGCGCTGCACGCGCTGTGGCAAGCCGGCGTGCAGTGACTGCCTGGTCCAGGCCCAGGTCGGCTCGCATTGCCTCGACTGCGCCAAAACCGCCCAGCCAGATCTGAAGACCCGCGTCAAATTCGCCAGCGCGCGCCAGCCGATCTTGATGACCTATGTCCTGATGGCCATCAACGTCGCCGTCTTCTTGTACACGAGCGCGACAAATTCGTCCACGATCGGAGGCGGCATCGGTGGGAGTGGCCAGGTCTCCCAACAGCAATTCGACCTCGGCCTCAACCGCGACATCCTCCACCAAACGCACCACTGGTACACGCTCGTCTCGAGCGGGTTCCTGCATTTCGGCATCCTGCACATCGCGCTGAACATGTATCTGCTGTACCTGCTCGGCCAGATCCTCGAGCGCAGCCTCGGGCGCACCAAGTTCGCCCTGCTCTACATGGCTGCCCTGCTCGGCGGTTCGGCCGGCATCCTCGTCCTCAACCAGCACGCAATCGCCGGCGGTGCATCCGGTGCTGTGTTCGGCTTGATGGCCGCTGCTGCTCTGTCGATGCATCGTCAGGGGATCAACATCCTCCAGACCGGCGTCGGACGAACGCTGGCACTCAACCTCGTCCTCACGTTCGTGATCGGCAACATCGCGATCGGCGGACACATCGGCGGCATCGTGGCCGGGTCGCTGTGCAGCCTGGCGATGATGGCACCGAAGTGGAAGCCGGTTGCCACCTGGATCACGTATGCGGCGCCGGTCGCAGTCGGCATCATCGCGATCATCGTGTCCGTACAACTCGCCGCCTGACAGCGGGCTCGCGGACGCGCTCAGGTGTCGTCGCCCCGCGGACGGCTGGTCCACGTCCGGGACGCCTGATTGGTTGCCTTGCGGAAGACCTTGGGCTTGATCCGCTTGATCGGTGCCCGGTCGCTCGACCACTTCGCCGGTGGCGCGTCGATCAGCGAACACAGCGACAGGAGCGCCATGTCGTAGTTCACCCGCCAGCCGGCGAAGTCGCGCCAGGCCTGATCACGGTCGGCCTTGAGCGGGATCCCCGCTGCGAGCAGTTCGACGCAGACGAGGTCGAAGTCGTGCCGAGTGATCGAGATCGGGTCACCCGGCGCCGGGTCAGGGTCGTAGGCAATGCCGTAGAAGTCGCAGATCCGGCGCAAGCAGAACCAGCCCGTACGCAGCATGATGTCGGCCTGCGCCTCGTGCGGCCGGTCGATTGTCGATGCGGTGATCGCAGCCGTGTCCAACACGCAGCCAGCGGCTGTGATCCAACTCCTGCCGGGGTGCGGCGAGCGGAAGAACACCAGTGACGGTTGACTCGTGTGGCTTTCCTCGACCTCGATGAACCACTGCTCCCAACGACTCAAAAGGTCGTCGTGGATTCGTCCTCCCCATCCGATCCGCTCGTACCGGACGAGAAGTTCCGCAGGGCTCGGCGGAAGCCCGGCGCGCACCTCGAGCATGCCGACCAGGGCCTCGCGCCGACTGAAGTTGGTGTAGATCGTCGGCAGGTACGAAATCATCAACGAGACGAGCCCGAGGCCGATGCCGGCTTCCACGAACGACGCCACGGTACGCCACATACCGAACGGCCGATCGAAACCGAGCGTGAGCAATGACGACCCGGAGACGATGAATGCCTCGGACCACGGATGCAACCCGAGGCCCCAGAACACCCCGGTGAAGCCCCCCATCACGAGCGCGACCCACGTCGCGGGAAGGGCGAGCAGTGCAATCGGCGAGTACATCGCCAGGATCCGGTCGCGGAACTCGAACGACTGGCGCTGGCTGGCAAGCAGATCGAACACTCGCCGGACATTGATGAACGTCGCGCGGGTCAGTACCGACGACGTCGCCCGTGGCAGGACGACCGTCTTGACCGCCGAGCCGATGGTCCAGATCACGAGGGCCGATCCCAGGAGGGCGACGAGGACACGTACCGCGATCACGGCGGCCACTCTGACACACACTCGGTCAGCGCCGAGGCGTGACAGGACGCTGGCGCCGGGCTCGTGCGCATTGTCGGACCTCTCGCGGTGACCGAGGAATCGGGAGCCCGTTCACCGCTGACGATGAAGGAGCGGGAAGGACCGGCGGACCATCAGGCCAGCTCACGGGCCGGACGGAAACTCTGTCACACCCCCTTGCGATGCTGGTCTCATGAGCACGACCGACACGTTCAGCCCCACCGACACCGTCGCATCAGATCTTCCCGAACAGCTGTCGCTGCTGACCGCTGCCGTGCCCCTGCAGTTCCGCTTGGACGAACGTACCAGGGTCGCCGGCCTCCAGCACGTGGCCGAACTCCGCCGACTGATGATCGCTCAGGCAGCTGGCCGGCGCGCCCGGTCCAAGCCCTCGTTCCGCCGTGATGGCGGCCACACCAATCAGATCGCAGCCTGAACGGGTGGCGGAGAGCCGGTGGCGGTCAGTTGGCGCTGGGCGACAGGTCCCGCACGGCCTGCCAGTGATTCAGGGCCGGGTCCAATCCCAGGATCGCCAACGACGTCGTGGTCACGCCATTGTCGAAGTAGGCCTGGATCTTCGAACGGCATTCCGCGGCCGAGCCGTGAACAATGATCTGGTCGACCAGCTCGTCGGGTATCGCCGCGAGGGCGGCCTTGCGGTCGCCACGTTTCCACGCATCCCACATCGGCTGCAACATGTCGCCACGACCCAACCACTCGTGGAAGGCCGCATACACCGGCACGTTCAGGTACGCCGCAATCGCGAATTTGGCGGCGGCGCGCACCACCTCGGCGTTCTCGCTCGGACAGACGAAAATTCGGCAGACGATCTCTTTCGGCACACCACCGGATGCTGCGTCGACCACGCCCACGACCTTGCGCACATCGTCAGCGGACAGCCAGTTGATGATCGTCCCATCGGCCTCGCGCGCCGCCAGGCGCAGCATTCCCTCACGCAGCGCAGCGATCAGAATCTTGGGCTGCTGTTCGGGCTTGACACCGAGCCGAAACCCGTCGACTGCGAACGTGTCGTACGTCTTGCTCACCTTCTCGCCACTCAGCGCATCCTTGAGAAAGCGCACCACATCGCGCACCTTCTTGTACGGCTCCACGAACGGAACCCCATTCCAGCGCTCAACGATCACATTGCTACTCGAGCCGATGCCGATTGCGAACCGGCCGGGGGCTGCGTCGGCCATGCTGGCAACACTCTGCGCGAAGCATGCCGGCGAGCGCGTGTACGCCGGAACGATCGCCGT